>JAZSLF010000158.1:0-9469 GCA_045535205.1 Eubacteriales bacterium
TTGATATAGAGGGAGCTGGTGCAGTTATAGCGGCATATGTTGCAATTCCTGCACAAACCAACACCCCACCCAGCAACAGAACTCCTGATACCACATCCGCCGGACCCGGTGCAGGAGTATCTACTTGTGAAACTCCTGCTGCAACCGCAAAGTAACCACTAGCTTGATGAATTGTTTGCGTAAATGCATCCCATAGTTCTTTCCAAAATTGTCCCGTGGGGTCGACACGATTAATCGGATTGTTACCGCAATACGCGAACATATTATTGCCAAGTATGCCATGTCCTGTGCTAACGTAACCATCCGCATTAATAAACCTACCGGTTTCAGAGTCGTAATATCTGCTTTGGAGATAATAGATACCTGTCTCGGCATCGCAGATATATCCTCTGTAGAAGAACGGGTTCAGATAACCGACATGTTCCGGGTCATAAATGTCTTCACCTGAGGCATCTGTTATGGAAAGAATTCTTCCCCAACTGCTATACGTATATTTTACAACATAAGCTCCTGTGCTGTCAATAATTCCTATAATATCATTTTGCAGATTCTTTACATAATAATATTTATCGCCGTCATATTTGAAGCCGAAGGGACTTCCGTTTTCATCATAATACAGGGACATTATCTCGCCGTTCGGCACTACAATATAGCTTATGGTATCTCCGCTGTATATGTATTCCGTTACCTCTCCGTAGGCATCTTTCTTTATTCGTCTTCCGCTGTGGTCGTACGTATAAAAGATCTCATCATCGATCGATGACAGCAGCCTTCCTCTTTCCCACGTTAAGTCCATTCCCCTGTATTCAAGGGGATTTCCTATTTGGTCATATTCTATCGTGTCGGAATTGAATTTGACAAGAAGATCCTTCCACTCTCCCGTTGAGTATGTATAATTGTTATTAAAGGCTGTATGCTCTGTCCTTGGCGGCTCATCGGGTGCACTGTAGTTATACTCTCTTTTGCACAGTATATTTCCTCCGCTGTCATATTCATAGGTGTAGGTGAAATCTCCCACAACGTCTTCTCGGATAAGCTGTCCCAGCGCATCGTAATGGTAGCTGTATTTCAATGCTCCGTTTTCTTTTATGGATGTGATATTCCCAGACTTGTCGTATTCATATTCAAGGGTCGTATTTCCATAAGTAACTTTATTTACACGTGTTGAAGTTGCTGAAGAAGATGACAAGACGACGTTTTGAGAATCCCATATTCCTGTATTCAGCTCGAAAGCTCCTGCATTGTTCTTTTTCCATACGTATATGGATAACGAATCTATGCTTTTTGCGTACAGCGATATTATTTCGTCTATACCGTCACCGTTGATATCTCCTCCAAACACTTTGCCGGACATTCCTTCATGACTATAATTATACTTTCCCTTATGAAGTCTTGACCAACTGTTATTCCACTTGTTGTCTGTGGTTTCAAACAGCAATATGTCAGCATAGGTCGTATAATTGTACATTACTGCGAGGTCGTCTCTGCTGTCTCCCGAAAAATCACCTGCTATCATGGTGCCGTTTGCTCGTCCGGGGCCAAAGGATACCGCTGATGCTGCCGTGTACCAAATTTCCTTATCAAAGCTGCTTGCTCCGCTTGTTTCAGATGTGTTAAATACCTGTAACTGCATAGCGGAAGAACCGTTATCATACATTGCGGCGATCTCGTCCAAACCGTCTCCGTCAAAGTCTCCGGATACCATTCTGTATGTGACCTTTGCAGCATCATATAGATTTGACGATGTTGTTTCATACCAGATTTCCGGTGCGAAGCTCTCTTCTGACATTCCTGACGTATACTGATATACAAACATTTTCATTTGACTGTTTCCGTAATTATACATTACAGCCAGTTCATCCTTGCCGTCGCCGTCGTAATCACCTGACGTTACTCTGCCTTCAATTGCTGATTTGCTGAAAGCACCTGATCCTCTTTGTGCTTCACATATTGATGCTGTAAAAGTAAAGCTTCCGTCTGTCTCATCACCTGTCGGGTCAAACATATATATAACCATATTGTTTGAACCGAGATCATATACTGCGGCAATCTCATCTTCACCGTCACCGTCATAGTCGCCCGCAGATACAGTATTTGTCATTTCCAAAGCAGAAATATCAGTATACGTATCGGTGGAATGTAGCGTATATCCTCCGTTTCCGTCGCTGAGCCAACTGTCTATTCTTGAACCTTCAATAAGCTGATAGATAACGGCGATGTCATCACATCCGTCTCCGTTGAAATCACCCGACACCGTTCTTCCGTCAATAAATGCATGATAATACTTCCAATCTGTAATGACTTTTCCGCTTTCATATTCATAGCTCGTTGTAAAATCGGCGGCACCGTTAAGTTTTTTTGTGGTAAGTCTATTCATACTGTCATAGGTATAGCTTACCTCTGTATCACCGTCAACTTTAACGCCGTAGATCATATCTGTATTATTCGGTTCTTCACCAAATATATAATCAGTTTGGGTTACCGTTCCCGAATACTGAGTTTCATAACCGCTTACACGGTTTTTTGAATCATACTTTACAGTCGTATCACTTATTACTTTTTTTGTTTCGCTGTTTATGTATCTTGTGATAGTCAGTCTGTCAAGCAGATCGTATTCGTTTTTAATAATTGTTGAATTTGAAAGGTCTTCTGTCTGTACAACACGTCCCATTCCGTCGTAGACATATCTTACGTACTGCTGTTCTTGTCCTTCCGGTGAATTCTTTACAGACCTTCCTATCAATCTGTTAAATTCATCATACGTATTTGATACCGTTACTCCGTTTCCGTATGTGCTTGAAAGCAAAAGCCCCGTTCTGTCTTCATAATTATTGGTAATAAGGGTAGTATCACCTATTTTTGTAGCTGTTGTTCTGTAAAAATTATCATAAGTGAAGTTGTAATTTGTACCGCCCGGAGCATTTATCTCGGTCAGCAATTTAGAGCTATTGTATTGATAGCTTACACTTCTTGTTAAGGTATCACTTATAAATGTAATCTTGGTGGGATTGCCGTCTTTATTATACTCATATTCGCTTTTTCTTCCTTCGGAATCTGTTATGCGTTCAACAAGTCCTCTTTGATACAGGTAAGTATATCCTGTTTTATTCCCGAAGTTGTCCGTAACGGACGTAACGTTTCCTACGCTGTCATATGCGGCACCCGATGAAATTATTTTGTGGCCTTCAAAATCACTTTCAAATACGGGTTCTATAACATACTGTACTGATTCAGCTTCTGAACTTGTACGAACCACAAGCTCTCCGTCATACAGTTCAATAGTATAGCCGTTATCTCTTTCGAAATACAGATAATATATGTTATCAGTTTTTTTAACAGGTCTGAAGGTACAATTGAGCTTCCCCGAAGAATACAATCCGGTATCTCCAAGATTTGTAAGCGCATCAGAACTTGCACTTATGTACTTGTTCTCTTCATTATCATCAAACACATACGGAGACAATTTAAAGCAACCGTCCGTACCCGATTCGGTAAACAACCACATCTGTCCGGCACTTCGGTCATAATCCTCCGCAATTATACCGGTTCCCGATGCGGTAAGATATTTTCCGTCCGATACATTTTTAATATAATAATACTGCCCGTCGGCAACTCCGGCAGCTTCGCTTCTCGAAACAGTCGCATTACCTTTAAAATCGTAGACAAATGATGTTGTTATACCTCCGCCCGATACTCGCTCAATTGCAGATCCCTGTAAATTATAGTTGGAATAAAACAATTTACTTCCTGAAATATTTGTCTCCTCAATAAGCTGGTTTGACCCGTTGTATGTGAACGTGTTTTCTTCCTTTCCCTCAAGGTCGATGGTACTTATGACATTTCCTTCTTCATCATATACGTATGTATTTCCGAAAGTATCCTTTATCAGTTGAACGTTATCATAATAAACCGAATTTACATTATTATAATGAAGCACCCATACGGTGATGCTTTCATAGGCTCCTTCGGCTATTGCAACGCCCGATACTTTCTGCCAACTGTCTGTATCCGAATTAAAGTGAATGTTACAATCGTTTATTCCGTTGCCGTTTGAATCAAGAAAACGAACAAGAAGAGTGAATTTCCATTTGCCGCTTGAACTGTCTTTATCAAAAGGCGGCGAATAGCTTTTTGCAAATGCTGATGCTACAAACGCATCTCCTTCTTCACCGCTGATATATATTCTCTGCATATAATCACTTCTTGTGTCTGCGGCATCAGTCATCTTCACGGAATATGAGCCCGAAACTTTATCTTCTGTGCTTGGAGCCGCTAAACCTATCGTTCGACTCCATCCTGATGTTCCAAATTCAAACCCGCTGTTTTGAATAAGGTTATAATCTGAAAGCCCACCCTCCTCAAGCTGTATACAATCAAAATATACATTACCGGTCGTTCCGTTAAGACTCATACATAAGCTTACAGATGAGTTTGACGGAGCAACAAACGTAATGAATATCCGTTTCCATTCATCAGCGTCTGTTTTTTCTGTCAGTATTTCGCTTTCAAAGGTCAATGAGTCGTTATAATGGACAAACATACTCGCACCGCCAACATTATTCACATTCATTTCAGACGTGTTAACGTATGCGGATAGCGTATACGTTTTTCCGCTTTCTAAAGCCATAGTCTTATATCCCAGAACTCTCGTACAGTTATTATCAACACGGCTGAGTTTCATTGACCGTGAACCGTACATAGCTTTCAGAGCTGTATATCCAACACTTGATGACGAATTGTTGTTTCCCCAAATTATTGTTGAATAATACCCGTCAAGCTCAAACCCATGATTGTATAATAGGTTCACGGTAGATTTTTGTGTCTTACTGGCAAAAGTTAAATTTCCCTTTCCCTTTTGCTGTTCATTATCATTATTATATTCATAATACTGAGCATAGCCGTTGCCGTCATTCTCCGTAACGTCAACAACACTTTTTACTGTTCCGGTATGAGAAAACGTATAGAGATATTTTCTGTTTGATACAACATCCGTAACGGTGCTGCTGCATAAGCCGTACTCTATTGCAAATTCTTGTCCTTTTTCTCCATCAATGCTGTCTTGCTCTTCAACTTGGCACACTCTATACGGTGAACTTGCTCCGCCATTCACATAATAATACACGCAACTGTAACCGTCAGCGTCTACAATTTTGCTTATATGCCTATTTGTACCACCTGTTCCGGCATAATAATAATATACGTTTTGAACATCATTTTGATCTGTATTTTGATTATCGTAAAATTTAATGTTGCTTACCGTATTATTATTATAGGACAAGGTTACTATCTTTTTATAATCCTCGAACTGATAATTAACCTCATATAAGAAACCGTATTCCGAATATTTAAGTTCAACAACATATCTAATATCAGTAAGGAGAGTGTCAATACCATATCCATTTGTTGACGTTATTTTTTTAACCCGATTCATGTTGGCATTATCAAGTTCCAAGATTATTTCATTACCGAATTCATCGGTATACCTATATAAATACCATTCATTTGTTGAACCATTATTTTTGAAATATAGATGTGTTCCGCTTTCATCACTCATATCATAAATGCTATAGTCTGAGCTGGAGCTTGAGTCGTAAACTATTTTTCTCTTTGGATTGATTTCATCGGTTGCGTTTGAAGCAGAATCTGAATCTTGCAAAAAATAGTGTTCTGTTCCGTCACCGTCTTTATACACATAATATTTTAGTTCATCGCCGTCTTTTGTAACTGTAAGATCGGTCAGCTTTATACTTTGTGACCAATTTAACCCCCAACCCCATCCGTAAGGAGCACACCGTTTCTCCACGTCAGATGAATTATATACAAGTGAAACAGAGATCGGAGCATTTCCGCTTCCCATACTTGCTATTTCATTTATAACAGTGAGATTTCCTGTAAGGTCGTTCGTATATGCTGTTCCGGCTTGGCCTATGTTCTGAGAGTGGGACGAAATATAACTCTCGATGCCTGTAGTATTAATATACTGGATTATTATTTGAGGATAACAGCCCTCCGGTGTATAACGCCCCTCGCAAGAATAAAAGAAAACGTCACTAGTTGATGCTTTATCAAATTTAAGAAGAAATCCATGCTTTTCACATCTTCCCTCATACCATGAATCAACAAGCTTTGTTATGTTCCATTTATAAACAGCAAGATCATCACCGAGATCATCGACAATTGAATCGCCCACAGGAAAATAGTCTTCAACCTTTGAATCACAAAAAGAATTCAGATCGGAAATTGAATTATAGGTTATGCTTTCAGAACTCCAAGACTGTTTTATTCTGTGTAAAGTAATATTCACATCACTTGCATCTTCATTAAGTATATCGTAAGACACAAGATAAAAGTCAGCATTGATAACTCTGTCTCCGCTGCTGAGAGACGGTAGATCCATATCTATAAGTGAATATGCGTTTGAAGATACGCGTACATGTTCATAGGACCAATACTTTGAACTGTTAGGATCTGCTGAGTGAACATATGTATCGTAAATTTCAGTCCTATCCTTTGTGGTTTCAAGAACAGGGTCAATAGTAACGGGAAAAACAGTCTCCTCAGAATCCACAAAGGATTTATCCCACGATAAAACTACCGTTATTTTTCCGTTTTTTTGTTCCGTAAGAGTCAAGGAAAGTGCATCACTTTTTCTCTCCTCCGAATCCCACATAAGCGGTGCGGATATGTACGTTATAACGTCATCGCTGTCTTTTTCGCTTATTAATATGGTTTTTTCATCCTGTTGCAATGCTTCAAGGTCGTTTCCTATATCATAATGATAAGTAAGACTGTCAAATTTTACTTTCTTTTTGAGGATAATGTTTTCTTTTAATTCTGTTGAAATTAATGTATATTGAATATCAGTATTCTTAAATATATCCTCATATATTACGGAGCTACTGATATTTTCGAGAGTCATTGCTCCGCCGTTCAGTTTTTCTTCATCTAATACTTCCGTTTCAACAAGCGTAGCTTTTGATTTTGAAGTTCCCTCAATAGAAACTTTGATTTTATGCCCTTTTACCGTAGTTGTGTATAGCTTATTTGAACCGCTTTTTTTCATGAACTTTACATAAAGCTCGTTTTGCGTGTTGCCAAATGCGTCATCGCCTTCATCATTTGCATCTGAAAGGCTGTTGTTTATATCCTGTAAATTACCGTTTTCATCTTCATAATGAACGTTATAAGGATATATAGCTGCTGATATTGTCCCGTTACTCATCATAAAATGCTTAACGTTTGGCTCTCTTTTCTCTTTAAGCTCGCCTAATATCTCCGCTTCGCTTTCGTTTTTATTTTCTGTTTCTTCTATCGGTGCTGTTGTGAAGATTTCATCAGCGGAATTTTCACCCGAACCCATGTTTTCTTCAAGTTCCTGTGCCAATACCCAAAGAGGTATCGCTTCAATAAACAATACAATTGAAAGAATGCATGCTAATACTTTTAATGCAGTTTTCATTTTTACCTCCTTCTAATTAATCACAATTAAACATTCGTACATCCGCTCGACCAAAAAACTAAAATTACATCGGCATCACTCCTTTAACAATCAAAAATAACTCATAACTATTAACATTGCAATGTTTTTAATCCTACTTACACTTTTATTATACTGCCTTCCCAAACAAAGTGCAACATAATTCGTTCGCATTTTTATTACATCGTTCTACATTTATTCACTTTTTACTTGCTATATTGCTTTATTTCGACTTTTTTCGAAATTGCTAAAACGAAGAATGTAAAATAATAAAGTATTATTGTTCCGTAACTAAAGAACCCCAAGTCACCAAAGGCAACTTGAGGACCCCATGCCCAAGAGAACCCCAAGTCGCCAAAGGCAACTTGAGGACCCCTGACGCAAAAAAACACGGCTTCAATTGAAGCCGTGTCGGTGTTTATGAAGTTTAAATTAGTTACCGCTTACCATCTGAGCGATTTCGTCAGCGAAGTTGTCTTCCTTCTTTTCAAGACCTTCGCCTCTTTCGTAGAGACAGAAGGAGTCGATAGCGATTGCACCGCCGAATGCCTTTGCTGTTTCTGCTACGTACTGACCAACTGTAAGCTTGTCATCCTTAACGTAACCCTGTTCTACGAGACAAACTCTTTCATAGAACTTGCCGATCTTACCCTGTACCATCTTTTCGATGATTGCGTCGGGCTTGTTAGCGTTCTTTTCGTCGTTCTTGATCTGAGCGATGAGGATCTGCTTTTCTTCTTCAACTGCACTTGCGGGAACTTCTTCCTTGCATACGTATACAGAAGGATTACCTGCTGCGATCTGGAGAGCGATGTTCTTTGCAAATTCTGCGAAGCCTGCGTTGTTAACTGCTGCTTCGTCTGCGTTGAACTTAACGATAACGCCTGCAGAGCCGCCGCCGTGAATGTAGGAAGCGAGAGTGCCTTCAACGATAACAAAACGTCTGATGTTCATGTTTTCGCCGATTGTTGCGATCATGTTTGTGAGCTTTTCAGCTACTGTGTATTCTGCATCATAAGGAAGTGCCATGAGTGCATCGTTGTCAGCGGGCTTGTTAGCGATAATTGTTGCGAGAATGCCGCGAACGAATTCCTTGAATGTTTCGTTCTTTGCAACGAAGTCTGTTTCTGCGTTAACTTCGATCATAGCTGCAACGTCGTGTGCATCGTTGAACATGATGTCAACAACACCTTCGGAAGCAATTCTGCCGGCCTTCTTAGCTGCTACTGCGAGACCCTTTTCACGAAGAACCTTTACTGCTTCGTCGAAGTCACCGTTAGCTTCTGTGAGAGCCTTCTTGCATTCCATCATACCGCAACCGGTCTTTGCTCTGAGGTCGGAAACCTGTTTTGCTGTAATAGCCATAATATCCTCCATGCCGCATTATGCGGCTTCTAAATTTTATTTTTAATGTTCCCTCACGTGAGGGTTATGTGCATAAATTATGCGTTTTCTGCGTCTTCAGCTTCTTCTGCTGCTGTTACTTCTGCTTCAGCTTCTGCAAGCTGTTCGCCCTGGTGACCTTCGATAACTGCGTCAGCGATTACGGAAGATACGAGACGGATAGCGCGGATAGCGTCATCGTTACCGGGGATAACGTAGTCAGCATCATCGGGGTCACAGTTTGTGTCAACGATTGCTACTACGGGGATACCGAGTCTCTTTGCTTCGAGAACTGCGTTGTGTTCTTTTCTGGGGTCAACGATGAATACAGCGGAGGGAAGAGTATCCATATTCTTGATACCGCCGTAGTTCTTCTCAAGGTCGTAGATCTCCTTAACCTTTGCAGCAACTTCCTTCTTGGGAAGCATATCAAAGGTGCCGTCAGCCTGCATCTTCTCGAGCTCGTTGAGACGGTTGATGCTCTTTCTGATGGTCTTGAAGTTGGTAAGCATTCCGCCGGGCCAACGTACGTTAACGTAGTACATACCGCAACGCTCAGCCTCTTCCTTGATGGTGTCGGCAGCCTGCTTCTTGGTACCTACGAAAAGG
>JAZSLF010000115.1:0-14603 GCA_045535205.1 Eubacteriales bacterium
TCAAGAACTTCATCAGCGTTTGCACGGTCAAGGTTACCTGTAGGTTCATCGGCAAACAGGATCTGAGGATTGTTGATAAGAGCACGGGCGATAGCAACTCTCTGTGCCTGACCACCGGAAAGCTCGGAGGGCAGGTGGTGAGGTCTTTCTGTAAGGTTGAGGGATTCAACCAGCTTACGAAGGCTTTCCTGATAGCTCATGTCGGGCTTGTTACACATAACTGTGGGAAGCAGAATGTTTTCCAAAGCTGTGAACTGAGGGATGAGGTTATGTCTCTGATAGATAAAGCCCATCTTTTCGCCTCTGAACTTACCGAGCTGGTCGGGATTAAGCTTTGTAATATCTGTACCGTCAATAATAACGTGACCTGCGTTAGCCTTATCAAGACCTGCACAAATGTGAAGGAATGTGGATTTACCGGAACCTGATGTACCGATGATAGCGATGAACTCGCCCTTTTCCACCTTGATGCTGACACGGTTTACCGCAGTGATTACCGAGTCATACTGTCTGTATGTCTTAATAACACTTTCTGTTTGAAGCATATATTCACTCATAGTTTTTCTTCCTTTTCAGTAAATTAAAATAATATAAAGTAGTGGGTGAAACTCGGATTATTCATCGTCCTTCATGCCGCTGCCGCCGTTTTCAAGGGAGAAGCGGTTCTTGAAGTAACTCTTATAAGGAACGTATGTTGAGAAGAATCCGCAGGCAACAGATACAACAGCACTGATAACAAGTGCATACCAAGGCAGGTAGAATTCGTATCTGATGATGTCATGGCTGAGATTGGGAAGTATAGCATTTACGAAGTAGTATACCGCATAGCTTGCGATGTAACTGAGAAGTATACTTACAACGAGTGACATGATAGCCATACTCAGACCGCCAAGCAGATAAATGACTCTGATGTCGGATTCCTTTGCACCCATGGACTGAATAATATTGAATTCTTTTTCTCTCTTGCGGTAGTAGAGAATCTGATTGAAGAACCAAACCAGAGGAGAGATAATCAGAATAAGTACGGAAATAACTACGTAAAGCTCGGAGTTGTGCTTATCGGCAGCGATACTCTGAAGGCTGATACGACGGTTATTGTTTACGTGTACTACACCGATCTCATTGAAACCGAACTTGACCTTAATATCGTCCATTATACTGAGAACCTGTTCGTTTGTGAGTGTGGGATCCGTGTATACGTTGAGAAGCTCAGCGTTGGGGCTGATGCCTGTACACGTCTGATAATCGTTACCGAGAATGTAAATAGGAAGACTTCCGGAAGGAATGTCATGAATTACGGCTGCAACTTCAAATTCTGTATATTCATAGTAGAAATACTTGAGCTGCTGTTTGAGAAGGGATCTGCCGGAGGCGTTGGAGTCAACGTCCTTCTGCTGACCTGTCTTCGTACCGATCATGATCTTGTCACCGGGCTTGATATTGAACTGCTTCATGTTGGAGATGGAGTCACCAACGATACAGTATTTAACACCTGAGCTTGTGTCAAGAACCTTGGAAAGATCACCTGTATATTCATACTGTTCAAGGAACAGTATCTGTTCCCAGTCAACTGCTCTGTAAATTACCTCATTTGTTGCCTTCCAACCGTTGTGGTTGAGGAAGTTTGTCAAAAGACCTGCACGGTTTGAGGGGAACAGAGTGTGTGAGGAAATATATTCTGCCTCTGTCTGAGGAGATGTGAAGTCTACGATCTCTCCTGTGAAGTTACCCTTTTCGTCACCTGTCTGCTCAACGTATGTAACGCCTTCGATCTCTCTGATCTTTTCAGCATTTACTGCAAGACCGTCACCAGCCTTTTCAGCACCTGCATTGTAGTAGAACAATGAGTCTGAAAGGTCGACCGTATACTGAGGCTTTGAGAATTCAATGTTTGTATTGTAGATGTTACCGAGATACAAACCGATAATAAACAAAGCACAGAACGCAATAGCAGATGTCAGAAGCTGAATATTATACTTTCTGAAACGCCAGATAGAATAAATTTCATAATGTGCAGGGAAGCTCTTGCCGAGAAGGTTGAAGGAACGTCTGGGAGAAGTAACAAGGTTTGAGTTGTCCTCTGTTCTGATAAGAGACATAGGAGTTCTCAAAGACATAATTCTCATAGGAGAAATTACGGATACAGTTACAACAACCAAACTGAACAGGCCTACGAGCAGCCACATTCCAGGAACAAAGAACTTGAATGCAAATCCGGAGGACTTGTAGATCAGCCATACAGTTACCGTGGAAGCCGCCATAGCGGGAATGAACGTTACCAAAGAGATAAGGAACAATTCCCAAAAGGCAGTCGCAAAGAGGCTGACAAAGTCAGCGCCGACTGTCATATATACACCGTATGTAAATTTATACTGGTTAATTCTGATGTTGTACAGAGCGATCAAAAGGAAGATCGAAACCGCAAGAAGCACGATGCTGATTATAGCAAACGTGATATTGTTTGCTCTGATATTATTATCAAAGCTGATAAGGTCCGTTTCTTCGTAATTTACATCGCCGTATGCAGCAAGTGTACCGTTTACAAATTCCTTCATGAACTTGTCACGGACTTCCTGCGTTTCGTACTCACTGAAATTGATGTAAACGTCGTAGCTCTTAGAGTCGTCAACAGCATTTTCGTAAGCTATGTCTTTATGAACGAGATAGAAAGACTCAGCCGCCGCCTGATAAATTACGCTGCCGTTGTAGTTTACAACGATATTGTGCTGATATTCATTGAGGTTCGTAAGAACCATGTCATAGTCGTATTCCTGCTCAACGTGCGATCTTTCAACCGTCTTGTTGTTTTCGGTGGAAACGGCCATGATTCCGTAGAACATCTGAACAATGAATATCGCCAGGAAAAAGCAGATATACTGTTTCCAGTTGAAGAAAACACTCTTCCATGCAATCTTCAGATTTCTTGATAAATATTCCCAAATAGCTTCCAAAATCTGAATACCCGGTACTGTGTTGCAGTACCTTCCTCCTGATTAATATTTCCGGCAAAGTGAATTTTAGATACACCTCGCCATTTAACTATTTTATTATATAATGAAAACACGATATTGTCAATAGCACAAGAGGGAATTTCATCTCCGAAATTGTAAGATTATCAATTTTAACCCATAAACGTGATTTGTTTTTGAAAATATTGACTAAAAATTATTCTCTCTATTGACCTTATTTGACTTTTGGTTTAAAATATATATGATGACATTTTGACCCGACCTTCAAAGCTACGGCTCATATTTTTAAACAAGGAGGAACCATGAATTTTAAGAAAAATGAAAAATATGCTTCCATAGCGTTTTATGCATTCATCACCTTTGCAGCTGTTTCTTTAGTTATTCTCGGAATGCTCAATTTCGACGTGTTGATCTCAAGTGTACGGCGTTTTTTCAGAGTTATATCGCCGCTTACATACGGCTTTGTAATAGCCTATCTTTGTGCACCGCTTGTTAACCTTTTGGAGAAAAAGGCATTCTCCTTCAAAAAAGCAAAGAAGGACCGAAAGGTTTTAAAGCGTGTGCTTTCCATAACCGTTTCTTACATCGTCTTTGCCGCCTGCATAACCGCCTTCATTATAATCCTTGTTCCTCAGATAATAAACAGCTACAATGATCTTATGAAGCAGATAGGGCAATACATCTCAGGTGCTCAGGCATGGGCGGACAATTTTGTCAGAGACTTTCCTCTTTTTAACGGAGAATATGAAAATCTGCTTCACTTTCTCGATGTAAATGAAATATCCTCCGATATAAAATCAATAATTTCAAATTCTTATAAGTATATTGAAACCATCTCCAACTATATAATTTCATACGCCGGAAAGTTCGTTGTCGAGCTTAAAAACCTTATAATCGGCCTGTTCCTTGCGGTTTATTTCCTATATTATAAAGAGAAGCTTGCCGCACAGGGCAAAAAGCTGCTTTCGGCAATACTTTCCAGAAAGGCTTATCTTAATTCGGTAAATCTTCTCAGATACACACACGAAGCCTTCGGCGGTTTTATTATCGGAAAGCTTCTCGACTCACTTATAATAGGCATTCTTACGTTTATCGTCACGGGTATTCTGAATATTCCCTACTTCCCTCTTGTTTCTCTGTTTGTCGGGGTTACGAACATTATCCCCATTTTCGGTCCAATCATCGGTGCCATTCCGACAGGCTTTATAATCCTTATTGCAGACCCTAAAAAGTTTTTGCTTTTCATAATCATCATTATAGTTATACAGCAGCTTGATGGCAACGTCATCGGGCCTAAAATACTCGGCGACAAGGTTGGTGTCGGTGCGATGTGGGTAATGATAGCCATTGTTATTGCCGGAGGATTTTTCGGAATAACAGGTATGATACTGGGTGTTCCCGCCTGTGCGGTGCTCTACACACTTACAAAGCAGTTCTGTGAATCAAGGCTCAAACGAAAAACGGCTCCTGTCGAAACGGAGTTTTACAAAACAGATCCACCGTGTACGGATTTCAAAAACAGCAACGTTCTTCTCGGAAAAAAGGATTCTATCCCGGAACATCTTGAGCTTCAGCCGACCGAGACAGAAAACGAATCCGCAGCAAATAACAAGTCTGAACCCAAATAATGTACGGGCAAGTCAAGGTGCTCCCTTCAGGTAATTCTATCGAAGCCACGCATATTGACAAAAGCTCCCCCGAAATTCCTCTGGGAAATTCGGGGGAGCTTAATTTTACCGTTAATACTCAGCTCATTCCTGGTTGATAAATTCAAACCAAAGATAAGCAATTGATTCTTCCATCTTGAAAGGAGTATTTTCGTCGTCATCGTCGGACGGGAAATAGGTAAGCTTCTGGAAAACTTCAAGATTATCTATTTCATTTCTGAGTCCGTCAAGAGCTGCCGTAAACTCAGCCGAGCTCATAGCATCTATGCGGGCTTCGATATCCGCAGACTCAGCATCAAGCTCAGCAAGGAGAGCTGCTGTGCTTTCATTGTTATATACAAATCCGTTTGTATGGGGAACGAAAGAATGAAGGTTCTGTTGCTTAGCGTGAGACCAATATGTCATGGGAACACCGTCTGCAGGATATGTCATATATACGTTACCTGTTTCATTGATGTTCATCTTGTACTTGTCACTGATAACGTGCATAACGCTGTTATCGTCAACGTCCTTCTTCCAGTGAACGCCTTCAACACCGTACTGAAGAATCGTACGAAGCTCTGTATCTGTATTAAGCAGAGTGATGATTTCCATAGAACGGTCAACATCCTTTGTATATACACTTACTGCAAACATAGCTTCGAGAAGTTCGCTCTGTGCAGGTTGAGGGTTCTGAAGGATCGTTACCTGATAATCTTCCGAATAATTGATGATATCTTCTGCTGATGCCTTTGTAAATCCAACTGCAAAATCCTTGCTTGCATCAAAAGCTTCGGGAGTTACGATCTCGTTAATTCTCTTGGAATATGTAATATAGTTTACATAGTTTACGTTCTTGAGTGTATTAACGATGGAAATATCAGCAGCGCCCATTTCTCCGCTTACGAGTGAAGAAAGAATGGAGAACTTATTGTTGTCAGCAGAGTTCCAATATTTAACATAAGGAGCACTGTAAGTACCTGCTACGGGAACAACGTTAGGATAGTTTGCCATCACGTCTTCAATGAATGAGATACCGGAGTTGTCATATGTGAAAAGCTTCTGCACGGAGTTGAGCTGTGCAGGATCATAATAAAGCTCTTCAGCGATCTTCTTGTTTACAAGCATGACCTCGTATTCACCGACACCGTGGTTGTTGGGAATAGCAAATGTTTCGCCCTGATATACCGCACTGTCAAAGAATGTGGGGTAAATATAGGAATAAAGCGACTTGCTGTCATCCTTGAGATTTTCCGTAAGAGAGGACAGATAATAACCGTCTGCATATTTCTTATACTGGTCTGCACCTCTTATAAGAAAAATATCAAACTGTGCAGGTTCAACTGCGGGATATGAAGCGAAAAGAGCTGCGTTCATTGCAGAAAACTCATTTTCAGCTTCAACAGCCTTCGTTTCGGTAACTGCCGTTGTTTCAGAAGTGCTTGATGTCGTAACCTTTTCACCCTTTGCGGCAGCCTCACGCTGTTCTTCTCTCTTTTTAGCAGCTTCTTCCTCTGCCTGCTCTACTCTACGCTTACACTCAGCAAGCTGTGCTTCAACAAGTGCATCGTATTCTGTGGATTCAAATACCTTGAACTTGATAGCTGTGCTGAACTTAGCCTGTGTTATTTCATTTATAGCCTTTTCAACCTGAGCTACGGACTCGTCGTCGATCTTCGTGCCTTTTTCAGCAGGAAGCCACAAAGTAAGAGTTGTAGCTACTCTTTGGCCTACATTCTTAACTTCCTCCTCTTCTTCCTTGTTACAGGAGGTAAGGCCGAAACAGCCCACCAACATTACGATAGCAAGAAGCGCACTGATAATTCTCTTTTTCATTGAGAAACCTCCATTGGATCTAATGCGTAAATATACACTATATATTATAAAAGATTTATAGTGTAATGTCAAGTGATTTTAAATTTTATGTTGATATTCGTTTGTTTAAGATGAAAAATCAGTCAAGATAATCCTTCAGCTTTTTGGAACGGCTGGGATGGCGAAGCTTTCTGAGAGCCTTTGCTTCTATCTGACGAATTCTTTCTCTTGTAATATCAAATTCCTTGCCGACCTCTTCAAGAGTTCTGGGATGGCCGTCACCGAGACCGTATCTGAGTCTGAGAACGTGTGCTTCTCTGTCGCTGAGGGTATTGAGGACCTCTGCAAGCTGTTCCTTGAGCATGGAATAGGAAGCGGCATCTGAAGGTGCGGGAGAATCCGTATCGGGAATGAAATCACCGAGATGGCTGTCTTCTTCTTCACCGATAGGTGTTTCAAGAGAAACAGGCTCCTGGGCTATCTTCATTATCTCTCTGACCTTTTCGGGAGTAGTGCCGGCTCTCTTTGCAATTTCCTCAGGGGTTGCTTCTCTGCCGTTTTCCTGAAGAAGCTGTCTTGAGATCTTTGAATAGCGGTGTATTGTTTCCACCATATGTACGGGAATACGTATAGTTCTCGCCTGATCGGCTATAGCTCTTGTAATAGCCTGTTTTATCCACCATGTAGCGTAAGTTGAAAACTTATAGCCCTTGGAATAGTCAAACTTGTCAACAGCCTTCATAAGACCGAGATTACCCTCTTGAATGAGGTCAAGAAGGAACATTCCTCGACCGACGTATTTCTTTGCAATACTTACAACAAGACGGAGGTTTGCTTCAACAAGCTCATTCTTGGCAAATTCATCGCCCGCTTCCATTCTTTTTGCAAGCTCAAATTCCTGTTCGGATGTGAGAAGGGGAACCTTACCGATCTCTTTAAGATACATACGAACCGGGTCATCGACCGTAAGGCCTTCCTTTTTGAGAACGTCCTCCATAGCTTCGGGAGAGGAAAGCTTTTCAACCTCCTCCTCTATCTCCTTGGAGTCATCGTCTGCGTAATTGATTATTTCAATTCCCTGAGCTTCAAGTGCCTCATATATTTTCTCTATCTGGTCGATGTCAAGGTCTGCCATCTCCAGCGCCGCACTTATCTCCTCACTTGTAAGTGCACCCTTTGCCTTACCCTTTTCGCAAAGCTCTTTTATATCAAATACCTTTTCGTTTTCCATTCTTTTTTCCTTTCAAATATCAACAACAATCAAATTTATGCTCTCAGAAATGCTTTAGCTTAGAATATTTCACAAAAAGCTTTCTAAGTGCCTTTTTTTCTATCTGTCTTATTCTTTCTCTCGTTATTTTCAACTGCTGTCCTATCTCTTCAAGAGTATATGTCTTGCCGTCAAGAAGTCCGTATCTGAGCTTCAGAACGTGTTCTTCCCTTTCGCTGAGAGTGTGAAGTGCTTTACTAATCTCCTCTTTCAAAAACACCTTATACGCCTCATCCTCCGGAGAGGGTGTCTCTGAATCGGGAATAAAATCACCGAGATGGCTGTCCTCTTCTTCTCCTATGGGAGACTCAAGAGAAACAGGAGTCTGTGTGACCTTTTGTATATTGAGCACCTTCTCGGCGGTCATATCAAGCCGTTCTGCAATTTCTTCGGCAGTAGGCTCACGTCCCAGTTCCTGAAGCAGCTGTCTTGAGCACCGTGTAACTCTGTTATAGGTCTCTACCATATGAACGGGAATTCTGATAGTTCTTCCCTGATCGGCAATTGCTCTGTTGATAGACTGTTTTATCCAGCAAGTAGCATAGGTTGAAAATTTATAGCCCATTTTATAGTCAAATTTTTCAACCGCCTTGAGAAGACCTAAATTCCCTTCTTGAATAAGATCAAGGAACGGAAGCCCTTTACCTATATATCTTTTGGCAATATTCACCGCAAGCCTTAGGTTTGCCTCAATAAGCTCGTTTTTAGCTTCTTCGTCTCCATCTTCAATACGCTTGGCAAGTAAGATCTCTCTTTCACCGTCAATAAGAGCTATTTTTCCGATCTCTTTAAGATATACTCTTACAGGGTCTTCGATCGAAACATCCTCAGATGTGAGAATGCTGTCAACATCGTCACCATCGTTTTCTTCTTCGCTCTCTATCTCGGCAATCTCTTCCTCGCTGATATAATCTATTACGTCAACTCCCGATTTTTCAAGCCATTTGCTTATTCTGATAAGCTCAGTCTTTTTTATATCCGGATCATTAAAAGCAATACGTATATCTTCAAAGGTGACAAAACCGTTCTCCCTTCCTTTTTCAAGAAGCGATGATGCTTCGGGATTCTTAGCACTCAAAGAACGCTTTTTCTGAGTCTTGTTTTCGTTGTCGGGAGCTGCTTCGGATGTCTGAGCAGTATCCTGCCCGCCATTTACCGTCTCCTTAACCTCAATATCTTTTCTGTTTCCCATTTTGAACTCCTTATGAAAAAAAATACAAAGTCGAACCCGAACGGGTCTTATAGGAATTAACTGTTATTTTCTCCTTCTCTTTTACGTCTGAGAATTTCCTCAAGGCTGTCAATTGCTTCGTCTGAGGTATCGTTCTTTATATTCCTGCCGGTCTCATTCTTCAATGCCGAAACTGTTTCAAAGAATATGGCATCCGTATTCTGAAGGGGCATTCTGGCGGTTCTCAGCTTCATGGCTCTTGAAACCTCGTCGGGAGTCATAAACTCATTGAGTCTCGCTATATCAAACCCCGACTCAGCCGAAGCTTCAAGAACGGAAAACAGCTTTTTTCCGAATTCCGTTGCAAAATCCGTCTCGCAAAGAACCTTGCCGTCAACCGTTTTTTCAATAAACTCCGGACAAAGAAGCATTATACCGAGAATTATCTCCTCAAGCCTTGCCGCCTTGGGATATTTGGCAAAATCACGGTTCACTCTGTCAGATATTCCGAGAGACTGACGAATGACCTCCTCATGATTTTTCTTAACGTTTGTTCGCTTCATTCTTTTTTTGATAATTGATACGTCGTTTATAAAGCTTGAAACGTCAACCTCAAGAGCCTTGGCAGCCTTGGCAGCGAACAGGTCCTGCTCCACTCTGTAATAAATTCCGGCAGCATATTCGCAAAGCTCCTTTGCCGCCCTGGTCTTACCCTGGGCAGTCGTCAAGTCATGCTTGGCAAGTGCAGTCTCAATAACGTAGTCCATTTTGGAGCGACTGCCTTCTATCAGCTTTTTGAAGGCCTCCTTGCCGTATTTTTTTATATACTCGTCAGGGTCCTTTGCACCCTCTATTTTTATTATTTTCGTTTCAATACCGACTTCATCCAGTATCTTGACCGCCTTTTCGGTCGCTCTCTGTCCGGCACCGTCACCGTCATACGCTATTGCGACCTTTTCGGTATACCTTTTCAGAAGTCTTGCATGGTCGGGCGTTATTGCCGTACCGAGAGTTGCAACGGCATTTTCAAATCCCGCTTCATGAAGGGATATAACGTCTATATTTCCCTCGCAGAGAATGATCCTTTCAGCTGCATTATTCTTTGCATAATTAAGAGCAAACAGCATTTTACTCTTTTTAAATGCAGGCGTATCCGACGTATTAAGATACTTTGGCGTTGAGTCATCAAGAACTCTCCCGCCGAAAGCCACTATATTCCCCGCCACATCAATAAGCGGAAACATAAGCCTGTTTCTGAAATAATCGTAAAGATTTCCGTTTTTCTTGCTTACACCGCACATAAATCCCACGGTCATCTCCTCATCGGTAAAACCGTTTTTACGGAGATGGTCACGCAGAGCATTGAATGAATCGGGGGCATAGCCGAGCCCGAAGCGTTTTACTATTGTCGGAGACAGCTGTCTTTTAGCTATATACTCTCTGGCCTTTGCACCTATCCTTTCATCAAAAAGCATATCCCTGAAAAAACGTGCCGCAGCCGTGTTCATTTCAATAATACGTGTTCTTGAGACTCCTTTGTTCCAAAACTCATCCTCCTTGGACTCAGGAAGCGTAATTCCTGCTCTCCGTGCAAGAAACTCAAGAGCACCGGGATAATCAAGATTTTCCGCTTTCATTATAAACGTAATAACGTCACCGCCTGCTCCGCAGCCGAAGCAGTAAAAATGAGGCTCTCCCGTAAAGACCGTAAAGGACGGAGTCTTCTCGCTGTGAAACGGGCACAAGCCCTTCAGATTAGTTCCCGTTCGGGATAAATTCACATAGGAGGAAATGACCTCCTCGATGGGATTTCTGTATTTAATATCGTCTATTATATTTTTACTGACCAAGAGGCTCCTCCTTTCTTCAATTAAAAATCAATGTTGTTTTCGGGGGTTGTCCATACCGCAGGAATGAACAGTCCTTTATATGTATCTATTGCGGAACGGTCGGTCATACTTGAAATATAGTCACAAACACAACGCTCAACTGAATCCGCTTCAATGTTTGAATAATAAGGTTCGGGAATTTTTTCGGGATGCTTTACAAAGTATTCGTACATTCTTGCAAGCATTTCCTTCGCCTTAGATTCCTCCCCCTTGGCTATCGGATTATGATATACGGCTTCAAACAAAAACTTTCTGAGCGCCGCTGTCGCTTCTCCGACCTCTTTTGTCATAATTATTTCGTTTTTATCCGTACTCGCTTCAATAACCGATGATACCATGGCATTAATTCTGACGCCGTGGCTTTCTCCAAGCACCTCTCTGATCTCAGCGGGAATATCATCGGGAGTCATGATCCCTGCCCTGCAGGCATCGTCAATGTCATGATTTATATAAGCAATACGGTCTGCAAATTTAACAATAAGCCCCTCAAGCGTGGAAGCCATGTTTGAACCTGTATGGTTTAGAATACCGTCTCTTACCTCCCAGGTAAGATTAAGACCTGTGCCGTCATTTTCAAGCTTTTCCACAACTCTGAGGCTCTGCTTATAATGAGTAAACTCAGGGTCGAAAACCTCCTGCATCACAAGCTCGCCTGCGTGTCCGAAGGGCGTGTGACCAATATCGTGACCGAGTGCCGCCGCTTCGCAAAGATCCTCGTTGAGTCTGAGTGCTCGGCATATTATACGTGCGATCTGAGTGACCTCAAGAGTATGGGTCATTCTCGTTCTGTAATGCTCGTCAACAGGAAATAAAAACACCTGTGTTTTATGCATGAGACGCCTGAAGGATTTTGAATGAAGTATCTTATCACGGTCCCTCTGAAATTCCGTTCTGTTGGGGCAGGAGTCATAGGGATGCTCCCTTCCCCTCGTATTACAGGTCAAAAAAGCATAGGGTGATAAAAAACTTTTTTCTCTTTCGCAAAAAACTTCACTTACTGTCAAAACTGTATCCTCTCTGTTTTTTCGCAAAAAATCTTGCAAATAACAATATAATCTATATATAATATACGCAAAAAAATACTTTTTTACTTTTTTATTTAATAAAAAAAAGATTTCCCCGGGATTTCATAAAAAATCATGGGGAAATATTATATTACACCTTTACTTTACCTCAGGACGTTCCTCGTATCTGACGGTATTTGCCGATACTTTTCCGTTTGTAAGCTGTGTTATAAGGAATTTCACAGCCTCCTCATCTTCTTTCAAAGCGGATACGGTCATTGTAATGTCAGCGGCAAAATCTGAGAAGTCCTCCGCCGCACCGGCTTTAGAAAGCTTAGAGATTATAAGCTGATACTCGGAATATGAGCATTTTATCTCCATAACGGCATATATCTTCATTACCGCAAAGCCTGCCGCATCAAGTGCCGCTTTTGCCGCCGCCGAATAAGCTCTCACAAGACCGCCCGTTCCGAGAAGTATTCCGCCGAAATATCTCGTTACAACTACGGCAAGGTCAACCGCCCCCGACATTTTCAAAACGTTGAGCGTGGGAATGCCTGCACTACCCTTCGGCTCCCCGTCGTCTGTGAAACGGGATATAGAGCCTTCTGTAAGAAGGTACGCAAAAACGTTATGTCTTGCATCATAATACTCCTTCTTCACCTCGTCAATAAAGGCTCTCGCCTCCTCCTCCGTCGTAACGGGTGCAGCGGTTCCGATAAATATTGATTTTCTTTCTTCTATTTCAGCGCTGGCACGTTTTGCCAGCGTAATTCTCGTATCCTTCACCCTTTGTGTCTCCCTCGACGTCAGTCCTCTCTTTTGGGGAACAAAACGTCATAATCCTTAATATATTTGGAAAGCTGTCCTGCTGCTTTAGCATCGCAAAGTGCAGTTATTGAAGTTCCTTCAGCCGTATAATCCACCTGAACATTCTCGCAAATACGGTACACCGTATTAACAGCACCGCCATCGCTGTGAGGAATGAGCATTTCAACAGTTTTCTTTCCGTCACCGAGAAGCTCCTCAAGGGCTTTTTCAAGCTCCTCGATGCCGCTTCCGTTTTTCGCCGAAAGAAAAACGCATTTTTCATCGGCATTTGATGCCATTGTGCGAAGTCCTATCAGCGTATTCTCATCCTCAACCTTATCACACTTATTGAATGCAACAAGAATGGGCTTGCCCAGAGCACCAAGCTCCTCAAGCGTCTTATGAGTTACTTCCATCTGTGAAGCAAGGTCCGGCTCTGAGGCGTCGGCAACAATGAGAAGCATATCGGCATAAACAGCTTCGTCAAGCGTGCTCTTGAACGCTTTTATAAGATGGTGAGGAAGTCTGCGTATAAAGCCTACCGTGTCTGTAAGAAGTATTTTACAGCCTGAAGGAAGTGCAAACTGCCTTGTGGTCGGGTCAAGAGTGGCAAAAAGCTTATCCTCTGCCAAAATGCCCGCATCGGTCAGATAATTGAGCAAGGTTGACTTTCCTGCATTCGTATACCCTACGATAGCACACTTGGGAATACCGCCCCTGTCTCTTGAACGGCGCATTGTCATTTTAACAGCCTCAAGCTTCTTTATCTCAGCTTCAAGGCTCTGAACTCTCGTTTTAAGCCTTCTTCTGTCAATCTCAAGCTTTGTTTCGCCGGGACCTCTCGTTCCTATACCGCCGCCGAGTCTTGACATGGCACGTCCCTTTCCCATAAGTCGAGGTGCGGTATATTTAAGCTGTGCAAGCTCGACCTGCAGTCTTCCCTCAGCCGTCGCCGCATGAGATGCAAATATATCAAGAATAAGCATGCTGCGGTCGATTACGGAAACCTCGCTCTCAATTGCGTTTTCTATTTCTTTTATCTGAACAGGGGTCAGCTCTGTATCAAAAATAACAAGCTCCGCCTCCTGACTCTTACAAAGCTCTGAAAGCTCCTCAAGCTTTCCTTTTCCTATACAGGTCTTTCCTTCGGGTTTATCCCGCATCTGCGTTACTTTGCCTACGCATACGCCCTCAGCCGTGTCAAACAGTCTTTCAAGCTCGTCAAATGAGGCCATAGCCTCGCTTTCCTCACTCTTTGAATATACGCTGACAAGTATACCCTTCTTTTCACCCTTGGTATCTGTTTCATGTATTACTTTTTTGCCTACGGGAGCTACAAACTCTGTGTCCTCCTCGCCGTCTTCCTCAAGCCCGGAAATATCCGTCTCTGACAAATCGGAAAGCACAGCGTCATTTACATCAAAAATATCGTCTTTCATTATATCCTCCCATAAGAAACAAATACAAGTATTTAAAGGAACACATAAAAGCCACCTTTAAAAGCCTTGATAACGGAAAAACCGGATAAGAACGGAAGTTCTTATCCGGAATAAACCAATTATTTTGCAGCCGCACGACGCTTGTTGAACTTGTCAACACGTCCGCCGGTATCAACCACTTTCTGCTTACCTGTATAGAAAGGATGACACTTTGAACAAATTTCAACACGGATTTCGCCGTTAGCATCGCCCTTTGTAGAACGGGTTACAACAGATTCGCCGCAAGCACAACGGATAGTTACTTCCTTGTAATCGGGATGAATTCCAGCCTTCATTATTCTCACTCCTTATAGAATTTCAGTTACATTTTCAGTTACCATAGGATTATATCATGTTTTTTTTCAAAAATCAATACCTTTTTGCAAAAAGTTTTATCTTTTTATTTTTAAGTCTTGCGGCAGCTTGACAAATAGCTTCTCTCAGACCTTTCCCTTCATGGTTTCGCGCAGCTTTTTAATTATTTTCTTTTCGAGCCGAGAGATATACGACTGAGATATTCCCATAAGGTCGGCAACCTCTTTCTGAGTAAG
>JAZSLF010000060.1:0-12449 GCA_045535205.1 Eubacteriales bacterium
CGAAGAAAGAGCTCGTGGTATCACAATCAACACAAGACACGTTGAATACGAAACAGCTAACCGTCACTACGCTCACGTTGACTGCCCCGGTCACGCTGACTATGTTAAGAACATGATCACCGGTGCTGCTCAGATGGACGGTGCTATCCTCGTTGTTGCTGCTTCCGACGGTCCTATGCAGCAGACACGTGAACACATTCTTCTCGCTCGTCAGGTTGGCGTTCCCGCAATCGTTGTTTACATGAACAAGACTGACCTCGTTGACGACGAAGAACTTCTCGAACTCGTTGAAATGGAAATTCGTGAACTCCTCTCCGAATATGACTTCCCCGGCGACGATATTCCGATCGTAAAGGGTTCTGCAAGAGTTGCTCTCGACTGTGCAAGCACAGATCCTTCTGATGCTGCTTACGCATCCGTTATCGAACTCATGGCAGCTGTTGACGAATACATTCCCACACCTGAAAGAAAAGCTGACCTCGACTTCCTTATGCCCGTAGAAGACGTATTCTCCATCTCCGGACGTGGTACAGTTGCTACAGGTAGAGTTGAACGTGGTACAGTTAAGGTATCCGATACAGTTGAAATCATCGGTCTCACAGACGAAAGAAAGTCTACAGTTGTTACCGGTGTTGAAATGTTCCACAAGCTCCTCGACCAGGCAGAAGCAGGCGATAACATCGGTGCTCTCCTTCGTGGTGTAGCTAAGAACGAAATCGAACGTGGTCAGGTTCTCTGTAAGCCCGGCTCCATCAACCCCCACACAAAGTTTGTTGGTCAGGTATACGTTCTTACAGAAAAAGAAGGTGGCCGTCAGAAGCCCTTCTTCGCAGGTTACAGACCTCAGTTCTACTTCAGAACAACTGACGTTACAGGTAACATCGACCTTCCCGAAGGCGTTGACATGTGCCGTCCCGGTGATAACGTTGATATGACTGTTGAACTCATCACACCTATCGCTATCGAAAAGGGTCTCCGTTTCGCTATCCGTGAAGGTGGTAGAACAGTTGGTTCCGGCGTTGTTGCTGAAATCATTGAGTAATTTTATACTCGACTGAATTTACTAACCGCAGGCGTGCTCGAAAGAGTACGCCTGTTTTTTACGGCAAGATGATCCCCAATATTCCGAAATAAGCTTAAAATCATAAAAGACGACCTTTTTTATTGGAAATTTTCATGTATTTACAGTTTTTTAATAGAAAAACACATCTGTATAAAATTTTATAGTTTATAATTACTACAGATATTTTATTTTTTGACCCACGGAGTGCTCATTGATGAAAAAAGAAAGAATCATACCCGCAAGCACCCTCGTAAAAATTGCGGTTTTAACGGCAATAGCCTTTTTAATAAGTATATTTGAGTTCTCAATGCCATTTGCCCCGTCCTTTTACAAGCTTGACATTAGCTCTGCCGTTGCCCTCGTGGGAGGGTATACTATAGGTCCTATGGCTGCAATCATAATCGGTGTTATCAAGACCATACTTAAAATGATATGCTTTGGTTCAACAAGTGCATTTGTGGGAGAATACGTCGATATTATCATCACCATTCTATACGTTTTCCCCGCCTCAATAATTTACAGAAATCACAAAAATAACAAAACAGCAATTTTGGGAATGGTCGTAGGTGTTTTTTTCATGACACTTATCGGTTGTATCTTGAACTATTTCCTGCTTATCCCAATCTACGCAAAGCTTATCGGTATTCCCATGCAATCCGTAATTAATATGGCAAGCTCTTCCAACGGTCTTGTAACTGACCTCAAGACTCTCGTAATTTTTGTGACCCTGCCTTTTAATATCCTTAAAGGAACAATATGCTCAATTATTGGATATCTGAGCCTTATTCCCATTTCCAAAATCCAGAGAAAAAATCGCAAATAACTCCCTACGTATTGACATAACTAACGATTTATAATATACTGTTCGTGCACTTATTATTAAATATAGGAGTAGCTATGAAAGAGCTGTTACATATTTTCCTTGTGGCAATGGTTCCGATAATCGAACTCAGAGGCTCCATTCCTTTGGGGCTTTCTCAAGATCTCCCTGTTTTCGGAGTCGTTCTTGCAAGCATTATCGGAAACTTTCTTCCTGTTCCCTTTATATTGATCTTTATCAGAAAAATTCTTGAGCTTATGAAACGAATTCCTTTTCTGTCCAAATTGGCTTTATGGATAGAAAATAAAGGAACAAAAAACAAAACCAAGGTCATGAAATACGCTTCCTTCGGACTTCTGCTTTTCGTTGGCATTCCCCTTCCCGGAACAGGTGCATGGACAGGTGCTCTCGTAGCATCAATGATGGATATGCGTCTTAAATACTCCCTTCCCTCAATTTTCTGCGGAATTTTAATGGCTGCGGCAATAGTTACCTCCGTTGCTTACTTCGGAATTGAGTTTTTATCCATTTTTCTCGGCTAATATCCTGTAAATTCCATTTGTTTTTTAAAATTTCCTATTGCATTTTTTAAAAATATACAGTATAATATCATTTACAATAAATAAAACAGTATTCTTATCAAGAGTGGCGGAGGGACTGGCCCCATGAAGCCCGGCAACCTATCCTACAGGACAAGGTGCTAATTCCCGATAAATGAGACATAATTCAGAAAATGCTTATGCTCTCACTATGCTGAGAGCATTTTTTAGTCTAACGCAAAGAAAGGAAAACAAAAAATGAAAAAGTTTTTCACATCCGAATCAGTAACCGAAGGACATCCCGATAAAATATGTGACCAGATATCCGATGCTGTGCTCGATGCTATCATCGCAGAAGACCCTGCCGCAAGAGTTGCTTGTGAAACCTGCTGTACTACAGGTCTCGTTATGGTAATGGGCGAGATCACAACTTCTTCTTATGTGGATATTCAGGCAATTGTAAGAAAAACAGTTAAAGAGATCGGCTATGACAGAGCAAAATACGGTTTTGACTGCGATACCTGCGGTATTATAAATTCTATTCACGAACAGTCTGCCGACATCGCTCTCGGCGTTGACAACTGTGCTGAATCAAAAGCGGGTGAAACTACTGACTACAACATCGGTGCAGGTGACCAGGGCATGATGTTCGGTTACGCCTGCGATGAAACAGAAGAGCTTATGCCCCTTCCCATCTCTCTCGCACACAAGCTCGCACGTCAGCTCACAAAGGTAAGAAAGGAAGGAACACTTCCCTACCTCCGCCCCGACGGCAAAACACAGGTAACTGTCGAATACGAGGACGATACCCCCGTAAGAATTGACACTATCGTTGTTTCCAGTCAGCACAGCGAAGAGGTTGAGCTTGACAGAATAAGAACTGATATAATCAAATACGTTATCAAACCCATCGCACCCGAAAGCCTTATGGACAGCGAAACCAAGATTCATGTCAATCCCACAGGCCGTTTCGTCATCGGCGGCCCTCACGGCGACTCCGGTCTTACGGGCAGAAAGATAATCGTTGATACTTACGGCGGATATTCACGTCACGGCGGCGGTGCTTTCTCCGGCAAAGACCCCACAAAAGTTGACAGAAGTGCTGCTTACATGGCAAGATACCTTGCTAAAAACGTTGTTGCGGCAGGACTTGCTTCAAAGTGTGAGGTTCAGCTTGCTTACGCCATCGGTGTAGCAAAGCCCGTATCTGTACTCGTTGAAACCTTCGGAACCGCCAAAGTAGATGAAGAAAAGATCGCCAAGGCACTTGACGAGCTTGTAGACCTTCGTCCTGCGGCAATTATTGAGCGTTTCGATCTTCGCCGTCCCATTTACAGAGAGCTTGCGGCATACGGTCATATGGGCCGTGAAGACCTTGACGTTGCATTTGAAAAATGTGATATTGCAGACGAGCTTAAAAAGCTTCTGTAAATTATAATGCCATAATCGAGGAACCCTTTTCGTTATGAGAAGGGTTCCTTTTTGCATTTCATCCTTAATTACGTACCGTTCGTCACCTTATAAACAAACAAACACAAAAATGCTGTATTATAGCATTGTACAAAACCAAAGAAAACATTACAGAGGGGATAAACATGAAAAAGTTTTACAATCTGACACCTGAGGAGCTTTCCTTTACAATGTGTTTCACCGGGACTCAGAAGCTTCCCGGCATAGCTTTTGATCCGGAAAGCTTTCTCGATGATAATTTAGTTGAAAATGCAGCCGGTTCCCTTAAAGAAAAGGAATACGCAGTTAAAAGCGAAGAAGGCAAATACAAGTTAGACGACGGCCTTTCGTTCTTGTTTTACGTATTGAACAACCCCTACGGTTATTTCGTAACGGAATATGAAAACAAAAGAACAGACTCACTTGTCTTTTTAAATGACAGTATTGTTCTTCTTACAAGCAACGAAGAAAACTTTGAAATAATGTGGCTTCCCTTTCTCCCATATGCCATCGGACATACGGCAAACAGCCTCGCTCCGTTTATGAATGAAAATACCTCAAGTGTTACCCTTACAAGCGACAGCTATGAAGCTGAGGTGTGCCGCCTTACCGAAAACGGATATACAAACAGCTGCACCTTTGCCGCATTCTCAAATGAACAGGGTGACTATGTCCCCCACGGAGCTGTTTTAAAAAACGAAAACGAACAGATCATGCTCATCGAAGCAGACGGGAAATTATGTGCTGTAAAGCCCGATAAAGCCGACCTCGTAAACACTCTGACAAAACTATTCGCCCCCATCCACTCAGCAGCTATAAAGAATTCAGAGGTGCTCAATGGCAACTATTAAAATAGATTTCACAAAAGCCGAGAAAGCCCTTGCGGAAATGCGAAGCATAAAGCGGTCCATTTCAAGTATAAAGACCGGCGTTGGCGGTGTAAGAAGCAATATCACAAATACCTCAGCTTCCATGGCTCTCCTCAAAGCCGCCCTCAGAAGTCTTGAAGACGATATTCTTGAAAATGCGGCAAAAATGGACTCCTTCGCCTCTGCTCTTGAAAGTATTATAGATACACTTAAAAGATGTGAAAATTCTGCTGTTTCAAGCAATTCTCCTTCTTCCTTGACTTCTGACCTTGCCTCAGAAAACACTCCCGATTGGGTAAAAAACATTTGGGATTGGTTCGTCCTCAAGCTTAAAGAATTTGGTTTTATAGATATTGTTAAACCCGAAAGAGAAGAAACCGTTTCCCGTCTTCAAGAAAGAGAAATGGATCTTTATATGCAAACACAGATAAGCGAGATACGCAGGGACTCACGTTTTTCCGAAAGCACCTGGAATATGTCCTCCGCAGAAGAAAGACAGCAGATCCTTCGTGATTATTTTGAAAGAGTTGCTGCCGTTATGGGTCTTTCAGACATCCCGCTTTATTTTGCACCGACACAACCGGAAACAATTAACGGAACAACATATACTACTAACGGAGGATATTATCCCGACCAAGATTTTGTTTGCATAAATTCATGGGTAATAGAGAACAGAACTGACTCTTATTATCTGTTCAAAACCATAGTTCATGAATTACGCCACGCATATCAACAAAAGGCTTGCAGAGATCCTGAAAGCTTTATCGTTTCCGAAGAAACACTTGAAGAATGGCAGGACAGCATAAACAAGTACAAAAATACCGAAGGATTTGAAAACGAAGGAATGTCCCGTGAGGATGCATACGATGCATACAGAAACCAGGCTATCGAAAAAGATGCACGTAAATTTGCAAAGCAATAATGTCTTAAGGAAATTTCTTTCTTTATTTTTGCTGCTAATCTTTACTGCAAGTATCAATTCATGTATAATTAATAAAAGCGGTGAAAACACCGTACCCATAGAAACCAACGGTAACTGCTCAAGTTCAGTTACAAAAAATGAGAAGGATGACATTATGTGCGAAAAAAATATTACCGTTTCCACCGCAGAAATATTAGACTGCTCCGAAAGAACAGCAAATTCTATACTACAGCTTATCTCTCTTTCGGGTATTAAAAACATTATCGACGTAAAAAAAGCGGAAAAGACCGATCTCAGAGCACTTGAGCTACACACAGCAAACGGACAAATATTTTATGCCTATATCGGAAGAGGTTATTCTTTGTATAAAATAACAACAGACACCCCCGACGGAGAAACTGTCTGTTCCTTTATTGAATAAAACACTATCTGAAGCTTGCCATACGGCAGGCTTTTGTTTTTTTAATTAAATAATTAAGTTCCGATAAAATTGACATATCGGGCAAAATACTATATAATTATATATATAATAACGAACGGAGGACACTATGGACAGAAACGGTAAAATTGAATTATCGGGAGTTGTGGACTCCGTTATTTTTGAAAATCGGGAAAACGGATATTCCATCTGCGAGATCGAAGACGAATACGGAAATCCCGTTGTTCTTGCGGGAATAATGCCCTATATCACAGAGGGCGACAATATCAAAGCTGTCGGAAACTGGGTAATTCATCCAACATATGGCAAGCAGTTAAAGGTGACGAGCTACGAAAAAAGTATGCCTACCGACAATGCAAGCATCCTGCGTTATCTTTCATCGGGAGTCGTTCACGGTGTTGGGCCCAAAACAGCCGCAAAAATAGTTGAAAAGTTCGGCGAATGCACCTTTGACGTTCTTGACAACCATCCCGAATGGTTGGCCGAAATCAACGGCATAAGCAAGAAAAAAGCCCTTGAGATCAGCAGAAACTACAAAGAGGTCGCAGGTGCACGTAACATTATGATACGCTTCAAGGATTATCTTTCGGATAATATGTCCATGAAGATCTATCAGAAGTGGGGCGGAAGTGCCATTGACAGAATAAAGGAAAATCCTTACCTTCTGTGCGAGACCTTTCAGGGCATCGGATTTGCAAAAGCAGATGCCGTCGCCATGAGCTTCGGAATAGAAAAGAACTCTCCGTTCCGTCTTACAGGCGGTATAACATCGTTTTTACGGACTGTTTCGGCAAGAGAGGGCCATACCTGTATGCCCTTTGAAAGTCTCAAGGAACGCTCGGCAAAAATGCTTGAGGTCACTCCCGATGATATACACAACACCGTTCTTGATATGCTCATAGGTGCCAAGCTCCGTGTTGTAACAAGGGGTGAAACAAAATATATCTATCTCCCCGAATATTACAACGCAGAAAAATACATAGCATCAAAGCTCACCTCTCTTGACCGCCAATGTGCTTCTCTTAGCGGAGAGGATATCGGAAGAATGGTTTTTCGTGCCGAGAGAGAAACAGGACTTTCCTACGACACATTACAGAAAAAAGCTATCTTTTCTGCACTTGAAACAGGTATTATGATACTGACGGGCGGTCCCGGTACAGGTAAGACTACGGTAATAAAGGCCCTTATTTCGATCTTTTCCTCTCTCGGTATGGATATTGCCCTTGCCGCACCGACGGGCAGAGCCGCCAAGAGAATGAGCGAGGCCACCTCAAGCGAGGCAAAAACCATTCACCGTCTGTTAGGAATGGAATTTTCAGACGGTGACGTCTCAAGATTTACAAAGAACGAAAGCGACCGTCTTGACGAGGATGTATTTATAATCGACGAGACCTCAATGATCGATATTATTCTGATGGAAGCCTTTCTGAAGGCTGTAAAGCCGGGAGCACGAATTATACTTATCGGAGATGCTGACCAGCTTCCTTCCGTTGGGGCAGGCAACGTACTGTCTGACCTTATTGCAAGTGAAAAATTCAACACCGTAAAGCTTACAAAGATATTCAGGCAGGAAGATAACAGTCTTATAATTTCAAATGCTCACGCGGTAAACGAGGGCAAAATGCCCGAAATTTCAAACAAGAGCAGCGATTTCTTCTTTCTTCCGAGAGAAAATGATGAGGATATTGCAAAAACGCTCTGTGACCTTTACAAAAACAGACTTCCCAAAACTTACGGTGCAAGCTCCATTGACGAGATACAAATACTGACGCCCTCAAGAAAAGGAATTTGCGGTACTGAATATCTGAATGCTATGCTTCAAAGCTATATGAACCCGCCTGACAGCAAAAAGCGGGAAAGACGCTTCAGAGACATAGTTTTCAGAGAAGGCGACAAGGTCATGCAAACAAAGAACAATTATGATCTTGCCTGGGAAAAAGACGGCTTTGAAGGCGAAGGCATATTCAACGGAGACATCGGTATAATAGAGGAAATAAACAATGCCGAAAACTTTTTCAGAATTAACTTCGACGATAAGATATGCGAATATGATACGGCATTTCTTGAGGAGCTTGAGCACGCATGGGCGATAACGGTCCACAAGAGTCAGGGAAGCGAATATCCCTTTGTGATCTTCCCTCTTTACTCCTGTGCCCCCATGCTTCTTTGCAGAAACTTATTCTACACAGCCATTACAAGAGCCAAAAAGATGGTTATTTTGGTAGGTAAAAAACATATTATCGGTCAGATGGTTGAAAACGACAGGCACGCCGTTCGCCATACGGGCCTTTACAATATGCTGAAAAAAGAGGACTGATATGGACAGAAAACTCAAAATAGTTTGTACAGATATTTCCAGCGTTACCAACGGTGACGTTGATATTTCGGTATTTGAAAGCTTCGGCGAGGTGGTATGCTATGACGTTACCCGTCCCGAAGATACAGCTGAAAGAATTAAGGATGCGGATATTATCCTTATAAACAAAACGAATATAGGAAAAGCTGAGATAGATGCCGCAAAAAATCTCCGTTATATAGGAATTTTTGCAACCGGCTTCAATATGGTCGACATTGACTATGCAAAAGAAAAAGGAATAGTTGTTTCCAATGCGGGACAGTATTCCACAAACGCTGTCGCACAGCACACCTTTGCACTTATTCTTGAAATGTTTTCAAATACGGGAAACTATGCCTCGTTCGTTGCAGGAGGCGGCTGGAAACAGGCTAAGATCTTTACCGCTTACGTCGGCGGCACCGACGAAGTCTTCGGAAAGACTCTCGGTATAATCGGATTTGGAAGCATCGGCTCTGCCGTAGCCAAGATCGCTCTCGCCTTCGGCATGAAGGTCATCGCTTTCACAAGAACACCTAAAACTGCAGAAGGCGTCACCTTTGTTGATAAGGAAACATTGTTCAGAGAAAGTGATATAATCAGTATCCACTGTCCTCTTACAAAAGAAACGGAAAAGATGGTCAATGCCGAAACGCTCTCACTTTGTAAAGACGGAGTTTACATCATCAACACATCAAGAGGTCCCGTTATAGACGAAGATGCCCTTCTCTCTGCTCTTGAAAGCGGCAAGGTTGCAGGTGCAGGTCTTGATGTTTTGGCTGTAGAGCCAATGACGAAGGACTGTCCTCTTGCCAATGCACCAAACACGGTAATAACACCTCACGTAGCATGGGCACCAAAAACCACAAGAGAACGTCTTGTGGGTATCGTCACCGAAAACATTGAAGCTTTCCTTGCGGGAAAGCCGAAAAATCAGGTGAACAAATAGGAGAAATTTATGTTTACAAGAAACAATCCCGATTATGTAAAGGCTTTGGAAAGAGCAGAAAAGCTTCTTTCCGAACTCACCCTTGAAGAAAAAATAATCCAGCTGACACAATACGTCGGCTGTGACCATTCATATAACCCCGAACACAAGGAGGAAGGCGGCGGCACAAACGCAGGCAGATGCGGCTCTCTCCTTGCGGCAAGCGGAGTTAAAACAGTAAATGCACTTCAAAAAATTGCCGTCGAGCACACTCCTCACAATATTCCCATTATTACGGGGTGTGACGTTATTCACGGCTATCGCACAACTTACCCCATTCCTCTCGGTATGTCCTGCTCCTTTGAGCCTGAGCTTGTGAGAAAATGCTACGGCACAATAGGCAAGGAAGCCAAAAGCGACGGTGTGCATTGGGTGTACGCTCCCATGGTAGACATAGTTCGTGACAGCCGTTGGGGCAGAGTTGCAGAAAGCTTCGGCGAAGACACCTTCCTTGCCTCAAAAATGAGCGAAGCGGCTGTTAAGGGCTTTCAGAATGACGGCGGTGTTATGGCTTGTATGAAGCACTTCGTCGCTTACGGTGCTTGTGAGGGCGGCCGGGACTACAACGGCTGTGATATGAGCGATCAGACTCTTTTCAACACATATATCCCGCCTTTTCAGGCAGGTGTTGACGCAGGTGTCGGCACGTTTATGAATGCCTTCAATGATATTAACGGCATTCCCTGTGCAGGTAACAAGCGTATAATGACTGATATTTTAAGAGGAAAAATGGGATTTGACGGCTTCGTTGTTTCAGACTACGATGCAGTAATCGAGCTTATCAATCACGGGTATGCGGAAGATGAAAAGGATGCGGCATACAAAGGATTTGATGCAGGCATTGATGTACTTATGCTGGGAAATCTCTACAACAACAAGCTCCCCGAGCTTGTTGCAGAAGGCAAAATAAGTGAAGAACAGATAGATCATTCTGTTCTCCGTATTCTTGCGGCTAAATACCTCATCGGTGTAATGGATGAGCCCTACGTTGATGAAACGGCTTCTCAGCCGTTCTTTTCCGATGAGCACGTTGCTCTCTGCCGTGAGATAGGCAGAAAGAGTCTTGTTCTTCTTGAAAATGACGGTATACTTCCCTTGTCAAGAGATAAGTATAAAGGGAAAAGAATCGGTCTTGCAGGTCCTATTTCCACAGATGCCGACTCCGTTCTCGGATGTTGGGCATCCGACAAGCATCCTGAACGCACCGTAACGTTGAAGCAGGCACTTACGGAGGCGTATCCGGAAAGCGAGATCATCACAGAAAGCGGTATTTCATTTATCGGTGAAGACACGTCTATTGACAAGGCAGTAGAAAAAATGACCGACTGTGACGTTATAGTTCTTGCTCTTGCAGAGCCTTACTGGGACACCGGTGAAGCGACAAGCAAGGTATCCCTTGAGCTCCCCAAAGAGCAGATCGTGCTTCTTGATAGATTGACGGAGCTTGAAAAGCCCATAGTTCTTCTCGTTTCATCGGGAAGACCTATGCTTCTCGCTGACATCAGGGGCAAAGTGAATGCAATTCTCAATATATGGTCTCCCGGCTCTGAATCGGGTCATGCGATCTGCGATATTCTCACAGGTGACTATTCACCTTCGGGAAAAACCACGGTTTCCTTCCCTTATGCTACAGGTCAGATGCCCCTTTACTACAATCACAGAAGCACAGGCAGACCCGCCTTTGACAAAATAAAATTTGAATGTAAATACTGCGATTGTCCCATAGGCCCTCTTTATCCTTTCGGATACGGTCTTTCTTATTCAGAATTTGAGTACACAGACGCACGTATTTCAGGAAATTCTTTTAAAGCCGATGAAACGATCGGTCTTTGCTTCAATGTAACAAATAAAGGTAAGTACACGGCTGATGACGTTGTACAGATCTACACAAGAGATCTTTTCGGAAGCATTACACGTCCCGTAAAAGAGCTTAAAGCATTTAAAAAGCTTACTCTTGCTCCCGGTGAAACAAAAAATGTTAAGATCGCACTTCCCGTTTCCGACCTCGCCTTCTGGAATGCAGACATGAACTACGTAGTAGAACCCGGAAAATTCAAGCTTTGGATAGCTCACCACAGCGCCGACAACGAAATAGAATTTGAGTTTGAAGTTACTGAATGATAAGACAAGGGGAAAACTTTCTGCAGAAAGTTTTCCCCTCAGAGTGTAGACAAAGTCTACACTCTGAGTCAGACTGAGAGAAACGCAGGTAGATTTGGCGATTTTTTCCTCGTCAGCGTAGCTTACTACGGTAGAGGGAAAAACTCGCCAAAAGCAGATGTGGCGGGCATTTGCCCGCCCTTTCCATGTCAAATAATTCCCTCAAGAAAGATTTGTTTTATACATGCTTTTCTTCTCACATCTGCGTTATACCAAGTTTGTCTTCGGTCTGAGGCGGGCAAAAGCCCGCCACATCTCCTTTGTCGGCGTTTTTTCGGCTATTATAAACCGTTAAGATGCCAACTTAAATTTATTTTTCATCCCTGATTTGTTTTTTCACTTTACTTAAAATAGTTAACACAACGACCAATATTACAGGAAATACCGTTGCAACAAGTAATCCCGATTTAAGATTTCCACCTGCCATTTCGGAAAGACTTCCCACCATAGCAGGACTTACCATAGCACCTAAATCGCCGGCCAAGGCCAAAAATGCGAACATCGCAGTTCCACCCCTTGGACATTTCTGCGAGGATATGCTGATAGAGCCCGGCCACATAATACCGACCGCTAACCCACAAAGTGCACAGCCTGTAAGTCCGAGAATCGAAGATGCCGATAAGGATGCCAACAGATAGCACCCTGCACACATTGCGCCGCAGATAAGCATAACCCCCGTCAGATCAAGTTTCTCGCTGAATTTACCGTACAGCATACGTGATATACCCATAAACATTGCAAATAAACACGGGCCTGCCAAATCACCAATCGTTTTGGATACTCCGATAGCAGATTCAGTAAATGCCGATGCCCATTGAGCCAAGTCGGATCGTAGCCATGTCGTTCTGTGAGCCAAGGAGTTGTAGTT
>JAZSLF010000157.1:0-32993 GCA_045535205.1 Eubacteriales bacterium
GTAATTGTTGATTCAAGATGTGAGCTGTCCTGTGGTATTGATGGTGTGTTTGGCTCTGTTTTGCTTGGTTATCCGCGTCATAAGGGAATAGAGATAGCTGTCAGAACAATGTCACCGGAGGTTATTATATGCGATGAGCTATCGACTGAGGAGGACGTGGAGGCTGCTCTTGAGTGCTTAGGTACGGGTGTTGTGCTTGTTGCGAGCGTGCACGGTACAAGTGAAAATGTATTTTCAAGGAAAGTAGTAAAGGACCTTTTGCCATACAATCTGTTTACTGCTTATTATGGGATAATAAAAGATAACAACACTATAAAAGGGATCATTACAGAGGCTAAGGAGCTGACACTTTGAATATTATTTCGTTTTGTTTGTTTGTGTTATCGGGTGTTTCAGTTTCCCGAATTTTGTTGCACGAAGAAAAAAAGCAGACAGACAAGCTTTGTATTGCACTTGATTTTGCGAAATATTTGAATGAGCAGATAGAATTATTTAAGCAGCCGTTGACAGACATAATCAAAGGGTATTCAAAAGCTCATATTCTTGAAAAGGAATATAATTGTATGTTGAGTGAGAACCCGTTTTGTATTTTTGACATGCTTTGTAATGACGGAGGGAAGGCTTCTGAGCTGTTCTGTCGAATTATTGACGGTAGCTTCGAACAGGCGTTAAGCGGTAGTGTGGCATTGGTAAAGCATCTTGAGCATATTGAAGCTGCTGCAACAAAGAGCTGTGAATCAAAGAAAAGAATATTAACTGTATTTCCGATAGCAATCGGGATACTTTTAGGTCTTTTGGTAATATGACGGAGGAAATGTAATTGGAAGTTCAATTGATACTAAAGCTTGCAGGCGTCGGACTTTTGACGGCAGTATGTTGTCAGATACTTGTAAGATCGGGGAGAGATGATCAAGCAATGCTTGTATCTATAGCTGGAATAGTTATAGTTTTGTTTGTACTTATTGAAAAAATGGGAAACTTGTTTGATACAATTCAAAGTGTTTTCGGCATATGATATGAGTATAATCAAGATTTGTGCATTGGCAGTAACTTCGGCCGCTGTATGCTTGTTATTGAGCAGCTATTGCCGTGGCTTTACGGCGGTATTTTCCGTTTCCTGCGTTGTAATATTGTTTGGATTATTGTATTCGGGAATCGGGGATATAGTTGATTTTGTCAGAACACTTGACTATGGAGAAGCTCAGGGCAGCTTGGTAGAGGCTGTGCTGAAGTCGGTAGGGGTATTGCTTGTCTGTGAAATATCGGCGGATATTTGTGAACGGTCGGGAGAGCCAAGCTTATCAAAACTTATCATACTTGCCGGAAAAGTTGAAATTATGTTGATCGGCTTGCCGCTTATCAGAACTGTTATTGATACGGCAATGAGCCTGTGTATATAAATGAAGCTGTTTAAATCAATAATAATAATCTTTTTAATTATTTCGTGCTGTTTGTATTGTGCCGCCTCGGTTTGTGCGGCAACTGACGGTTCCGATTACGGTTTTTTCGATTACGTTGAAAAGTACGATGATTACGTAAATGATAAAAACGGAGAAAAGATGACGGTAGAGGAGTTTTTCGGAATTGAGGAAAGTTCATCTGACAAAGTGAGTGATGAACGGGATTATTTGGCTGAATACTTTGAAGCGATACCGGAAGATGTCAGAAATGAGCTGCCTTCCGGTGCTGATGGGGATTTTTCTTTTGACAGTTACGATTTCAGCTATTTTTCGGACAAGCTGAAGAAAGCTGCTTTAAACCTTTTTCCGTCATATAAAAGCTCGATGCTGTCAATTCTTGCGATACTGCTTGTTTCGGGTGTGTGCACCAAATTTTCCGAAAATACAAGAATTGGAATAAGACATGCATTCAGCATAGTATCTTGTACGGCACTTGGTGTTTGTATTTTTAATACCGGTATTTTTGAATTAGGAAACATACGAAGCTTTATTAATTCCGTCTCTCAGGTATCAACGACGCTGATTCCGACTTTAACAGCTTTACTTGCAGCGACAGGGAACCTGTCTTCAGCTGTATTGGCAGCTGAAAATTTAACTGTTGTATGTACGGTAACAGAGCTTGTGTTTTCAAAAATTGTTTATCCGCTTGTATCGGTGTCTGCAGCCGTAAGTCTTGTTGGTGCGGCATTAAACTTTGACGAAGGACTTGCCGTATCAGGACTGTTCAGGAAAGCAGCGACTTTTATTACTGTTTTTACAATGTCCTTTCTTGTTTTTGTAATAGCCGTACAAACAAAGCTTTCTTCGGCGGCTGACAGTATTGGTATCAAAACTGTTAAGTTTGCTGTGGGAAATTTTATACCGTTTGTCGGCGGGGCTGTTTCGGAAACGCTCAATACTGTCGGTGCAGGACTTGGATACGTGAAAAACACCTGCGGTTCAGTTTCTCTTGTTGTTTTGTTCATTTTGGTTTTACCTCCGCTTTTGTCGTTGTTTTTTGGTAAAATGATGTTTTATGTAAGCTCTTCGGTTGCCGATATGTTGGGATGTAAGATTGAAGCAAAGCTTTTTACCGAGCTTTTTGCTATTTCGGATTCTCTTATTGCTCTTGTTGTATCTGCTTCTGTTGTGTTTGTATATATACTTTTGTTTGTGATCAACTGCGGTGTTAAGTTTGGCGGTGGGTGATATGGAATATGTGCCCATTATTATTTCCGTAATCGTATTTGCCGGGATAATAGCTGTTATAACAAGCGGAAGTAAGCTTTCAAATACTGTAAAATCCTTATCATCAGTTGTTATGCTGCTGATAGTTTTAAATCCTGTATGCGAGCTTATTACTAAGTGGGATATACGGGATTACATGGACAGTATTGACGGTAGTAACGGATTATCCGAGCAGAATGCGGAAGAGCTTTATATTAAAGAGTGTAAAAAGCTTCTTGAAGAAAAATTATCTGAAAACCTGGAATACAAGTATAAGGATTTATCTTTCACGGTAGAAATAGAGCTTGATGCAACGGACCCCTCAGCAGTTTTAATTTCATCGGTAAGGATATATACAGACAAGGAGGTTGGAAAAAAACGTTCACAAATAACGGAGACTGTCATAGAGCTCACAGGTTGTTCTGATATTGATTTTGAGCTTAGGAGGGAAGCGATTGGATAAGCTTTTGGGAATGTTCGGGAGGGTGTTTAAGAAAAAATTCGCTCTTCCTGCAGTATTATTGTGTGTTGCAATTTTATTTGCAGCAGTACCTAACGGAATATCATTTAATAATAAAGGGAACGAAGGAGATGAGGATTTGAAGCTTTTATCGGAACAGCTTGAAAAAAGAATTAAGGAGATGTGTGAACGTGTTAAGGGGGTGGATAATGTATACGTTATGCTGACGCTTGATACTTCGGAAGAATACGTATATGCTGAAAATACCGAAAACACGAACAGCTTGGTTAAAAGTCAACTTGTGTTGTCTGAAGAAGGAGGGGTTGAAAGGTACGTAGTCTATCCTAAAGTCAGGGGTGTCGCTGTTGTATGCGACGGAGGAGATAAGGGAACTGTTCAAAAAATTCTGTCAGAGCTTATAGCTTCTGCTCTCGCAATTCCCATATCTTCAATTACAATAGCGGGAACATAGGAATAAATAGTTAAATCAAACATATAATTTATTACTAAAATATTGGGAGGTCAATATGAAATTCGGTGAATTTAAAGAAAAATCCAAGAGGATCATAGGTAAAGCAGGAAAAAGAACGGTAATCGCAACAATGGCGGTTTTTGTTATCGGCGTTGCTGTTTTGCTTAATCTTATACTTATTAAAGATGATAACAACATAACAGGACTAAACGACGAGCTTGCTGACGTAGCGGGGCTGCTTTCTGACGGTGAAAACGAAGCTGTATCAACAGAGGATTATTTTGCAAATATAGTATTAAACCGTCAGAGTGCAAGAGAAGAGGCTATGTCGGTACTGTTAAGTGTAACTGACAGTACAAATGCAATTGAAGAAGTGAAAAACTCAGCGTACAGCGACATGGAGCAGATCGCTCTTGACATTGAGAATGAAGCAAATATTGAAACTATGATACTTGCAAAGGGTTTTGAACAGTGTATAGCTGTTGTAAACGGTAACAGTGCAAACGTTATAGTTAAAACGGACGGACTCACACCCGGAGAGGTGGCTCAAATAAGTGAGATAGTTTACGAGGAATGCGGGATACTTCCGTCAGATTTGAAAATTATCGAAAAGAATTAATGTACCTGCCTTCTGTTTTACCAAGGTACTTGACATATTACATAAATTAATGTAAAATATATCTCGGTAAAACTGACGAAAGGATGTAATCATAGATGGATGTGATAGATAAAGAAATTATTGAAAAAGCTACCGTTAAGGGTACTTATCTTATGTATAAAGAAAGACCTCTGGTCAGAGAGAATAACGTTATCGTTTACGGTAATATGGCGGACGAATACGTCCTTCTTCTAACTATAATGTCTGAAAAGGAAGTTGGCGGAAAGACGGTTCCCGACATGGTGCTTATTCAAATAAACAAAACTGACCCGAATCTTCCCGATCATGAGAAAATAGCGAAGCAGGACATCAAGCAGGGCCTTTATGAAGCTTTCGAGCTTGGATATATATGGCTCACCAGACTTATAGGAGAATAATATTAATGTATAATTGGGGGCTGTGGCAGGAAGTGTTATCAACTTGCAACAGCCTCTTTTGGAGGAAAAAATGAAAAGAATAATAAAAATAATATCATTTGTTTTGTTATCCGTTTTGGTAATATCTTTGATTTCCTGTGCTAAGGAAGAACCAGTCGTTCCGCAGGATACAGGTCATGATACTGAGGCTGAGCCGTCAGGAGAGATAAATGTCGAGCTTGAAGACCTTCCGCCTGAAAACCTCAATCCCTTAACTGGCGTTGAGGCTGCATATGAGGTTGAAGGACAACGGCCTATTGCGGTCATGCTTAACAATATTTATCAGGCACTTCCTCAGGTCGGTATCAGTAAGGCAGACGTTCTCTTTGAATGTCTTGCTGAGGGTGGTATCACAAGACTTATGGGTGTATTTGCAGAATATAATGAGCTTGGTGTTGTGGGTTCCGTTCGTTCGTCAAGACCCTATTATCTTGACTGTGCACAGATGTTTGATGCTATTTACTGTCATGCGGGCGGAAGCGAAGAAGCATATTCACAAATAGCTTCCAGAGGAATTAATAATATCGACGGTGTAAGAGGAGACCCTCTCGGAGTTTATTACCGTGATCAGGAAAGACTTAAAACTATGTCTCTTGAACATACAATGATGACAACGGGACAGGGAATAGTTGATACTATTGCTTATTGTAATTACAGAACCGAGCTTCGTGACGGCTTTGAATATCCCTTTGAATTTGCTAACATGGGTTCATCAGCTGATATGGGTGAAAATGAATCACTTCATATCTACCTTCCTATTTCCAACGTTCAGACTGTCGATTACATATACGATAGCGAAGCGAAGGAATATCTCCGTTACCAGTACAACGGTATGCAGCATATCGACGGGGAGACCGGAGAACAGCTGAGCTTTAAAAACGTAATAGTTCTCTTTACTGATGTATCAGGTCCTTATGACAACAAAGGACATATTAAGGTTGGAACAACAGGCACAGGTACAGGCTATCTTGCAAGCGAAGGCAAGTATAAAGCGATAAAATGGAGCAGAGAAAGCTCTGACGGTAATCTTACCCTTGCCGATGCGCAAACAGGCGAAAAAATAGTCATAAACCGTGGCAAAACATTTATTAACTTCTGCCCTAACACAACTATTGAAGCTTCTGATATGAATTGTACGGACAGAACGATCGGTTGATATAAAACAAACAGAAAAAGCAGCCTTGCGATAAAGGCTGCTTTTTCTGTTTAATAAAATGAGTTCTGCAAGCAAAGCAGAACTCATTTTACTTTTAGTTATTTGATTTATTTATCTTCTTTGTCGGAAGCATCTGCATTTTCAGCTTTCTTTGTTTTGAAAATGAAAGAAGCAAGGATTGCGGCGACAGCTATAAGGATGAGAATTGCGGCGATAATAATATAAAGAGTCATATTATTCTTCTGTTCTTCTTCCTGTTCTTCAGTTGCTTTTTCACTGTCAACACTAATGTCGGAATCAGATTCGGAATCTGCAGACACATCATCTGAGCTTACTGCGAAATCCTCTTCGTTGTAAACTACAGTTTCTCCGGCTTCATTTTCGTAATATGTTGTACCGTCTTCGCCCACAAATGTTTCAACAGGCTCTGTAACTGTCTCTGTTGTATCGTCGGGGCTGATAACGATAATGTCATCGTTTGTTGTTTCTGTTGTCTCAACCTTCTGAGTGTCTTCGAAATCCTTTGAAGGAGCTGATTCCTGGGGAACTTCGGTTGAACCGACTCTTACAATGGAGTTTGTCCATGTGAAAGGAACGTCTTCTGCATCAGCGTTGATAATACTTCCGATGTCGGGAATAAGACCTACCTCATAATCACCTGCTTCTGCAATACCCATGATCTGGAATGTGAGTGTGAGAGCAGTTCCGTTGAATGTGAAGTTGGCTATGTCATCGATTTCATAAATTAGAACCTTCATGCTCTTGTCTGTTGGGTCAACGCCGTATGTGGGGAAGGCTTCTTCAATAATTCTTTCAGCAACATGGCCTTTGTATTGATCTGCTGAAAGGTTGTCATCCGTGGATGCAAGAGAACCGAGTGCTGTAAGCTCATCACAAAGCTTGTAATCTCTGAGAATAAGAGCATCGGTATCATAGTAGAGCATAAAATAAAAAGCATACAGGCCGGGGTTGTTGCTTATCTGAAGCTCTACTGTAATCTCTTCATTGTTGTTGCCGGCTGCGTTTGTAAGCGTGAATTCAAGCTGTTCTTTGGCAGCATAAGAAGAGGGAACATTACATACTATGAGTGAGAGAAGTAATGTTACAACTGTGATAAGTGAGATAATTCTTTTCATTAGTTTTTCTCCAAGTTCGATTATTGACCTTGCGGTCTTGTAGAGCTATTATAAACCTTTTTATACTTATTGTCAATATATAAAAAGACGGCAATCTGAAAGTTTGTTGAAGATATAATGAAAATTAAGAGAATTTTCAATAATCTATTATAGTCTATTGATTTTAAAAATCCTTTGATGTATACTGTTTAAGGTATAAATTACTTATACACAATATATTATCCAAAGGGTTTGAACATGAAAAAACTGATAGCTATACAATTATTTTCAGTACGGCGAGAGCTTGAAATGGATCCGGTAGACACCTTGAAAAAGCTTCGTGCTATAGGTTATACGGCTGTTGAAATGGCAGGCTATAACGAGCTTCCTCCTGCATATTTCAAAGGGATTTTTGATACGCTCGGAATGACGGTAATATCCTCGCATCTCTCAAAAGAAACGGTTGAAAATAATCCTCACGGGATTATTGAAGACTGTAAAATGTTTGGAAGCAAGTATCTTGCAATTCCGTATCTTTACGGTCATTTTCATCCGGGTGGGGATCGGTTTGGCGAAAGTGTAGAGTTTTTTAATAAAACAGGAAAGCTTTTTCACGAAAACGGAATACAACTCTTGTTTCATAATCATGATACGGAGTTTTCCAAAAAGATCAACGGTGATTATCTTCTCGACATATTTTATAATTCTGTTGACAGAGAATACGTTAAAGCTGAGATTGATACCTGCTGGGCATCATATAAAGGTGTCGATGTAGCAAACTATATAAAGAAATTCAGAAACAGACTTCCCGTTATTCATTTAAAGGATTACGTCGTTTCAGACGATGTTGAAAACGGAGAGACAATCAAACGAATGCACACTTGTGCACTTGGTGAAGGTGAGCTTGACCTTGTTAATATTATTAAGACGTCAAAGTCACTTGGGGTTGAGGTCTACGTCATTGAGCAGGATGAACCGTACGGTGACATGGATATTTTTGAATGTCTGAAGCTAAACTATGACAGATTAAGCGAGCTTTTGCGGGATTAGTTTGAAAATAGTAAAGATTATCTGTTATTTCAAGTGAGGTTTTTATGAAAAAGCTTTTGCTCTTGATAAATCAAAAGGCAGGGAAAAGTGCACTGCGCTCTCAGTTGATCGATATAATTGATCTCTTTATCAAAAATGATTACTTGGTTACGAGTGTTGTTACTCAAAGTGCTGAGCATTTAACTGAAACAGTTAAAAATAATAATACTTATGATTTAATAGTTTGTTGCGGCGGAGACGGAACGCTGAATATGACAATTGATGCAATGTGCCGCAGCGGGTCGACTGCTTATCTGGGATATATCCCCTGCGGAACTACGAATGATTTTGCGAAGTCACGAGGAATACCCTCAACACCGTTAAATGCTGCTAAACAAATATTGGAAGGAACTGCACATGAGATAGATCTCGGATTTTTGGGAGAAAGACCTTATGCATATATAGCGGCATTCGGTATGCTGTCGGAGGTTTCCTATGAAACATCTACTCAGCTGAAAAAGAATATTGGTCATGCGGCTTACGTACTCGAAGGAATAAAAGCACTCGGAAAGAATAACAGCTATAATATAACGTTTACAATCGACGGTAAGGTTCATGAAGGGGAATACTTGCTCGGACTTCTTACAAATACTCGCAGGGTGGGAGGTTTTCAGTTGCCTATTATCCGTGATTTCATGATTGATGACGGACACATTGATATTACGCTTGTCAAATATCCAAAGACTACCGAGGATGCGTCTAAGCTGTTTAATTCATTTATTACGCAGCAGCCGGATAACGAAATGGTTTTTCAGTACAGAGCGACAAGACTTGAGTATATTTGCGACAAGGAGATCCCCTGGACACTTGACGGAGAATACGGCGGTTCATACAAGGAGCAGACTGTTGAAATCAGAGAGCGTTGCCTGAAAATTTTCTACTGATCTCAAATTTGACACTCGAATAATTTAGACGGTCAAAATGTAGTTGCGACAACTGTATAAAATCAACATTTAGACAAATATAAAAATTATCTGATTTTTGTGCAAATTTGGTGTTGACAAAACAGTTAGGCATATGTATAATAAATGCACATGGAATTTTTGAGAGGCATAGTGAAATGAACACAGTAGAAAAAACTATAATTGATTACAGCAAGCGTCTTCCCGAAGCGGAATACGAAGTGATGAATGCTATATGGAACGGAAATCCTCCTCTTAATACAGCTTATCTTATGGAGGCTGTAGGTAAAGATAAGGGGTGGAAAGCACCGACTCTTATTTCTTTTCTGGTAAGACTTCAGGATAGAGGATATATTATTTCCGAAAAGAGAGGTAAGGAGCGTTATTATACGCCTGTTGCCGAAAGAAATGAATACGTAAGATGTATTACGGCACAGTTTATTGAAAAGTATCATGCGGGATCATTTGTAAATCTTCTTGATACGCTTTACAGCAACCAAAATCTTTCCGAAGCGGATATAGATGATCTTCTCATATGGCTCAAAACAAAGTGTTGACAAATTATTGTTGAATTAAAAGCAAAAACGGAGACTCGTAACGGTCTCCGTTTTTTGTCATGTGATCAAAAAAGGCGGGAACCTCAAGCTGATTTAGCTTGAGGTTCCATAGTACCTATCTGATTTCAACAGTTATTTTCTTTTCGGAAAGCTTGCCTGCAGTTTTTGTTATAGTTCTGAGAGCTCTTGCAATGTTTCCGTGTTTTCCTATGACCATTCCCATGTCGGATTCGGCAACGCTTAAAGTAAGGACTATGTTGTCGCCGTCAACCTTTTCAGTAACCTTTACTTGATCAGGGTTGTCCACGATGGCACGGGCCATATCCTCCAAAAGGAGTGTTAAATTGATCACTTGGATATCCTCCGACTGATTACTTAATCAAACCGTTCTTTGCGAGAATAGCTTTAACTGTTTCTGTGGGCTGAGCACCGTTATTGAGCCACTTTTCAACCTTTTCAGCATCTACCTTAATTTCTGCAGGGTTTGTCATGGGGTTGTAATAGCCTACTTCTTCGATAAATCTACCGTCTCTGGGGCTTCTTGCGTCAGCAACGATAATGCGGTAAAAGGGAGCCTTCTTTGCACCCATTCTTCTGAGTCTGATCTTAACCATTTTTGATTTCCTCCGAAAATTTTTATGTTGTTTGTTTAAATTTATAAAAATCCGATGTAATTAATTCTTATTATTACATAGGAAATTTCATACGTTTCATGTGCTTCTTGGCATTTTTGCCTGTAAGCTGTTTCATCATTTTGTTCATCTGTTCAAATTGCTTGAGCAGTCTGTTTACCTCTTCAACGGAAGTACCGCTGCCTGCGGCAATTCTTTTTTTACGAGAGCCGTTGATGATGTCGGGCTTTTCCCGTTCTCTCGGTGTCATCGAAAGTATGATAGCTTCTGTTCTGTCAAGTGCTTTTTCATCGATCTTGGCATCCTTGAGAGCACCCGGTTTAATGCCGGGGAGCATACCCATGAGGTTTTCAAGGGGACCCATGCTCTTTATCTGTCTGAACTGATCAAGATAATCGCTGAGTGTGAATGAATTTTCACGAAGCTTTTTTTCAAGCTCAGCAGCCTGTTTTTCATCATAAGCCTGCTCAGCCTTTTCAATCAGCGAAAGAACGTCGCCCATACCGAGAATTCTCGATGCCATTCTGTCGGGATAGAAGGGTTCTATCATATCAAGCTTTTCACCGGTACCGACGAACTTAATGGGCTTGCCCGTAACGTATCTTACCGAAAGGGCAGCACCGCCTCTTGTATCGCCATCCATTTTTGTCAGTACAACACCTGTGATGTCAAGAAGATTGTTGAATGATTCAGCTACGTTGACTGCATCCTGACCGAGCATGGCATCGACAACAAGAAGAATTTCCGTAGGGTTAGTTTCTTCTTTTATCTTATGAAGCTCATCCATTAAAACTTCGTCAACGTGAAGTCTGCCGGCGGTATCAAGGAATACCATATCGTGTCCCTTTGCCTTAGCATACTTAATGCCTTCTTCAGCAATTTTGACGGGATCGGTCTGTCCCATTTCAAAAACAGGAATACCGAGCTGTTCGCCGACGACCTGAAGCTGTTTGATGGCAGCGGGTCTGTAAATGTCGCAAGCTACAAGCAGGGGGTTTTTACCTTGTTTTTTATACATAGCGGCAAGCTTACCGCTATGTGTCGTTTTACCTGCACCCTGAAGACCGCACATCATTACGATCGTCGGGGGCTTTGAGGATATTTCAAGCTTTGCCTGTGAAACACCCATAAGAGCTACGAGCTCTTCGTTAACTATCTTAACTATTTGCTGTGCGGGAACAAGGCTTTCAAGCACGTCTGCACCGACAGCACGTTCGGATACCTTTTTTATAAATTCACGAACAACCTTAAAGCTTACGTCAGCTTCCAGAAGAGCAAGTTTTATCTCTCGCATTCCTTCCTTGACATCTTTTTCTGTAAGCTTTCCTTTGTTTTTGAATTTTTTAAAGGCATTACTCAGCTTTTCTGATAAGCTTTCAAGCATCGTATTTCATGCCTCCGTCATATTTCAAGTTTTTCAAGTCTGTTCTTGATTTCACAAAGCTGATCTTTTGTATCTTGTTCTTCAACGCCTTCGATTACTTTGGAAAGAGCAATACAAATATCTTCGGTTTCTTTTTTTGCTTTGTTGAATCGTTCGGAAAGACCCAAGGTTTCTTCAAGCTCAAGCAGTTCCTTTTCACTTTTTTTTACGGAGTCACGAACACCTTGTCTTGAAATACCCGTTTGTTCCGCAATTTCAGAAAGTGAAAGGTCTTCGTTGTAATACATTTCAATTATTTCCCGTCTTCTCTCAGAAAGCGTGTCACCGTAGAAGTCAAGAAGAAAGGAGATCGTCATATCTTTTTGAAACATAAATTGCCTTCCAAATTTAGTGTAAAGCAAATTGCTTTACAAAGTATAGCATACAGTTATAATATTGTCAAGTAGTTTTCAACAAAAAAATCATTGTTTTTTTATACAATTTGACCATTAAATTTTATGCGTACCGTTGAAAAAAGAAATAACCGCTTGTCATGGGAAAGTAAAGACAAACGGTTATAATTTGTGTTTAACCAAGATACAAAAAATCATCGCTGAATATTTCAGCAAGCTTTTGGTTGTGAGTTACGACAATACAGGTTTTGTCATGGCAGTATTCTTTGATGATTTGCGCTGTGATCAAAGCATTGTTTTCGTCGAGTCCGGAAAAGGGTTCGTCGAAAAGATACAGATCGGCTTTTTTTAGAATAGCTCTTGCAAGGGAAATTCTTCGTGCCATACCGCCTGATAACTCGAAGGGAAGTGCAGACAGGCTTTCATTCGGAATGCCAAGCTTATTCAGCAGGCTGACTCCACGTTCTGATGTGTCTGCTACGGCAATATTTTCAAGAACTGTTGCTCCCGGATAAAGTCTCGGCTCCTGAAAAGCTACGGATACGGTGAATTCTTCAGGCGTTATTTTTCCGTTGAAATCCTTGTCAAGTCCTGAAATTATTCTGAGAAGCGTTGTTTTTCCGCAGCCTGAGCTTCCGCAAACTGCTGTTGTTGTTTTGTCTTTGAACGAGTGAGAAAAATTTTTGAATATTATTTTGTCTGCGAAGCTTTTGTTCAGATCAAGTATCTGCAGTTCCATCGCTGTCCTCCTTTTCGGGAAATAGCATTATGAATACCTTTTTCATAATAAATTCAAGAAGAATGCTGATGACTATTATACAGAATGTCCAGGCGAACAGATTTTCTGTTTCTATATAAACCTTTGAATTATACAATTCTGTGCCCATGGATCTTTTGGGCATACACAATACTTCTGCCGCTATTCCTGCTTTCCATGCAAGTCCGAGACAGGTCTCAAGGGATGCGGTGTATTTTTTCTTCATTAAAGGGAAGTATACGTATTTTATTCTTTGTTTTAACGTCAGGGGAAATACGGTCATAGCTTCCGTAAGATTTTTGTCGATACTTGTAAGGGAAGAATAAACACCCGACCACATTATAGGAACGACCATAAGAAATGATGTGAAAGAGGGTATACTGTTTTTGCCTATCCAAACAAGTGCAAGAATAATGAATGAAGCAACGGGAGTTGCTTTAATCATAGCTTGTATGGGATGAAGCAGCTTCTTGAAGATGCTCCATCTGAAGCATAAAAAACCTATTATTGTGCCTGATACGGCTCCTGCAAGAAATCCTAACGCTATTCTTCCGAAGGTGTATACGCAGGAGAGCCAAAAGGAGCCGGTCTGAATCATGGTAAACAGCGTCTTTGCGGTAGCTATAGGAGACGGTAACAGGACAGCTTTATTAACTATTAATGATAATAGCTGCCAAACGCTTAACCAGAATAATGCTATAAAAACAGAAATAACAAAATTTTTTTTGATAATTTTTATTAGTTTCTGCATATCCTGATTTTATTTCTGAATGTAGTAAATGTTGTCGTCGGGCACGCTTCCGCCTACTGAGGAGGGAGCGAAGCTGTGAAGAACTTCAAAGAAGCCTGTGAGACATTCCTTCATTTCTTCACCGTCGATAAATACGATATTTGCATCGGGAATTGCCGCTTTTGCGATTGCAGCACCGGGAATAATTCCTGCAGTTTCTATCATTACGGAAGCTTCTTCGGGGTTCTCGTTAACGAAATTAACGGAGGCTTCGTAATCTGCGAGGAATGCTGCGAGGTCTTCGGGATATTCGTCGGCAAATTTCTTGTTGATAACTATACAGCCCTGACAAAGCTCACTTGTATCGCCGTTCTTTGCAACAGCCTGCTGCCAAAGCTCTGTAAGATCAAGTGCAATTCTTGCATCAGACTTCATAAGAACTGTAGTAGCATTGGGAACGGGAAGCATACCGATATTGTTTTCACCTGCTATCATTTTTGTGGCAAGCTCTGCGTGTTCTGTGTAGTACTCAACGGTACAGTCCACGTCAAATGCATCAAGAATATAGTTGAGTGCATATTCGGGCGTTGAAGCCTGTCCTGTTGCATAGATGGTTTTGCCGTTAAGATCTTCAATTGAATTGATCGTATTACCGTTTTCAAGAATATACAGTACACCGAGAGTGTTTACTGCGGCGATGCGTACCGTATCGGGACATTTTGTATAGAGAACAGCTGCAAGATTTGAGGGAACAGCTGCAATATCAAAATTGCCCGTGATTATTTCGGATTTAACCTCGTCGGGAGAGCTTGCTATCGTAAATTCGCAGTTCAGCTCGGAGTTTCCGTTTGCCGCATCATCCATAAGCTTGGACATACCCATTCCTGTAGGGCCTTTAAGAGCGTATACTCTGATTTTTTCTGCGTGTTTGACTTCGTCGTCAGACACGTCAACGCTTTCGGGGTCAATGTTCTCAACGTCAACGTTTGTTTCGGGGACTTCTGTTTTTGTACAAGCTGTAAGTGAAAGTATCATAAGAAGTGCAAGAAAGAGTGCAGTGATCTTTTTCATTTTAAATTCCTCTTTTCATTATAAATTATTTATCAGTTTATCATTTGCAGAAGCTTGTTGCGGTCTGTAATTAAAATGCTTTTTCCGCTTCTGCTGATGATACCTGAATTTTCAAAATTTTCAATGGCTCTGTAAAGGGAAGCCCGCCCTATATCGAGTGTTTTCGCAATATTGGTATAGCTTTCGGATAATTGAAGAATTTCGTTTTCATAGGGGAGAGAAAGAAGGTAAAGGGCAAATTTTTCTTCAGCGCTGCCTGCCGAAAAAGCGGCGATCTTTCTGTTGAGAAAGCTAACTCTGTCTGATAAAAATCGAATGTAGTTAAGGGCAATTTCGCTTTCATTTTCGATAAGCTCAGTTATCAGCTCGATTGTCAATATAGCCGTCTTCATATGCTCTTGGGCTATGACTTTTGTTCTGTGAGAGGTCGGTGTTCCGTAAAGGGATGCGGCGCCAAAGGTGTCGCCCTCAGATAAATAGCGAAGTGGTGCTTTGTGATTTTTTGATACGGAGTAAATATATCCGTTTCCTTCAAGGACAAGAAATACACCGACTTGTCCGTTTTCGGAAGTTAATACAGTTTCTCCGTCGCAATATTCGGTAACATTGATTTTTTCCGTTATACCGTATTTATTATTGATATTTGAAAAATCAATACCGTTAAAAATAAACAGATTTTCAAGAAGCTTTAGCATATCCCCTCCGTTGTCTCATATGAGACAAACCTATTATAAATATAATTTTAAAAAAAGTCAACATCTGTTGCTATATGAAATGTTAAGAAATTGTAAATTGAAGCAAAAACATTTGAATTTCAAGGTAGGCTATAGTACAATATACTTATAATTATATAAGTACCCGAAAGGAAGCCATAATATGACATTACTTGTTTTAGCAGCCGGAATGGGCTCACGTTACGGCGGTCTCAAGCAGATAGACCCCATTACAGAAAGCGGAGAATTTATTATTGATTTCTCTGTGTTTGATGCAATACGTGCAGGATTTGACAGAGTAGTATTCATCATAAAAGAAGAAAACCTTAATGATTTTAAGGATACTATCGGAAAGAGAATTGAAGGCAAGATAAAGGTTGAATATGCATTCCAGTCTCTTGAAAAGCTTGTTGATGCAGACAAGATCCCCGCAGACAGAGTTAAGCCTTGGGGAACGACTCACGCTGTTCTTTGTGCTGAAGACGTTGTAGGCGGTGACAGCTTTGTTGTTATCAATGCCGATGACTTTTACGGTGCTGATGCATATGCAAGAGCAGCTGAATTTATCAGAGAAGCTGAAAAGGCAGCCGATCCTCATTACTGTATGGTTGGATACCGTCTCGGTAATACGCTTACTGATAACGGAAGCGTTGCAAGAGGTATTTGCGAGACTGACGAAAACGGAATGCTTACCGACATCGTAGAAAGAACAAAGATCTATAAAGAAGCAGACGGTGCAAGCTTTGAAGACGATAACGGCGAAAAGATCCATCTTGAAAACAATGCCGTAGTATCAATGAACATCTGGGGATTTACTTCTTCTGTTTTTACAGGACTCAAGAAGCATTTTGATAACTTTATCGATGATCCCGAAAGAGAGCCTCTCAAGAGTGAGTGCTATCTTCCCAACGTTGTGGGTCTTCTCAGAAACGAGGGTGCTTGTGACGTTAAGGTTCTTGAAACAAGTGCAAAGTGGTACGGTGTTACATATCACGATGATAAGCCCTCTGTTGTGGCAAGTATCAATGCTATGATAGATAACGGCGAATATCCCAAAGGTCTTTGGAAATAATTAAGGAGCTGAGTTAGTATGTCTATTCTTGTAACAGGCGGTTGCGGATTTATCGGTTCACATACAGTTGTCGAACTGCTCAATATCGGAGAGGATATTATTATTCTCGATAATCTTTCAAACAGCAAGGAATGTGTTCTTGACAGAATTGAAGCGATTGCAGGCAAACGTCCCAAGTTTTATAAAGCCGATCTTCTTGACATCGATGAATGTGAAAAGATATTTATGGAAAACGATATTGAATCTGTTATCCATTTTGCAGGCTTCAAGGCAGTTGGAGAATCTGTTGAAAAGCCCATGATGTATTATCATAACAATATTACGGGTACTCTTAATCTTTGTGCTCTTATGTCAAAGTATGGTGCGAAGACTATTGTATTCAGTTCTTCTGCAACTGTATACGGTATGCCTAAATCTGTTCCGATCAGCGAGGATTTCCCCCTTTCAACAACTAATCCTTACGGCGAGACCAAGCTTATGATTGAAAGAATTCTTTCCGATATATGCGTTTCCGATGCTGAATACGGTGTATCTGTTCTCAGATATTTCAATCCGATCGGTGCACATCCCAGCGGACTTATAGGTGAAGATCCCAAAGGCATTCCCAACAATCTTCTTCCTTACGTGTCGAAGGTTGCCGCAGGCAAGCTTGAGTGTCTTTCCGTATTCGGTGATGATTATGATACGGAAGACGGAACGGGTGTACGTGATTATATTCACGTTGTCGATCTTGCGAAGGCACATCTTTGTGCTCTTGACTATGCAAGAAATAATAAGGGAATAGAATATTTCAACGTGGGAACGGGAACAGGCTATTCCGTTCTGCAGATAATAAAGGCTTATGAAGAAGCCTCCGGCAAGACGGTAAAATACCGCATCACCGACAGACGTCCCGGCGATATCGGTGAATGCTATGCTAATCCCGAAAAGGCATATAAGCTTCTCGGTTGGAAGGCAGCAAAGGGAATAAAGGATATGTGCATCGACCTTGCAAGATGGCAGACAAATAACCCCGACGGTTATCCCGATAACTAATATATAATAAAACGAGTCCTCAAGCCTGTCGGCTTGAGGTTCTCTTAATATTAAAAGGTGGAATTATTATGATTACAAAAAAGTCTTTTGGTTTTCTTCCCGACGGTAAGGAAGTATTTTCGTATGTTCTTGAAAATAAAAGCGGTGTTTCTGCTGAAATTGCTGATTTCGGTGGTACGATAGTCAGACTTCTTGTTAACGATAAAGACGGCACACCGGTTGACGTTGTATGCGGTTTTGATAACGTAGACGGTTATCTTACTGCAGGAGGTTATCAGGGTGCACTCATCGGCAGAGTTTGTAACAGAATTCATGATTGCAAATATACACTTAACGGTGTAGAATATACGCTTTTTGCAAACGACGGCAACAATTCCGCACATGGCGGTGAGATAGGGTTTAATAAAAGAGTTTGGGAAGTTATAGATACTGTAGATGGAGAAGAACCTACGCTCGTTCTCCGTTACGTAAGTCCCGACATGGAAGAAAATTATCCCGGAACACTCACTACTATCGTTACATATAAGCTTGTAAAGGTAGGCGGAATCTCTATCCGTTATGAAGCAACTACGGATAAGGACACTATCATCAATCTCACAAATCATGCATATTTTAACCTTGCAGGATGCGGAATGGGAACTATCAAGGATCAGATAATGTGGATAGATGCTGATAAGATCAACGAACATGACGTTGAGCTTATTCCTACGGGTAATTTTATAAATGTAAAGGGTACGGCTTATGATTTCAATGAGCCTAAAGCTATCGGCAGAGACTTTAACTCCGAGCCTTCAATGGATATTCAGCACGGCGGTTATGATAATAACTTCATTATTAACAATTACGACGGAACTGTAAAGCTTTGTGCAACTCTTGAAGAACCCACAAATCATATAAAAATGAATGTTTATACAAATCAGCCCTGTGTTCAGATATATACTTCTAATATGATAAATGAGGAAGATATTCCTTTCAAGTATAATAAGCCTCAGAAGAAGAATTGTGCTGTTTGTTTTGAAACACAGCACATGCCCGATGCAATTAACCATCCCAATTTCACAAATACTGTTCTTAAACCCGGTGAAAAATACGATTTTACAACGGTATATTCTTTTGAAATTGCATAATTAGTAAATGTTTAAACGCGTTTCCAAATGAGAAACGCGTTTTTTTAATATAAAAACACGAAAGTTATGGTAGAACTCTCAGCCGTGATGAAGCACTTGACGAGGTTATTGCAGATTCCTGTGAAACCTTCCTTCGTGACTCCGATGCAGTATTAAAAATTGCCTCATTGAAAGCGAAGGATGAGAGCGTAGTAAATAAGATAAAAGAGTTTATCTCAAATCTTATGGAAAAAGTTCGCGCTTTGATGTCCCGTTTTACTCCCGACTCTACCGAGGGTAAACTTGTTTCCGAAATGAATGATGCTCTTGAGGACCTTTATTCCATGTGGACCGAAGCTCTGATTGATGCGGGGAAGGCGTATAAGAGCAGGAGTGAATTGCAAGTAAGTGCAAGTAAAGAGCGGATCTATCAAGAAAGGAATTACAATTATGAAGAACTTATAAGTAAAGAAGGCATGATAGTGTGCCCTCTTCAAGAAATAAACAATAACGTTGTAGAAATATATCGCGAAGATACTGTGCAGTTTGGAAAAGATATGGTTAATAATGCTCGAAAAAAGATGCATTATCTTAATACTACCACAAGCACCTGGTTGGAGTGTAATGATTTGAAGCATCCAGTAATGATAAGCAAAGATAGTTTCAAACATGGCGCAGAAAGACTTGATAAAGAATATTGTCAAATTTGTTTGAGCATTGAAGATATTTTGGCCTCCGCTATTGTAATTAACGAATTAGATAGAAGACAAACTAATGACGGTTCTTATGTTTTGTTGGGTATGGCAGAGAATAGTGATAATTATGTCTTTATTAGATTAATTATAGAAAAGAGAACCTGGAAATTAAGTGAGTATGATATTCTATCGGCAATTAAGAAAAAAGCAATAAAAAAAGAGGATGTTGGCATAAAGCCCCAAGTTTTCACCGATACAAAGAACGGTGGTCCTCAGTCATCCTCTTCGATAATTAGTATACGCGATTTATTGCAAGATGTCAAGAATATACCGTTAATTTCTTCAGTTCTTTCAAAAGATGTTATTGATGCGTTAGGCGAGAATCGCTTGACCGGAGACCTAACCAAACATATAAAGTACTCCGACCGAGACCAATCCGTAAAAACCGACCGTGAAATTCTTCTTGATGCTCTTGAGTCTGCAGCTCAGACTGAGGATGAAAGAAAATTGCTCCGTACATACCGCAGCCAAAAGGATCATCTTGCAGAAGCAGAAGCAAGAGTGAAGAAACTTAATGCTGAAATCAAAGCACTTGCCTTCGCTCCGGGAAAAAGAGATACGGTGAAGATAAAAGAACTCACAGAGCTTCGAGACGATGCTCAGAGGGTCGTTAACAGAGCCGACAAAAGACTTCTTAACCTTGAAGCAACAAAGCCTTTAAAGGACGTTCTCGCACGTGAGAAAAAGAAGGTTCGTGCCGCAGAAAAGATAAAACGTGAGAAAATGAGGGCGGAACTGAAGTAAAAGAACGTAGTAAGTTCGTTCAGTTCTTCAAAGACTTCTTCGAGTACATAAAGAAAAAACTCTCGGGCCAAAAAGTGACCCAAGAGGTAGTAAGGCTCGAAAGAATGTTTAATGAAGTACTGAGTACGGTGGAAGGGAAGGTGGATGAGAGTTTCAGCTTGGTAGGAGAGACCTCAGATGGAATAGAAGTATATGAAACCAGTGAAGATTTAAACGGTTTATCATATATAGAGAAGATAAATGTATTTCGCCAAAATTTTTATGACGAGAACTCGCCACATTATTTGGGAAAAAAAGTTCGTTTTCAGTTAAAAGGTGAAACGTATTTTGCCGAAATCGACCGTTTTACACAAAGAGAAAATACAAATAAAATCAATCCCGGAAGGCTCAATCAATGGGATAAAGCCAAAATTAACATGGGCGCAAGTGGTGATTTTTTGCTTCTTTTGGAAAACTCAAGATATAAAGGGCGCGAAAAGAACACCAATCAAAAAAAGAATGATGCTCACAAGAAAACGGATTCGTTTGATTATTTTGTTAAAACCATATATGTTGACGGAAAACCTTATAATGTTGTTGTAAATATTCGAAGGGAGTTTACTGGCGGTAAATTCGTATATGAAGTAAAACTTAAAAAAAATAAAGAGTTCTCACAGCTTGGACCTCAGACGGAAATAATTCGTCGTCGTCCTAAGGTGCAAAACACCCGCTTATCGGAGAACTCTAAAGGTAGAATACCACAAACAGATCCACCTGTCAAGAAGGATACCGAAAGTTATTCAATTCCCGAGAATTCGTATACCGAATATGATAAGCCGATCACGATGGATGATGTGAACATTCTTCGCAGCATAGGTAGAAAGAGTATAAACGATTTCACAAGTGAAGATATCAAGAAATCTCAGAAGTGGGCGCATAAGTTCTATAAAGAACTTGGAACTAAATCACCGTTCTTCAGGGCTTGGTTCGGTGATTGGAGAGCATCACAAAACGAGGATTTTGTTTCTGTTTTATCGACGGTAAATAAAGAGGGAAAAAATCCGAGAGGTGAATATAGAAACAATGACACAGGATGGAACATAGTATCTTCCAGTGTAGGATATGATGAGACAATTTCGCATAGTGGGAAAGATAAGTTATCTTTATTAGCTATGCGTAATATTGATAAAATAATCGAAAATGCCATCTTGCTTGATACCGAAATATCTGAATATGGCAGAGGAAAGAAATCAATATATACTGCATTTATGCACAAGTTTTACGTTCCGATCAAGATTGCCGGCAAACTGTGCATAGCAAAAATGGCGGTAGATGAAAGCTACTCTCCAGGACATGTTGAAACAAATAAAAAAATTTATCATGTTAGATCAATAGAAATAGAGACACCATCTTCCGTGGAGATAAGTGATGAACACTACACACCCATTATAGAAGATGATGCCTCTAAGGTTAGTATATCCGAATTATTCTCACTTGTCAAGCAATATGATAAAGAATTCAATCCTAAATCTGTAAATCATCATTTGCTTAACGAAGACGGTACACCTAAAGTGTTTTATCATGGTACACCTGATTCATTCAACAGGTGGAATGGATCAGAAGAAACGGAAGATGAAGCTTTTACCGTATTTGAACTTGGTCATGGAGACTCAAAAAATCCAAGTAAGGCAGGAACATATTTTACTGACAGCAAAAAGCTTGCTGATTATTATACACTTTACGGCGGCGAGACTACAAAAGCAAAAGCACTCTATGTAGTATCTGCATTCATAGGCGAAAAAGGGTATAAAAAAATCACCTCAAAAAAACAAATTCTGGGTGCATCATGTGTATATAGAAAACGGTGCTGGAAGCTACTCCGCTGTGAACTCAAAGGTTCATAAAACGGCCTATACATCTTCCAGCACCGAAGACAGAATAGCACAAAACGGTCCATCTGTCAAGAAGGATACCGAAAGTTATTCAATTCCTGCAGAAGAAGATTTTGACAAGTATGAATTGTCATCTGAAGAAAAAGAATTTATTGAAAAATTCAGCAATAGAGAGTATAATAATAGAGGATGGGCGAGTTTGTTATTCTCGCAAGAAGATGCAAGTTTGTTAAATGAGTATTTTGCTCAACGTTTTAAACTCAACCACAAAGATAGCGGAATAACGCTTGGCGACGGTACGAAAGTTATTGAAGTAAACAATAAAATTGTTTTTGCCGGAGGCACATTTAATGACCCTATTATCTACTGTGTTCTGGTTGTTAATGCAGAGAATAACACTGATTTTGAGTATTTAAAGGAGTTATATTTAGAACAAAATGATTATAGACAACTTAAAAAGGAAACGGTATACTCTTGGTACAGAGATATACAAGAAATTTCAGGAGAAGAAATATTCAGAGTATTTGCTCGCAGAGATTACATCCAAACTCAAAGAACAACCGAAGGACGACAACCGCCAATATTGCCGAATTCTTGGAGAGGTTTTGGATATTCTAAAGAACAACACAGACGAGGCAGTTATAAGGCAAAAAATAAAAGATTTGAAATAAGATTTGACGACGATGTTGATTACTCCATCCCTTCCGAAACATCTGACATATACGACAGATACGACAGAGGTGAGATCAGCAGGGAAGAGCTGACCGCTGCACTTCAGAAGGAGTGGATGAAGGCGGGAGAGCAGTACGGCACCTATGAGCCCGGAGAAAAGGACAGCACAGGCATCAGAACACCCAAGCAGGTAACAGACGGCAAGAACGTCAGACGCTTTGTTCGTACCATTCTTGAGTCCGGTGCACTTACCGATGAGGCTACTGAGCTTCTCGGAAAAGGTGTTCTTATGGGCGATTTCTCCTATGATCCTATCTCCGACAAAGAAGCTATGAGTTATGCTGAAAGCTTGAATACTGGTGAAGCGGAAACAAGGTGGAAAAACTTAATGCTGATGATATTAAAACAAATTTATAATTTAAATATATAAAACTCCCAATACAGAATTTTCTTTGTTCTGAATTGGGAGTTTGTTGATATAAAAGTATCATTCAAGTCTTGAAAATTGTCTCTCGATTGAAGTCTTTTTGATCTCAAAAGCAACAGGTCTGCCGTGAGGACAGGTTTTTATGACCTTTCCGTCGTCATCGGGAGTTTTGAGAAGCTGTGTGCATAACCATTTGATATGATCAATTCCGTAATGTCTGCCGCCTTTAATAGCAGCTTTACAGGCAGCTTGGTACAGAGCCTTTTCAAAAAATTCTGACTCGGTACTTTCTACTGTCCCCGTACCTTCGGACAGACGGGCGATTATTGTTGTAAACATATCGGCGGAGTCTTCCGTATCTATTTCAGATGGTATTTTTGTTATTTTTACCGTGAGTGAAGCTGTTTCAAGCTCGTAATCAAAGCCGACAGCTTTAATGTCATCGGAATACTCGGCAAGGATAAGAATATCATCACGAAGAAGAACAACTTCTATGGGAACAAGAAGATTTTGAGACTCCTTTTCCTTGCTTTTTCTTCGTTTGCACAGCTCATCAAACAGTATGCGTTCATGGGCGGCGTGTTTGTCTATCATCAATATTCTGTCTTCAAGCTCTACCATGACGTAACAGTTGTATGCCTCTCCGATTATTTTAAAGTCGGGGATTTTTTCCGACTTCTTGCTTTCGGTTGTAACAATGGGAGCAACTGACAATGTGTCCTGCTTTTTTACAGGTTCATTTTGTAACGTGCTCTCTTCCTGAACGGCATCTTTCGTTATGCTGTTTTTGTTGTTTTCTTTTTTTATTGACGAAAAGTCAGGTATATCATATCCTGCCATGATTGAAGAATATGATCTTTCTGCTGGTGTGTGTGGTTTGTCTTCATTTGCTTCGTGTACTTTTTGAATTTTTACGGCAGTTTCTTCAGACATAACGACTTGCACTTCTTCTTTTGGCTTGATAACGGAAGAAACGGGTGTAGTCGGTGTGTCGAAGCTAAGCTGTTGATCCTTTTCCTGCTTTTCGACAGGGACAAATGCGTTTACGACCTTGTCGATTTTTCTCTGAGAATTATAATCCGCAATTACCGGACCGTTTGAAGCGTAGACGCTTCCAAGCTTCATTTCGGGACGGTTGTCGGAACTGTTAAGTGCTGTTAGAACAGCGTAGTGAAGTGCCTCGCTGACAACTCTTTCATTAGAAAATTTAACTTCAAGCTTTGTCGGATGCACGTTTACGTCAACTGCGTTAAGTGATACTTCAACATTGAGAACGCACATGGGAAATTTGTCCGACGGTATTTTGGAAACGTATGCACGTTCAAGAGAAGCCATAAGCATGGGACTTTTTACGTATCTTCCGTTAACGTAGAAAATTTCCTGACTTCTTTTGGAAAAGTTCATGTCGCTGTCGCTGACGTAGCCCTTAACGGTTACTCCGTTTTCAGTTCTTGAAACAGGAATGAGTCTCGAAGCTGTCGCTTTTCCGAAAACGCTGTGGATGGTGTTTTTAAGATTGCCGTCCCCTTGCGTCATAAATCTGATCTGACCGTCGCAAACGTATTTAATTGCGATGCTTGGAACAGAAAGAGCTACTCGTTCAACGATCTCTGTTATTTTAGCACACTCTGTTGCATCTCTTTTGAGAAACTTGCGTCTTGCGGGAACGTTGTAGAACAGCTCGTCAGCAATTACCGTCGTACCCTTCGCACAACCCGTTTCACATACATCGACTATCTCGCCGCCCTCGCAGACCATGAGAGAGCCGTTTTCGTTGCCCTCAGGCTTCGTATATATCTTCAGCTTTGTGACTGCCGCTATTGCGGCAAGAGCCTCTCCTCTGAAGCCGAGAGTCCCGATATATTCAAGGTCAGAGGCATCCTTTATTTTGCTTGTTGCGTGACGAAGCACACACAACGGGAGATCATCGTAATCAATGCCGCAACCGTTGTCGGAGACTCTGATGTGAGAAATACCGCCTCGTTTAATTTCGACGGTGATTGCCGTTGCACCTGAGTCAACTGCGTTTTCAATCAGCTCCTTGACGATCGATGCAGGTCTGTCTACTACCTCACCCGCCGCTATCAGATTGGCGACGTCAAATCCGAGCACGTTAATCTTTCCCACGGTATTTCTCCTTTCTTTAAAACTTTATAAGGTGTATGTTAATCGTTAAGTGTTTTTTTCCAATTGAATATGAGATTCATGGCTTCAATGGGAGTTAGTGTATTAATATCAACCTTTTTGATTTCCTCGCAGACCTCGTCCTTGGGTATATCAAGGAGGCTCATATTAAAATCGTTCTGTTCGGAATATGAAGCTGCTTTAGACTTGCCGGGCACTTTGACGTCACCGTCGGCTTCGAGCCCTTCAAGGATCTCTTTTGCTCTTTTTACAATAGAAGAGGGAATACCTGCAAGCTTTGCAACCTGAATACCGTAGCTTTCGTCTACGGGACCCTTTACGATCTTGCGAAGAAAAGTGAGGTCGTCGCCTCTCTTTTTTACGGCAACATTGTAATTTACAACTCCTTCAAGCTCGTCTTCAAGACAGGTCAGCTCATGATAATGTGTTGCAAACATGGTTCTCGCACCGAGCTTTTTGTCAGCTGTAAATTCAGCAACAGCACGTGCTATACTCATGCCGTCATAGGTAGATGTTCCTCTGCCTATTTCATCGTATATGATGAAGCTGTTTTTTGTTGCATTTTTTACAATGAAGGCTACTTCCTTCATCTCAAGCATAAAGGTTGATGTTCCCGAAGCAAGATCATCGGAAGCACCGACTCTTGTAAACAGCTTGTCAACTACACCTATTCTTGCATCGGAGGCAGGAACAAAGGAGCCTATCTGAGCCATAAGGATTATGAGGGCAGTTTGCCTCATGTAAGTTGATTTACCTGCCATATTAGGCCCTGTAATAAGCATCAGACGGTTGTCTGTGGTGTTCAGACGTATATCGTTGGGAACAAAGTATGAGTCCTTTACGAATTTTTCGACAACAGGATGCCTGCCTTCTTTTATTACAAGCTCTGTGCTGTAGTCTACTTCGGGACAAACGTATCCGTTTTGCACGGCAACCTCAGCAAGACTTACAAATACGTCAAGCTCCGAAAGAGCCGCCGCACTTTTTCTTATTCTGATCGAAGCATCGGCAACCGTATCACGAATTTGTGAAAACAGCTCATATTCCAAAGCTTTTACCTTATCGGAAGCTCCGAGTATGGTGGCTTCGGTATTTTTAAGCTCCTTGGTAATGTATCTTTCAGCGTTGGCGAGAGTCTGTTTTCTTATGTAGTGTTCGGGAACGAGCTCGGAATAAGAACGGGTCACTTCGAGATAATAGCCGAACACACGGTTATTTCCTATGCGGAGATTTTTTATGCCGGTTGCCTCACGTTCCTCTGCTTCTATCTTTTTGATCCAATCCTCAGCGTTTGTCATTATGCTGCGGAGATTGTTAACGTCTTCATTGTATCCGTTTTTTATCATTCCGCCTTCACGGACCTGGAAGGGCGGGTTATCTACGATCGCATCGTCGATGAGTGTGTGAATATCGCTAAGCTCGTCAATATTGTTAAAAATATTTGAAAGCTCCTCAGATTCAAGGGGATCAAGAGCTGCTTTAATTTTCGGCAGGACGGCAACTGTTTGTGCAACGCTGCGAAGCTCACGTGCACTTGCTGTTCCGTAGGTGATTTTTGTCATCAGTCTTTCAAGGTCGAGAACGTTTGAAAGAAGCTCTCGAAGCTCTTCTCTGAGAACAAAATTTGAAGCAATCTCACCTATAGCACGTTGGCGTTTTGTAATTTGTGCAACGTTTGTAAGCGGATGCTCAACCGTGTTTTTCAAAAGACGGGCACCCATAGCTGTGCTCGTTTTGTCAAGTACCCAAAGCAGAGAACCCTTTTTATCTTTTGTAAGCATTGTTTCGCAGAGCTCAAGGTTGCGTCTTGTGGAAAGATCCATTTCAAGAAACTGCTTGTTTTCATACAGATCTATTTTGGAAAGATAAGAAATATCCTTCATTTGTGTTTCTTTTATGTAAGAAATTGCAGCTCCTGCGGCAACAAGCGCTGCTGCGAAATTGCGGTCGTCAGCACCGTCACCGAACTGGTTTTTTGAGATCTTGAGAGCCTCAGAAACTGTATATCTGTCGGGACAAACGTCGCAGCATATCGCTTTGTTTCTATCTGAAATAAAGCTGCTTATCGTCGGATGCTCCTTTAAATCCACGTTTGAAATTATTTCAGAGGGCATATAGGTCGAGAATTCATTTACTATCTTAGCTTCAAAATCCTTGTCTGAAAAATTTGTTGCGTGTATTTCTGCTGTGGAAATATCAGCAAAGCAAATGCCGACTGTATCATCGGAAATAAACAGAGAGGCAAGATAATTATTCTTTGTTTCGTTGAGTATGGAGTCTTCGATAACCGTACCGGGAGTAATGACACGGATTACTTCTCGGCGAACGAGACCTTTTGCTGAAGAAGGGTCTTCTGTTTGTTCGCAAATGGCTATTTTATAGCCTTTGTTTATCAGTCTTGCTATGTACGTTTCGGCAGAATGAAAGGGAACACCGCACATTGGTGCTCTGTTTCCTTTGCCGCAGTCTCTTCCGGTTAAAGTAAGCTCAAGCTCTCTTGAAGCAAGTCGGGCATCGTCGAAAAACATTTCGTAAAAATCGCCCAATCTGTAAAATAAAATATACCCTTCGTACTCCTTTTTAATCAGAAAGTACTGCTCCATCATAGGCGTATATCCCATTTTAATTCCTCCCTAAACTGTGTCCTGAATTGTTTATGGACCTATTATGAATAATTAGTGGCAGCCGCCACAGGTGCTGCAATCGTGCGTGCATTCCTCACGCTTGCCTGTTACTGCAAATTCAAGCTCCTTGTAGATCTCGTTTGTAAATTCTTCGTATATCTCGGAAGCTTCTCTGAAAGCAACGTATACGGGGTGATTAGTAACAGTTTCATAAATTTCGTTAAGTCTTGACTGAATGGATTTTGCCAGGTCTTCATCGGGCTCATCCTTCTGATATTCCATAGAAAGAGCATTCTGATGAACGCTGTATTCTGTGAGAAGTTTGCTTAGTTCTTCGTTTGATGCGTATTCTTCTGATGCTTTTGCGACACTCAGATGTCTTTCGTCAGCCTTGATAAGCTCAGCAAGTGCGTGAATAGAAGTTGTAATTTCTGTAGAGAGAATTTTTTCCATGATAATTATTCCTTTGTGTTATTTTAATATATTATTTCACCGTTCAGCGAAAATGTTTCGGCTTCGGTGATCTTTACGTTTATAAAATTGCCGATAATGCTTTTATCACCCTTGAAGTGTATGGGTCTGGGTGTGTCGGCTCTTCCTGTGAGATAATCGCTTTCATATTTGCTCACGTCCTCGGCGAGAACTCTTACTATTCTGCCTTCAAAACGCTTGTTGCGTTCAAGTGAGATTGCATTTGAAAGCTCAAGCATTCGTGAAAAGCGTTCGGTTGAAACATCATGCGGCACGAAATCGGGCATTTCGGCGGCAGGAGTTCCGATTCTCGGAGAATAAATAAAAGAAAACAGTGCATCGTACTGTGCATATTTTATCATATCAAGAGTAGCAGAGAAGTCCTCCTCCGTTTCTCCGGGGAATCCGACGATGATGTCAGATGTAATACTGACGTCGGGAACGGCTATTTTCAGCTTATCAATGATAGACATATATTTTTTTGAATCGTAATGTCTGTTCATCGCTTTCAGTATTCTATCTGAACCGGACTGAACGGGAAGATGGAAGTGCTTTACTATTTTTTCTTCTTCTGCCATGGCGGCAATAAGCTCGTCAGATGCATCTTTAGGATGGCTTGTCATAAAACGAAGCTTGAAATCTCCGTCAAGACGGCAAATTTTTCTCATAAGCTCGGCAAACGAAACTCCGTCAATATCTTTACCGTATGAATTTACGTTTTGTCCGAGGAGTGTTATGTCCTTTGCTCCGCTTTCGATCAGCATTTTTGCTTCATCAAGAATTGCTTCGACAGTACGGCTTCTTTCCCTTCCTCTTACGTAAGGTACGATACAGTATGAGCAGAAATTGTTGCATCCATACATTATTGACAGCCATGCAGTATGCGATACCTGACGGTACGTAGGTATTCTTTCTGAGATCTTGAACTCTTTTGTTCCGATAAACTGTCTTTTTTGTCCCTTCATGGCTGAGAGAACAAGCTCTGGTATCATATATATTGCACCTGTATCAAAGGTAAAGTTGACATATGGGTAGCTGTGCTTTAACTGATTATATCTGTGTTCCTGCGTAACCATACAGCCGCCGACCCCGATTATAAGCTCAGGGTTTGCTTCCTTCAGATGCTTGTACTGTCCTATAAGGGACAAAGCTCTTTTTTCTGCGTGCTCACGTATAGCACAAGTGTTTACAAAAATCAGAGAAGCATTGTCCGGAACAGGTGTAATGTCATACCCCATCAGAACGGCAAGTCCTGCCATTCGTTCGCTGTCTGCCTCATTTTGCTGACAGCCGAGAGTCTGTATGAAGCATTTGGGCTTTTCGTTTATAAACTGTGGATTTTGTTTGTTAAGCTCACATACGGCAGCTGCAAATTCAAGCTGTTTATCGATAAGAGTACTGTCTATGTGATTTTTGAGTAAAGTGTTATCGCAGTTCAATGTAGCCTCCGAACTTATTTTTCTTCTTCCGTTGGTTCAATATATTTTTCAAAAGCTCCGTTTTCATTGAGTCCGTCTGTTACTATCGTTGTTCCGTCATGGAGAGTAATAACAGCTTCAAAGTCGTAAATTCCGCTTTCGTAGTATTCAAGTGCTTTTTCAGAGCCCATTACAAAAAGTGCGGTTGAAAGTGCATCTGCAAGAGAACCGTTGTTACAAATTACGGATACACTCGAAATGTCGCTTTCGGCAGGTCGTGCCGTGGCTGGATCCATTATGTGATGGTATCTAACGGAGTCGGCTTCAAAATATCGTTCGTAATCACCTGAGACGGAAACGTAACCGTTTTCGATGTATACGTAACCGACGACCTTTGTTGTGTCGGTGGGATCGGTAATTCCGACCTTGTATTTTATGATCTGATCCTTGGAATCGTATTTTGTTCCGAAAACGGCAACGTTACCGCCGAAGGACACAAGACCGTAAAGTACGTCAGTATCTTTAAGGTAATCTATGATCTTTGACAGTGCATATCCTTTTGCTATTGCTCCGAAATCGAGCTTTGCTTCTCTGTCTGTTTTGGTAATGGAATTGCCGTCTAAAAGTATTTTATCCTTTCCCGTATGCAAAAGGGCCTCTGAAATACTTTCTTCGGAAGGGACAGAAGGTTCATCTCCGGTTACGTTCCAAAGTTCCGTAACAGCACCTATTGTAATGTCAAATGCACCGTTTGTTTTGGCAGAAATATCGTATGACCTGTTAAGAAGCTCACAAAATTCGCTGTCTACCTCAAAAAAGCTGTCAGCCTGTGAATTTATTTCGTATGTAAGACTGTTTTCATCAGTTCTTGAAAAAACACCTTCTGTTTGCGTTGCAATATTGGCACATTCTGTTATTATTGATTCAAGAAATGAGTCTTCATGATAAATGTTTTTTCTGCCGTCTTTTTGTCCGCTGTCACGGGCAAGTCGGACTGTTATCTGAGTGTCCATAGCTGTAAAGTAAGCATCGTAATATTCTTTTTCAACGTTATTTGTGCACGAAAGCAGAGTAGTTGTTAAAAGAATTAAACACAGAGACAAAGATAGTGTTCTGAGGATAAAATGATGTTTCATTTTAAATCAAAATTTCCTTTTTATAAAAATTCTTTTCGGTATTACACAAAGTATAATTCCTGTGAATATACCGCATATGAGAGCACCGAGTAAAAGTGCAGGTAAAATTGACAATGACGTTTTGCTGCCAATGTATAAAACGGAGCAGATAAACTGACCGATATTATGGGCAAATGCCGATAAAACGGATATTCCTAAAAAGCTTATTTTGTTTTTTAAAAGATATGCCGTGAGCAAAAGAACAATATATGAAAGCATTCCCCCGGAAAGTGAAAAGAATAATGAAGACATATTTCCGAATAAAATCGATGACAGAAGAATACGAACGATTGAAACAATAAATGCACCGAGAGGTGATTGACCGTAGAAGCATAGTATAACAACAATATTTGCAAGTCCGAGCTTAAAGGCGGGTATTGGAATAAACGATGTCAGCGGGAGTACCGCTTCAATATATGATAGGATAAGTGCAAAACAAAGATAAGCAGAAAGGTGTGTCAGAGAAGTCAGTTTGTTACGGTACGATGATGTCGGCTTCATTATTTGCCCCCCCTTCTGAAACTGTTCTTAATACAAGATTTCCGGGCACACAAATTATGGAACCTTGTCTGTGTCCGATAGGAGATACCTTGCAGCAAGTGAGATCGGGGCAGTCAGCTTCTGCAACAAAAGCTTGTCCGTCGTTTATTTCAATGACGTATGAAAAACCGTTGGAGGTTAATTCGATAGTTTTATTCTCTCCGAGCGAGACAGTTTGCTTGTTGTTTTCGGAAATTATTTCGATTTTGTCAGATCCGTTTGATGTAAAAGGTATAAATACCGAAGCTGCAACAATCAGAATGCAACTCACGATTATCAAAATATCAACAGCAGTAATTTTGCTTTCAGGACAAATGAAGTTCATTGTGTAACTCCTTTGAATTTCCAAAACACAATAGTTCGCTATATTATAATATTATACAGCAAAAGAAAATCATTGTCAACCTTTGCAGATTTTATTCATATAATTTGTACTGTAAGTTTTTTTAGAAAAAGCCTTGACAATAAAACCAATTTATTGTATAATACCGCTTGTGAAAAAGATATGCGAGAGTGGCGGAACTGGCAGACGCGCACGTTTGAGGGGCGTGTAGTTCACACTGTACGGGTTCAAGTCCCGTCTCTCGCACCAGCGGATATGGCGGAATTGGCAGACGCGCTAGATTCAGGTTCTAGTCGGGGCAACTCGGTGAAGGTTCAAGTCCTTTTATCCGCACCAAAGCATTCAAACCCGAACCTTTTACCGATTGGTGAAACGTTCGGGTTTGTTGTTTATCTCAATAAGTCTGTGTAGTTAAAGAAAAATGATGGAGGTACGGGTTTTGAACCTGCACCTCCATTGTTTATTCTTTGGCAATAATACTTGTAGACTATTTTTCTGTGTTTTCAATTATTTTGACAAGATTCCTTAAATTCTCCTCTGAAAAGCTTTTCCCGTTTGCACTCAACACATTTTTGAAACTTTCTTGTTCTTCGGGTGTCATTGTATCGTATAGTTTCAGCATCGTCTGAAGCGCTAGCTCTGGAGTAATATTTTGCAGATGTTGATAATTCATAAGAATTACAGGCAGTTTAACTAACAAGTCATATTCGGCAACTATGTAGTGGATCTTTTCTTCTTTTGAAGTATTAAATCTATAGTTAATATCATACATTTCGGCTTCTTTTTTTGCCAAATCAATCGCATCATTGATTGTGGCTGGCGAGATATTATAGACGCCGATCCACTTCTTGAGTTTTTTCTCTGCAGTATTAATAAACGAAAACGCTCTAAATTTAGACGGAAGATGTATGCTGCTTTGCAAATCGTCAGTATCTTTCTTAGAACCCATCAAGCAAAAACTGACAAGCATTGCGTTAACTACCACCCAAAATAATTGCGAAAAAGATAATTTATTGTCTCTATTAAAAAATTTCCAATAATGATAACCGAAAATTGTTTCAATAACTCTTGTAGCAGAAAAATCATCTGCATTCCATTCGAGTGCTTGATGTCTAATGGGGAACGTTATGATGGGCTGCTCACCATCCGCGTTTAACGAAATAAAACTTGCACTATGTTTTTTAGATGCTTTTACAGTAACCAAATAATCAAGATGACCATTATATACATGACCATACTCATGGAATATAAACGACAAAAGTGTTATATCTAACATCAAGTTGTAATAATACCTTGCGGTTTCTTCGCTGTACTCAGTGGTTTCTGTAAGTTTATAGTAATAACTCTTATCAGGATCTTCGAAAAACCGAGATTGATAAAACTGCAAAACAGCAACATATGCACCGTTATTAAGTTTGACTTTAT
>JAZSLF010000042.1:0-7183 GCA_045535205.1 Eubacteriales bacterium
TTCACCAAGGAGTGCGGCTGATTTTGAAACTTCCTGATCAAGCTCGGTCACAACCTTGTTGATTGAAATATCCTGGCGGATACCTTTGACACTTAAATCGCCGTCTTCTTTTTCGTCAAATATGTTTGTAAGGTAGATGCAATAGAAGAAAGCCCCGTCTCCTATACTTGTTACGCTGTCGGGAATTGTTATATTTGTAAGGGAGCAACCTGCGAACGCAGAGTTTCCTATACTTGTTACGCCGTCGGGGATCGTTATGCTTTCGATGGAGATACATTCATAGAACGCACAGTCTCTTATACTTGTTACGCCGTCGGGAATTACAATACTTGTAAGGGAGCTGCAACCATAGAACGCATACTCTTCTATACTTGTTACACTATCGGGTATGCTTATGCTTGTAAAGGAGTAACAATACTCAAACGCATATTCTCCTATGCTTGTTACGCCATTATTAATTATAACAGTTTTAAATGAACTTCGATAACTATGCCAAGGAGCCTTTGACGAATTTGAATAATTTGTCATATCACCTGTACCGCTAATTGTAAGTGTGCCCTCATCATCAAGTGTCCACGTAAGGTTATCACCGCAGGTACCGCTTGTTGCAGCAAAAACAGGAAGGGCTGCTAGGGGAAATGATGAAATGATCATCAAAAGGGTTAAAAATAGGGATAGGATTCGTTTTTTCATTTGAACCTCCAAAAATAAAAAATAAAATAAAAAGTGCGACAACCGAAGCCGCCGCACAAAAAACGCACAGCTCACAGTTGTCGCCAAACGAACTGATTTCACATCCCAAAGTATGCAGAAAAGAGCATGCATTTTTATCAAAATAAAAATACACACTTTGAGCATGAAATATTCAGTTCGTTTGGCAGAAATTATTATATCATGAATCCTATAATAAATCAAGAGGGGAGGGCTCTGAGGAGATAAATGTTTAGAAGAATGTTTAGAAGAAAGTGAAATGTTTGCTACGCAAACATGACAGAGTGTAGACAAAGTCTACGCTCTGACCAGACTAAGAGAAACGAAGGTAGATTGAGAGCTTTTTTCCTCGTCGGCGTTAAGGGGTCCTCAAACAGACTTGTCTGTTTGGGGTTCACGCCATAGCTAACTACGGTAGAGGGAAATACGATCTCAAAGCAGAGAACCCCAAGTCGCCGAAAAACTTAACTGATGTAGTTTTGTAAAAACTTTGATCTCCTCATCCACCGCCTGCGAGAACCCCAAATCGCCGAAGGCAATTTGAGGACCCCTGCACAGATGTGGCGGGCTTTTGCCCGCCTTTTCAATATCAGATGGTTTCATTAAGAAAAGTTTGTTTTATAAAAGTTTTCTCACTCACATCTGCGTTATACCGAGTTTGTCTTCAGTCTGAGCCCGAACGGACAAACCGTTCGGGCTCACATAATCACATATCAGTCACAGTCGCAATCACAAGCACAATCGTTTATACATTTTACCGTACAGGCAAGTATTCCCACGGTAAAGACAAAGAAGAACAAAAGTGCTCCCGTAATAACAGCACCGACAACGCTTGTTGCAACAAAGGGGATGCCCAGAAGTATCACGGAGGACAGTATAGTTCCAAGGATCCCCGTAAGCAAATATCCCGTATTAATGCACAGACATGAGATGACCCGTGTGCTGCTTGCAAAAGAAGATACTGCGAAGAGAATTGCAAGATATACAACGGCAATACCGAAAAGCACCCACAAAAAAGCAGGAGTAACGGTAATTGTACCGGTATAGCGAAGCACAGCAGAGACCACACCGACAAGAAAGCTTGTCACAAGTGCTGTCAGAAAGCATTTTAAATTACAGCTTATTTTACACATATATTTTCACCTCCCCTAACAATATATGATGAAACTGTAAAAAGGACAGAAAAAATTTGCATTTGCTTATCTCGGAAAATAGTGATATACTGTAGATGAAACAATGAAAAAGCAGGTGGAAAATCATGAAAATACTCAATTTCGGCTCATGCAACATAGATCACGTATATTCAATGGATCATATCGTCGCTCCCGGTGAAACGGAAACGACCTCAAAGCTTGAAATATTCCCCGGAGGCAAAGGACTCAATCAGTCAATTGCCGCCGCAAGAGCAGGAGCTAAGGTATACCATGCAGGCTGTCTCGGTGCAGGAAGTGAAATTCTTGAAAATATTCTGAGAGAAAACGGCGTTGATCTTTCTCATATCCGCCGTGTTGACGGACAGAACGGTCATGCTGTGATACAGGTTGCAAAGGACGGAGAAAATTCCATATTTCTTTATCCCGGCTCAAACGAAATGATAACCGAAAGTCAGATAGAAGACACTCTTTCGGATTTTTCAAAAGGTGACCTTCTTATCCTTCAGAATGAAATAAACAATTTAAAGCTCATAATTGAAAAAGCCAATGCCAAGGGCATGGCGGTGCTTCTAAATCCCGCACCGTTCAATGAAAAAATTACAGCACTTGACTTTTCCATGCTTTCATATCTGATACTTAATGAAACGGAAGCGGCAGGACTTACGGGAACTGTGTGTCCCGAAGAAAGCCTTGACTATTTTTCAAAAAATCACCCTCATTTAAGGATCGTGCTGACCTTGGGCAAGGACGGCTGTATCTATATGGAAAAAGGCGAAAAGATCCGTCAAAGTGCGTTTAAAGTAACAGCGGTAGACACAACCGCCGCAGGCGACACCTTTACAGGCTATTTTGCCGCAGGACTTACTGAAGGTAAGGAGATGACCGAAATACTGAAAACAGCCTGCGGTGCCGCCGCCCTCACAGTTTCAAAAATGGGTGCCGCCCCCTCAATTCCCACAGCAGAAGAAACAAAAACATTTTTAGGAAAATAACTTCCCTTTCATAAGGGAGAAAGGAATATCTCCATGCCCCTTATAATAGTCAGACAGGATATAACAAAAATGCAGGTGGATGCCATCGTAAATACGACCAACGAGGAAATGGTCGCCTACAGCGGTGTTGACCTTGCCGTACACAACGGTGCAGGGCCTCTGCTGGATGCAGAATGTAAAAGAATTGCCCCTCTCGGTCTCGGAAATGCCAAGCTAACAAATGGCTACGGACTTCCCGCAAAGTACATAATTCACACCTCAGGTCCCACGTGGCACGGCGGTCTCGAAGGTGAAAGCATTATTCTCAGATCCTGCTACGTAGAGTCTCTGAGGCTTGCCGTAGCTCACGGCTGCAGCACAGTTGCCTTCCCTCTCATATCCTCAGGTGCTTACGGTTATCCCAAAGACAAGGTCCTCAAATTCGCCATTCAGACCATAAGTGAATTTCTTTATGACCATGAGCTGACCGTATACATCTGCATCTTTGACCGCACCTCCTATGAGTTCAGCAGAAGACTTCATGCAGAAATAAGCGAGCTCCTTGACGAAGACGGGGGTCTGTGCGACGTTTGCCTTTCATCCTTGCCCGATGATAACACCTTTTCGAGAAGAGTCGGCCGTGTGAGCCGACGCAAAGACTCCTGCTGTACTCCGTCAGCTCCCCTTTCAAGTGCTGAGAGCAAGTCTCTCCACGAATACATGAAGTCGATGGACAAATCCTTTGCCTACAAGCTTTTCGACCTTATTGACGAAAAAGGCATGACCGACGTTGAGTGCTACAAAAAAGCAAATGTTGATAAAAAGACCTTCTCTAAAATCAAGTGTAATCCCGATACATACAGACCGTCTAAACAAACCGCCGTTGCCTTTGCAATTGCCCTCAGGCTCAATTTAGACGAAACGCAGGACCTTCTTGCTTCTGCCGGTCTGACTCTGTCCCGCAGCTTTGCTTTCGATAAGATAATCCGCTATTTTATTCAGAAAGAGATCTATGACATTTTTGAAATAAACGAAGCACTGTTTGAATTTGACCAGGTATTATTGGGATGTTAATAGGAGGTTATTACAATGGCTAAAGAAAAAAGATTTGAAAAAACCTACAGTCAAGGTGGAGGCTCCGTCGAAATTTGGGTTGACAAAAAAACAGGAGTTAATTATTTGTATCATTCAAGCGGCTATTCCGGCGGCTTGACCGTATTGTTGGATAAAGACGGAAAGCCGGTCGTTACACCTGTAGATGAATAACACCTTCGGGTTTATCAATCGGTTTTAAAAGTCTCCCGACAAGCGACCATTCAGGTTGAACAATTCATTATAATGTGGTTGTAAGGTTACAAGAGGACCTTTGACCACATTATTTTTTTGGAGGAAAACAAAATGAAAGAAACAATGAACAACACAACAGAGCTGGTATTTGTCCTTGACAGAAGCGGATCTATGGCAGGCCTTGAGTCCGACACCGTCGGCGGCTTCAACTCCATGATCGAAAAGCAGAAAAAGGAAGACGGAGAGTGCCTTGTTTCAACTGTACTTTTTGATAACGTGAGCGAAGTGCTCCACGACAGAATAAGGCTTTGTGACGTACCCAAAATGACCGACAAAGATTATACCGTTCGTGGTTGCACAGCTCTTATCGACGCTATCGGCGGTGCTATCCGTCACATCGGAAACATTCACAAGTATGCACGCCTCGAAGACGTTCCCGCACACACAATGTTTATTATCACCACAGACGGCATGGAAAACGCAAGTCACGTCTATACAAGCGATGAAGTCAAAAAAATGATAGAACGACAGAAAGAAAAGTACGGCTGGGAATTTCTCTTTATCGGTGCAAACATCGATGCGGTAGAAACCGCAGCACGCTACGGAATAAGCTCCGACAGAGCCGTAAACTACCACGCAGACAGCAAGGGAACGCACACTCTATACACCTGCGTATCAAAGGCGGTAGGCAAAATGAGAGCATCTGCCCCTCTGAGAGAAGACTGGTGCGAGGACATAAGAAGCGACTATGAAAAGAGAAAAAATTAACTCTCCAAAAACCTTACGTTGACAAACAACCGCTTAACATTTATAATGATTATAAATTGAAAAACAGAAAGCGGAGCAAAATGAAAATAACGGTCATAAACGGAAGCCCCAAGGGCAAATACAGCATCACTCTTCAGACAGTTTTATATCTTGAAAAGAAATATCCAAAGCACAATTTCACCGTACTGAATGCAGGTGCAACAATAAGATCTCTTGAAAAGGATTTTTCAAAAGCAAAGGCACTCCTCGAAGGCTGCGATGCCCTTCTCTTTTCATACCCTGTCTATACCTTCCTTGCTCCCTCTCAGCTTCACCGCTTCATTGAGCTTATAAAAGAAAACGGCATTTGTCTGAGTGGCAAATTTGCAACACAGATAACCACCTCAAAGCATTTCTACGATATGACCGCCCACAAATACGTAGAGGAAAACGTCATTGATCTGGGAATGAAATACGTAAGAGGTCTGTCTGCCGACATGGAGGACCTTCTCACCGAAAACGGCAGACACGATGCCGAAAGCTTCTTTGAAAGATTTATTTGGTCGGTCTCCGAAAACGTATATACAGAGTCACCTGCAGTACAAAAAAGAGCTCCCCTCGTATCTGTGACCGTACCCGAAAACACATCTGAAAAGAAACGCTCCTTCGACACCCTTATCATCACCGACAGCACAGACCCCGACTCAAATATAAGCAAAATGACAGAACGCTTCAAAGCGGTATACCCCTATAAAACAAGAACTGTCAATATATCCGAATACGCTCTGGCGGGAGGCTGTCTCGGCTGCTTCCGCTGTGCCGTTTCCGAAAAATGTGTCTATAAAGACGGTTTTGACAAATTTCTAAGAGAGACCATACAAACAGCCGATGCCATAGTCTACGCATTCACAATAAAGGATCACTCCATGGGCTCACGCTTCAAAATGTACGACGACAGAAACTTCTGCAACGGACACCGCACCGTAACTGTCGGAATGCCCGTTGCATACCTTATCTCAGGCCACCTCTCAAGCGAAAACAACCTCAGAACAGTCATAGAAGCAAGAAGCGAAACAGGCGGCAACTTCCTTGCCGGAATAGGATCTGACGAATACGATCCCGACGGAACTACAGATACAATGGCAAAAAGCCTCGCCTTCTGCCTTGAAACAAAGCACACCGCGCCCAGAAATTTCTGGGGTATCGGCGGCATAAAGATATTCAGAGATCTCATCTACCAAATGAGAGGAATGATGAAAGCCGACCACAAATTCTATAAAAAACAAGGAATCTACGACTTTCCTCAAAAGAAAAAGCTCACAACCCTCAAAATGTATCTGGTCGGTGCACTCCTTTCAAACGAAAAGCTGATGCAAAAGGCGGGCTCTGCCATGAACGAAGGTATGCTCATGCCCTACAAAAAAATGTTTGAAAAAATGGATAAGAACAAGCTCCGCTAACCGTATCTTCCATGCAACCCACGCTTATAAAAATAATTTTCTAAAATCCCTTGAATTATCTCTCCATCTGTGATAGAATTGCTTATGCAAATATTCTACGGAAACGTATCGAAGCGGGGACGTTTGCGAGTGCTGCCGGTGGCAGATGAAGCGAGCAATAAGGAGTGGCAGCGGTCAAAATTTGGCGAAGCGAACAGCGAGCAACAAATTTTGATCACCGCAACAGGACATAACGGGGCTGACTCGAAACATAGTCGGGTTTATCACGACTGTATCTCCGTAAACCCTTTGTTTATCGGGGTTTTCGTGACTTCGGTTTGCACTTTCAGAATTCTGCATCTCGCAGTTTTCTCGCATTTTGGTATCAAGGCTTTGCCTTTACAATTTTATATGGAGACGTATCGAAGTGGGGACGTTGCCGAGCGCTGCCAGTGGCAGATGAAGCGAAGGCTACGGAGTGGCCGCGGTCGAAATTTTTACACGGCAGTGTTAAAAAATTTCGGGCACCCGGGCAGGACATAACGGGGCGCCCCGTTCGGTAAAAATTGAATAGTTCGTTATACTCTAAATTGAGTTTAACATACACGGAGACGTATCGAAGTGGTCATAACGGGGCTGACTCGAAACATAGTCGGGTCTGTCACACATCACTCTTTGAAACTCCGCTGTTTATCGGCGTTTACGCCACGTGCATTTGCACTTTTAGAATTCCGCATCTCGCAGTTTTCTCGCAATTTAGGTTTTGGCTTTGCCTTTACAATTTTATATGGAGACGTATCGAAGTGGTCATAACGGGGCTGACTCGAAATCAGTTAGGGAGCAATCCCCCGCGAGTTCGAATCTCGCCGTCTCC
>JAZSLF010000044.1:0-5023 GCA_045535205.1 Eubacteriales bacterium
GCTACGATCCGACTTTCCTCCCGAAGCTATCCCGAAGCGTAGTTCCATAATGTTCTTTTCGCGGACGGATAACCTGCTTAATGCAATACTCAGCAGCTGACGATCAACCTCGTCCTCTATATGCCGTTCGGTTATGTCGTCGTCCGTTCCTAAAATATCCGAAAGGAGTAGCTCGTTTCCGTCCCAATCCACATTGAGCGGTTCATCGATTGAGATTTCGGTTTTGGTATTGCTTGTCTTGCGCAGAAACATCAGGATTTCGTTCTCGATACAGCGGGAGGCATAGGTCGCAAGCTTAATTTTTCGTTCGGTGTTAAAGGTGTTAATCGCCTTTATCAGACCGATACTGCCTATCGAGATAAGGTCCTCAATTCCGATACAGGTATTTTCAAATTTCTTGGCAATGTATACGACAAGACGCAGATTATGCTCAATAAGTACAGAGCTGCGTGAACGGTCTCTTTCCATTTCTGCAATCAGCTCGGCTTCCTTTTCGGGAGAAAGAGGAGGTGGAAGCGTATCGGGCCCGTTTATGTAATAATCGTCCTGACATTTCCACAAAGCACTCATTATTCTGCCGACAAAAATCCTGTAAGATGCAACCGCATCAATTACTGCTTTTTTCAATATCATCGTCCCACTCCTCTAAAATACAAGTGACTGCGGTACTATTCCGTCATAGCCGCCGTAATCAGCTACGTTCTCAATTACCATTACCGCCTTCACGTTTATTCTTTGACCTTCATTAATTATATATAGCTCCGACGTAACAATGCCCACAAGAAGCTTCGATTCACCGACACGCTTTACAGAAACCACACGGGCACGTCTTTTGGTGTCCGGAGTCAGCTTTTCCATCGCCTCTATCCCTTGACACAAAAGCTCCACATCCCCTGACAAGCTGTTTTTTGGAAAAATGCTTCTTTTGACAAATACTACAGGAAGTCCCGAAAGCTGTTCTATTATCAGATTTCCGGAATCAATAAGTACAGAAGCCTTTGCCTTAATGCCGAAGCATCTGAGCTCAAGTATACACTCCTTTGGCTTTGGTGTAACTATTACTGCCTTTAAAATAAAGCGTACAACAAAAACACTTAATATCAGAACAAACAAAGCAGATGCTCCGTTTTTCATTGAAAAGGAAGAAGCATCTACGTCTCCGAGTGTACATATAAGAGACACGCCTCCTGCAAGCATAGCCCCTATTCCCCATAATACCATTGTATATTTCAAATAATTTATAAACCTGATGCCCTTGCCTATACAAATAAATATCATTAAAAAGCTGAGAATAAAGCTCAGCAAAAGAGAGAGCAGACCGTCAATGCCCATATAAGTTATAAAAACCCCCGACAAAGCACCGACAGATGCCGAAGCAATTCCCTTCAACGCCGTAAATCTCCTTTTAAGCAGCCAAAAGGTCAAATACAACGATATAAAATCCATTGAAAAATCGATCAGAAACAAAACGTCTGCATACAATACGGTTTTCAAGACTACCCCTCACATTGATTATTTGATACACTCACGTGTCTTGCCTATATATTGTAAGGTAAATTCAGCAAATAATATGTCAAATGAGAACACCACTTTATACTTTTAACAAGCAAAAAGCCGACAGCTTTCGCTGTCGGCTTCGTGTTAAATGTCGATCAGTTCATAAGATCCGCATAGGGATTTTCGTATCTGTTGAGATCGCTTGTGATGTATCTGTTAAGATTTACAGAATGCTTGGGGTCATCACAGGGATTGGGTCTCTGACCGGGGCCTGCGTACCAATCTTCCCATCTTCCCGAAAGAACTTCAAGTCCGAACCAGCTAAGAAGAGGAGACTCGTTATAGCTCTTTGAACCGAGACTTGTAACGTACATACCGGGTGTGAAGTTGTACTGCTGCATGAGACCGTATACGTAGTCGTATCTCTGCATAGATTCAGGATCATTCGCAATACTGCCGCCGTTTGCTTCAAAAGCACCGCATACAGCAAGGAAGTACATGGGGATACTCATCTTGTTGATTCTGTCATAATAAACAGAATCACTTTCTGCTCTTGCGTTTATAAAGAGCTGATCCATTTCTTCAAAGTGCTCATACATATAGCTGAGGCTGTAGAGGTTGCCGGGCCAGTCATAGTTATTTGTAAAGCATCCTGCCTGGTTGCCCGCTTCATCAGCCATATAGAGATATTCCTTAATGTATTCCCAGCCTTCGCCGTAAGCATATTCAAGGAATTCGTTGAGAGTCTGATCAAACTCACCCTCTGACATATAAGGATTCCACATACACTGAGCTGCCAGATAGTCTCTGATAGGCTCAAATGTCAGAGCTCTGTTGGCTCCGCCGTAGTTACCTTCGTAGTAAATACCGTCAACACCGTGTTCAGCAAGGTATCTGAAGTCTTCCCTGATATTAAGTATGTTGGGACAGGGAGCGATGAAATAATAGAAGTTATAAGCGTAGTACCAAAGGAAAATTCTGTCTGCGATCTCGCACCAGTATTCAAAGTAATATCTTTCTTCCCAGTTTGTAAAGCCCATTGTGTTACCGTAATCGGAACAATCGTCAGAGCCGTATGTATGGTTGTTACAGCCGTTCCAGCAGTAAGCAACTACAAGACCCTTATTAGGCTTTGTAACAACGGGAGGAATACGTGCAGAACCGTAAGCGATAAAGTAGATTTCCATTTCGGGCCATATTGCACGAACGTTTTCGGAAACGATGTTGTTAAAGCGTACAATCGTACCTGCTACGGACTTTTCTTCCTGATATATTGCCTTACATTCTGAACACCAGCAGTAGTTTTCGTTATCGTTCCAGGATACAGAAAGTCTTGTCATTGTAACGCCTACAATATAGGAATTGTTTTCCCATGTTGCTCTGTCTCTTACAAGGTCACAGCACCAGTTGATTGCGATCTGGTGATTTGTCCAATTTGAAGGAGCAAGACAGGGCTGCTGTGCAGCACTGATTCCAAAGATATATTCAAAGGAATGAGCGTTTACCCAAACGTTACCGTCACCATAACCGTACTTGGGGTTAAGAAGCATAACGTTATTTGTATGAGAGTTGACCTTATTGGATACAAAGAGGAACGCTGCATCTTCATCCCAGGTTCCGCAGCTCCATCTGAGAGTGTTAACACATCTGTAAGTAAACTGAGGATCATATGTATAATCAAGTCCTGCAGGAACACTTACCTTGCCTTGAGGAAGGAAATCGTCACAGCCGTATTCCCATACACGCATACCAAGGTATTCTTTTGCAAAATCCATAACAGCGTACATATTACCACGCTGATATCCGCCGATCATGTAAAAGTCGCCTTTTTCATCTATTCTCCAGGTATAAGCTTCCTTGCCGTGTGCCCCGGAGGCATCATGAACGAGATAAATATGATGCTGTGCATAAGGGGTATAAGTAATATTAAGCTCGTATCCCATAGCAGCCTTAATAAAGTTTCTGAGCTGACGGGAAGCATAATGATAGTTCTCATATGCATAGAAGCCTTCCTGAGGGTCAGCTACTACAATATCATAAGTAGAAATATCATTACCTGCAATAAGAAGCTCTGAAACAGCCCTGGAAACAGGTGATGCACTGAAGCTGTCTATAACACAAGCAAGATACATCTTAATTAAAACAATATCTCTTGAGTTAATCTTGCCGTCGCCGTCAAGGTCTGCAGCCGCAGTATTGATCGAGTGAGCTTGTATTGAGGTCACATACTTTTTGAGCAACAATGAGTCAATGGAATTGACCACACCGTCATTGTTAAGATCGCCTGCGGTAGTAACTGCAGCAGAAACAGGTGATGCAGGAACCAGCATAACAAGCGTTGTCAAAAGCATTGCAAGTGTCAACACAATTGAAATTAACTTTTTCATATATACTCTCCTTCTGATTATAAAATTACATAATAATTATAATATAAGAACCGCTAAATGTCAATGATAACCAACCATTATTTACTTACAGCTTATATTTTTGCTGTTTTGCACAAATATTTTTCTTTGCTTTTGTAAAATATAACTCACACAAAAAGCCTCATAATGTCTTCTGCGTATACCAAGTCACCGAAGGCAACCTGTGCCCCTCTTGCAAAAAAAACGCAAGCATTCTTTACGGAATACTTGCGGGCCCGTTATCCAAACGAACACTATTTCCTTTCGGAATAATTGAGTCCTCTTTGTCTAAAAAAAGCCGACAGCTTTCGCTGTCGGCTCAGCAATTAAATTTTTACAGATAATTAATCAGCGTAGGGATTTTCATATCTGTTAAGATCGCTTGTGATGTATCTGTTAAGGTTAACAGGATGCTTGGGGTCATCAGCAGGGTTGGGTCTCTGACCGGGGCCTGCATACCAGTCTTCCCATCTGCCGGAGAGAACGTCAAGTTCGAACCAGTTGAGAATGGGAGATACGCCGTAGTTCTTTGCAGGGAGGCTGGAGTAGTAAACGCCTATTCTGAAGCCTGAGTTCTGCATAAGGCTGTATGTCTTGTCATAGAGAGCCTCAAGTGTAGCATCGCCGGAGATAGAACCGCCCTCAGCAATGTAACCGCCGCAGAGTGCGAGCCAATATGCGTGAATAGAAAGCTTGTCGATTCTGCTGTCGTGAGAGCTGGACGTAGACATTGCCTTAGCACTTTCAAAGAGGTTTGTCATTTCATCCAGATGTTCATACATGTAGGAGAGGCTATACATGTTACCGGGCCAGTCGTAGTTGTTTGTGAAACAACCTGCCTGGTTACCTGCTTCGTCTGACAGGTAGAGGTATTCCTTAATGAAGCCCCAGCCTTCGCCGTAAGCAAATTCGAGAAATTCATTGATATGCTGATCAAATTCAGCTTCTGACATGTAAGGATCCCAGATAACCTGAGCCATCATGTAGTCCTTGAGGTTTTCGAAGGAGAATCCCTTGTTGGAGTCACCGTTACCTTCCATGTACATACCGTCAACACCGTGTTCAGCAAGATATCTTACGTCTTCTCTGAGGTTGAGGATGTTAGGACAGGGAGCTGTGAA
>JAZSLF010000033.1:0-17244 GCA_045535205.1 Eubacteriales bacterium
AGCACCTGCACGTATAGCGGCAAAAGCACAAGCCGCTGCCATGTTTATATTATCACTTACTTTAACGTATACGGGAATATCACATTCAGATTTGATATTTGAAACAAATCCGGCAAACTCTGTGGGAAGCATGATTCCCGCATCGTCGCATACACAAGCGGCCGAAGCACCGTTTTCCTTTGCCTTATTTATCGCTTTAATAACAAACCATATATCCGCTCTTGTGGCATCCATGGCAACGAATTCCACATTTTCGCATTTTTCCTTTGCCGCCTTGCAGAGCATTTCTATTTTGTCAAGCATTTTCGCTTCCTTGACGTGATATATATATTCCATCTGAACCGTCGAAACGGGAAGTGCCACCTGAAGAACGGGACAAGCCGCATCCTTCACGCATTCCCATGCTGCGTTAAGGCTTTCTTCCGTAAAGCCTGTGGGAATACATACCGCACAGTTTTTGACATTTGCAGAAATTGTTCTGTAAATAATAGTATCTTCTTTAAGACTCTTAATTTCATCAAGCCCAACAGCATCGGCGCCAAAGGCTTCGATACATTCAGCGATAGCCGTTTTTTCTCTGAACAGAAGGGACACCTTTCTGTCCTCTGCCATCTTTTTGAGGGAATAATCCGCAACGTAAATTTTTCTCATAACTAAATTCTCCTGTATTCTTGAGATATGATGTTGAGCCTGCTTGTGTGAGTGAATAAAAAAACCGCAGAAGAAAAACTTCTGCGGGATGATCAACAAATAATTGACCACGGTACCACCCGTGTTGCCGAAAAAACGGCCACTCAGTAAGACTCAATAAAGCCTTTGATCTGTAACGGGATCTCCCGAAGACGTTTACTGAAAGCAAAATCGCATTTTCAACGTCTCAGCTCCGATAGGAGACAGCGAAAGGAAGCTCTGCCGCCTCGCACCCCCGACGGCTCTCTGTAAAAACTTTGACCCTTTTGCTTAATATCATCATAGCCTTTAATTTTTATATATCTTAACTCTTTTTTTTTCATTTGTCAAGGGGAATTTGTAAAAAACGGGGAATACTATATTCAAAATATAATAAAAAAGGTGAAAATATGAATAAAAACAGCTACAAGGACTATGCCGAAAAGCATGCACCAAAGTCTCCCATAATAAAAGACTGCCTTTTTGCTTTTATCATAGGCGGTTCAATATGTACTTTAGGACAAGCCTTCTGCGATCTATTTCTGAAGCTGGGGCTTTCAAAGGACGATGCGGGAACGCTCAGCTCCGTCTGTCTTGTTTTTCTTGCTGTTCTTTTTACGGGACTCGGTGTTTTTGATGATCTGGCAAAATATGCAGGGGCGGGAACTCTTGTTCCCATAACAGGCTTTGCTAATGCTGTCGCCTCCCCCGCCATAGATGCAAAGACCGAAGGCTTCGTTTTAGGTGTGGGAGCTAAAATTTTTACCATAGCCGGCCCCGTTATCCTATACGGCACCGCCGCAGGTGTTTTGTATGGGGTTATTTATTGGGTAATTTCCCTATTTTGATATTTCTTATTTCTTCTTTATTCTTTTTATTTTTCACATCGTTTTACCTTTTAAAGAATGAAAGAAGAAAGAACAAAGAATAAAGAATAAAGAATAATTGAAAGGCTTGACCGAAACGATCAAGCCTTTATTAGTTCGGGAAGGCTTATATGCCGTTTTGGATCTACCATCCCCCCTATAACGAAAAATAATCAATCTCCGAATTGTTCTTTGATTTTCTCATTAACAATAGCATACATTACGGGGATCTCTTTCAAATCTTCCTCTTTAATCGCTATCGTGGCTATATTGTCTTTTTCGCCGTATTGAGGAAAACAAACAAGAAGGTATCCGTTTCTACGCTCGTCAAAGCATATCCACCCTTGCATTCCTTTGTGTACACCGTACTTGGTATAACGTTCTTTTTCAACAATAACTTCAACGCAATCCATTTCTTTCATTTTAATTCCTCTAATCTTGGGATGTATTCTCAAAACGAGCTTTAATTCTTTCGTTTTCAGCAGCATACAAGTCAGTAACGACTTCCATATCATCTTCATGAACAGAAAGTGTTGAAATATCAGGCTTATCATAGCATTGTGGGAAATTTACAAGCCAATAACCGTCGGCACTTTTATTGTGGCAAATCCACCCGTACATTCCCTTGTGTACACCTTCTTTGGCATATCTATCCTTTTCTACTGTTATACGTATGTTATCCATTTCTTTCATTTAAACGACCCCCATCAATTATCACCGTAAGGTGTTATCATTTCATAATTAATCAATAATCTTGTATGAAAAAGGGGACAAATTTCCATTTTCTCTAAACATAACGTTCCGCTGTAATATTTCATGCATTTTATCTAAATGTGGTTCAAGTTCAACATGAAGGCTTTTTTCTCCTTTGATTATAACTTTATCTGCATCACATTCGCTCCAAAGCATATCCCAAAAAGCACTCCAATTCTTTCCGTACCATTCCGGAAAACCAAAAGCTTTTCTTATCCTTTCATGTAATTCGTCAAGGTATTTGCAACCTGTTAAATCAAGCTCGATTATTTTCATTGATTATCTCCTCAGTTTATTTCATAAAATGTTTCATAATGATCATACGTAACAAAAATTAGTCCGTCATTTGACCATACGATTCTTTGCGTGTTTCGTTTGCCGGATTTGTAATTTATATCGGCTTCATACCAGACTCTACCGAGTGCTTTTGGCAAATGTCCGTCATCATTTTCATATATACTTCCTCCTATCATTTGGTTTGGAATAAAATTTGAAGGCCATTTTCCGGATTTCCAACCTTTTTGTAATGCTTCTGATTTATCAACATAGTACGCAGGAAGCTCCCCAGTATGCTTTAACGTCCAATCTGCACCGTTTAAACCGTTAATTGTTGCGGTTCCCGCCGTAATAGCTTCCATAAGCTTGATTGTGCATCGACAACACAGATGTAACGGCGGCTTTGGGAGCGGTTTTTCATGGATGGCCCATATTTTTCCGTGTTTTTCTTTGCAAGGTACGCATCTTCTTGAATCATCTTTACTTATCCAATGCTTAAAATTTTTGCTTGTTGTAATTTGTGGAGACAAGCTATCTCCGTTTGACGATGCTTCGAGTATTGCTGATAATAAACTCAAATACGCTCTCCTCTCATAATATACCATATTTTAGAACAAATGTAAACCCCAAACGAACATTTGTTTGCGCATATGGTAACATATTTTACGAAAAAGAGTCAAGAGTAAAAACGACACAGAAAGACATAATAAAATAGTTTTGTGTATCAGACCGAAAGGTGATTAAAATTTATTATGGTAGAATTTTTGTTTAATGAAACATATTTTTTATATGTTGCTTTATAATGTTGATTTTTAAACTATAATATGATATTATAGAATTAAATATAATGGCATAGTTATAAGTTTTTCTGAACAATAGGACAGAGTTTATTCGTATTTCTATGAAAATACATAGTGCTTTGTTGTTCAAACAATGACAATGATCAATTGAGAAAGAAATCCTGAAATGATAAAAAAACAAACTAAAAAATATAAAAAGCAAGAGTTTTTGGAAACGGAGATCTTGCAGACGGAGCTGAAGCGTGAGCAGTATAAACGGCGTTTCAGAAAGCTCCTTCGCAGTACGTTGAATGCTCTTATCGTGGTAGCCGCAGTTGCGGCATTGGTGGCAACACTTATTTTCCCCGTTTTGCAGATAGCGGGGACAAGCATGGAGCCCAGTCTATCAGAAGGAGATCTTGTACTGCTTGCTAAAACAGATAAGATAAAGCATGGAGATCTGTGTGCGTTTTATTATTCCAATAAAATTCTGATAAAACGAATTATTGCAGTTCCCGGTGATTATTTGTGGATAAATCCCGACGGTACGGTTTATCTGAACGGCGAGGAGCTTGAAGAAGATTATATTAGCGAAAAGGCGCTTGGAGAATGTGATATAGAATTTCCCTATCAAGTGCCCGAAAACGCTTATTTTATGATGGGGGACCACCGTGAGACATCCATTGACAGCCGAAGCAGTATGATAGGCTGTATCACCGAAGATCAGATAGTAGGTAAGATATTGTGCCGCTTCTGGCCGATTTCACAATTAAGCTGGATGTCATAAATTCAGTTATATAATAAAATCTCAGAGAAAGGAGGGGTTGCGGTGCCGGAACAATTAAATGAATATTTACATACCAAAAGACAAGATGAGCAAATGAAGCATGGTTTCTGGAGCATAGCTGCCTTCCTTTCGTTGATAGTCGTATTTTGTGTATTTTGGCATTTGAAGATAACCGGTATAACTATGGCAGGCGAGGCTTTCTGCGGAAATGCCGAGCATGCTCACACGGAAGAATGCTTTGAAAGTCTTCTCATCTGTACGTCAGAAGAAGATGAGACACATATACACACCGAAATGTGCTATGAGTTAACACATACATGTTCTCTTGAAGAACATATACACATAGAAAGCTGTTACAGCGATATTACGGCAGATCTTGAAACGGAAGACGACTGGGAAGCAAGCTTTGCCGGCATTGAAAGAGGCTCCTCTACTGCAGAGAATATTGTGCTTGCCGCACAGTCACAGCTTGGCTGCGGCGAAAGCACCATTAATTTTAAAGTGGGAGAGGACGGGGTCCGACGGGGAATAACCCGATACGGACAATGGTACGGAAATCCTTACGGTGATTGGTCGGCGATGTTTGCATCCTTCTGCCTTTACTACGCAGGAGTTGAAGACGTACCCACCAACGCAGGAGCTGAATCCATGAGACTTGCGTGGGAAGAACAGGGGCTCTACATACCGTCACAGGAATATTCTCCAAAGATCGCAAATCTGGTATTTCTAAGTAAACCTGTTGACAATACAGATTCGTACGAAGATGAGGCGGCTCAACAGTATGCCGAGGGCAGTATCACCGCAAACGCTGTTGCGATAATAACAGCTGTTACCGAAGATAAGATGACGGTGATAGAGGGAGACGTTGACGGCTTTGTTGCGAAAGTAACTTATGATATCGACAGTAACGTAATTCTTGGATACGGTTTAGTGCCTGAGGTATCGGAATATGCGCCGCTTGTTGAAGCCCCCGATAATACGGTTCCCATAGCGGCATCTGCGAATTTTAACACTTCGATGCTGACGAGTTCGGACAGATTTGTACTTTATACCCTTCAGGACGGAAAATACTATGCAATAGACGGCACGGGAAATGCCGTTCAGATATACGTAGACGATGACGGTAAGATACGTGCCGATATTGAAAATCCCGATCTTCTGATGTGGACTTTTTCAAGATATAATAATAACTCCACAGCAATTCAGAATGTCGGAAACGGACGTTATCTCCATCCTTATTATAACAGTGCTTCCGATAACGGAGTTACAACTCCGGGAAGGTGGGGAACCACCGTCAGCGCTTCGGGAGACGGCGTAGTACTCAGTCATTCAGCTTACGTCGGCTTTGATAAAAACAACGAAAGCTTCGTGATGACACGAACATCGGGGCAGAACGTAAGATTTTCGATAGGCAGAAGCAGTTCGTGTACCGTGTGGTTTGACGGTACGTGCGGAGGAATCATGAGTCTCGGCGGTTCAGATGACCTCAGCTATACAGCGTATACCGACAGCACTCTGACACTTCCGACCGAGTGGAGATCCCCCGTCAAATATGAATATGTATTAAAAGGCTGGTATGATATTACAAACAATAAATATTATGCGCCCGGTGATAAAGTGATCGTTACCGGAAATACTGTTTTCTATGCCGATTGGAAAGCCGCTTCATACGATGTGGGCAGGTTCAATTCCCAAACGACACAAACAGTAAGCACAAACAGCTTTATAAAGACCCGTATCTTCGATTACGGTGTGCTTCTTAATGTACTTTCGGAAAGAGTAAGCGTGTCCGCAGACAGCAGCGGCCACTCTGAGACGTGGCAGCTTCTGACTTCGGGAAATAATCTGTACAACGGAAATGAAACGCTCAACTTTATTTTCAGAGACTGGGACAGAGGAAATGAAGATATTTCTTATCCGAGAGATCATAATGATATAAACAATCCAACAGAAGCGGGAACGGTTTATCCCGGTCTGTATACGGAAACAATAAGAGATCTGTTGTTTGACCCCGAAGTACAGCTGCCCGGTAAGGAATACATTGGTGAGGCGGATCATCTGTTTCAGCTTTGCGAGGATAGGTCTCATAATCATTTCGGTTATTATTATTACAACTCTGAAAGAAATGCAGCTTCCTATAATCAGACCGATCAGCGTTTCTATATTTACGATTATCTCGAATGTACCCGAGATTCCTATAACAGCGGTGACGAAGGAAAATATTCGGATTTTTTACCCTTCAACTCACCGTATGCAAATACAAACGGAAAGACTCCGACCCAATATACTTACAACGGTATTGAAGGAGAATATACGGATACAACCCATTATATGTACGACAGCAGGTACAACGACAATGACAACACGACGAATAATATAGGCACAAACTTCTGGTTCGGTATGAGTATTGAAATTTCATTCTATCTGCCGAATACACCCGGCACCCATACAGCCGGAGGTGAGTACGGAAACAAAGACGTATACGGCGAAGATATGCACTTCAGATTTACGGGTGACGATGACGTATGGATATTTGTCGATGATAAATTGATACTTGACCTTGGCGGTCTTCACGGACGTGAAACGGGAGACATCAACTTTTCAACAGGTGAAGTAACCGTAAACGGTGTTGTAAATGCCGAACACAGTGCAGCACTCAAGAGCGTTCAGTCAGGGGAGCACGTCTTAACGATGTACTACCTTGAGCGAGGAAGCTCTATGTCAAACTGCGCTATATACTTTAATCTGGCGCCACGTTTTTATTTCAGTATTCAGAAAGAAGACGTTTTGACAAGAGAAGTGTTGAACGGCGCAGAATTCTCCGTGTTTACAAACAGAGAATGTACCGTTCCCGCAGAGCTTTGGCGAAATAAAGAGGCCCACGATAACAAAGAGCCATCCACTAACGTTTTCACAGTTAAAGACGGCGTTGCAGAAATGTGGGGAATGGGAGCAGGCAACGTATATTACATACGGGAAACGAAGCCTCCCGATGATACGGACTACGGATTTTCAAACGGTATTATTTGTCTTACCTTCGATAAAAGCGGTACGGCAGATTATAACGTAGAGATAGTAGACGAAGGTTCAGGGGTGTCGCCCGGCTTTATCGTTCACGGCTTCAGAATAGATGCCGAAACACAGAAAGCGTATATAGTGGCGACAAATGCTCCGAAATGGGTAAATGAGACTACGACGGTTCAGGTGATGAAGGAATGGAAGGATTCACTTGATCACAGCGGAGATTCCGTAACGGTGTATCTCACGGTGACTGAGCCGGACGGAATAGTCAGAAGACTTCAGGAGCTTGTGCTGAGTAAAGAAAACGATTGGACGGGTAAATGGGAAAATCTTCCCAAATATGCCGAAGACGGCGTTACTCCGATCAGGTACGGTGTTGAAGAATCCTATGTGTCCGGTTATTACAGTACGGTCGAGCAGGAGGCGGACGAGTTCCTGATAGTTCGAACAGAGTGGCGGAGTGAGGCGTCATTCGTTGACGGAAAAGAATATATATTAAAGAGGGCAGACGGACTGGCTCTTTCTACCCAGCGTTCCGCAGAGGATACAGGCTTTATGTGGGTAACGGAGGAAAACGCAAGAGCCTCACCGCTGGCACTTTGGACTGCTTCGGTAAAAGGAAATACAGTGCGCTTTACCAACCGGGCAGGACAAACTCTGACGTTCTATTACGGAAACGGAAATCCGACAGACTTCTTCGCATATAATAGACATCTTGAGGATAACGACAGAAAACAGTATCTGACGTACAACAGTGTATCAGACGGTATCATACTCCAATACGGCAATTATTATTTGGGCTCATCTCTTAACAGTTCTCAGAAATTTGAGACCGTTACGGACAGAGCGAGGGCACTTAGAATTACGCCGTACACAGAGGTCCGAATAACCTTAAGCTACCCCATAGAAGATCAGGGCTTTTTGGTAACCAATACGCCCCTTGAAAAAGAGACCGCCGTTACGGTTCTCAAAGAGTGGGTCATTCCGCCCGATATGAACTCAGGGGTGTATGAACAGGAGCAGATAACGGTACGGTTGTATGCAAACGGTACGGACACAGGCAGAAGCATCACTCTGAATTTGAAAAACGGCTGGCAAGGGGTATTCCGAGGTCTGCCGTATGAGGATGCCGACGGTACTGTGATAATATATACAGTAAAAGAAGTACATACCGGTAATAAGTGGAGCGTTAAGTACGGCGATATTATCGCTACGGGCAGTTCTCCCCCCAATTATTCGGTAACTGTGACCAATACCTACCGTACAGGCGGTCCGCTTCTTCCCACAACAGGTTCGTCGGCAAGAATTATGTATATGTTATGCGGCACAGGCATCATGCTTGGCTCATTAATATATGGAATTCGCTTCAGGCGTAAACGTGAAAGGAGGGAGAGATAGCCTTCATTTCGGTCGTTACGCAGAAGCGTTAAAAACAAAATAAAAAACAAAATAAAAAACAAAAAACAAAATTAAAAGAAAGAGGATCTAACATGAAAAGAATTATTTCGATCGCATTATCCGTTTTGTTCATTTTAACAATGACCGTCTCTGTTTTTGCAGCAGGCGAAGGTTCCATCACCATCAACGGCATCAGTGAAGACACAACGTACGAGATCTACCAGCTTTTAGACCTTGAAAGCTATGACAAAAATTCCGGTGCATATTCCTATAAAGTAAACAGCGCTTGGACAGAATATTTTGAAACAGACGAAGCAAAAGCATACATCACCATTGATGAAGCAGGCTACGTAACTTGGGTTGCAGGTGAGGCTGACAGCGTTGTTGCCGCTTTTGCTCAGAAAGCTCTTGCTTATGCAAAAGCAAACGGCATCGACCCCGTTAAGTCTTCCGACGTTGAAGGCGATATGGAAAAAGACGGAACGATCGGTAAGTTTACAGGTCTTGATCTCGGCTGGTATCTTGTTGATTCCTCTGCAGGTGCACTTTGCGGTCTGACAACAACTGACCCCAACGCATCCGTAAACGCAAAGAACCATGTTCCCACCATCGACAAGCAGGTACAGGAAGACCTTACAGGTATGTGGGGTGACACAAATACAGCAGACATCGGTCAGATCGTAAACTTTATGACAATTATCCACGTAGCTGCAGGTGCTGAAAATTATGTGCTGCACGATATTATGTCTGAAAACTTCAATTTTGAACAAAACACAGACGAACAGAGAGGCGTTACAGAGATCAAGCTTGTAAACAGTCTCGGCGTAGAATCCATACTTGTTCCCGGTACTGACTATACTGTAGAGATTTCCGCTCTTGATGATGACTGTACTTTTGAAGTTGTATTTACTGACAGCTTTATCGAGTCTCTTAAAGCAAACGACCGTATCTTAGTTTATTACAATGCAATGCTCAACCGTTATGCTGAAGTAGGTACAACAGAAGGCAACCCCAACGAAGCATATCTTGAATACGGTGAAGATCACTTCACAACTCACGACAAAACAAATACATATACTTTCTCAGTAGATATCATCAAGACAGATTCCTCCAACAAGCTTATTGACGGTGCTGAATTCCGCATTTATGATGCAGCTACAGGCGGAAATGAGATCAAGGTCGTTCCTTTAATGGAAGCAGACGATGAAACTCCCGTTCTTGATGCAAACGGAAATCAGATCTACCGCCGTGCAAGATCTGACGAAGACGGTGTATCCATAAAGGTTGTAGACGGTAAGGTTACAGTTATCGGCTTTGACAACGGCGTATACTATCTTGAAGAAACAGTTGCTCCTTCCGGTTACAACAAGCTTACAGCGCGTAAAGAATTTACTATTGCAGACGCCAACCTTGACTCCATATTCAATGACGGAATTTATTCCACCGGTTCAGGTGTTCACGTTGTAAACAAGACAGGTTCCATGCTTCCCGAAACAGGTGCAGGCGGAACAGCCATCTTTGTAATTGCAGGTCTCGTTGTAGCACTCGGTGCAGGTGTTCTCCTCGTAACAAAGAAGAGAATGTCCATGATCAAGGACTGAGTTTTTTAAAAAACTTATTTAAGCGACAAGATGTCGGGAGCAGTATTTACTGCTCCCGACATAAAACAACAGTAGGGAGAAGCCCATGAAAAACAAAAAAGTAACAATAATATTATTAATATCTTTTTTCATAGGCTTGTCCGTGCTGTTGTATCCGACAGTCAGCAGCTTCTGGAATTCAAGAACCCAGAGTAAAGCGATTGTAGACTATGAAAAAATGCTTTCATCTTATGAAAAAGAAGATTTTACAGAAATATTTGATGCCGCCCGTCAGTACAATGAAAATTTGTTAAAGCTTGATTTTCCCTTGCATGACTTTGCCGCTGTTGAAAATGAATACTATAAAACTCTTGATATAAGCGGAACGGGAATGATGGGATATATTACCATTCCAAAAATAAACCAGGAGCTTCCCGTATATCACGGCACGTCAGATTCAGTTCTCAGCGTTGCGGCAGGACATTTGCAGGGAAGCAGTCTTCCTGTGGGAGGCGAGAATACCCATTGTGTCGTGTCGGCACACAGGGGACTTCCGACAGCGGTGCTCTTCACCTATCTTGACAGAATGGAGATAGGCGACACCTTTTATTTTACCATACTTGACAGAAAGATCACCTACGAGGTGGATCAGATACGTATAGTAGAGCCTGACGATACAGAGCTTATACAGATAGAACAGGGGAAGGATTACTGTACGCTTCTGACCTGCACGCCCTACGGTATAAATACACAGCGTCTCCTTGTGAGAGGACACCAGGTGGACGATACTCAGAAAAGAAATATATATGTCGCAAACGAGGCCTTTCGTGTCGATGCACTTATAGTTATGCCCTTCGTTGCGTTGCCTATCATTCTTGTGCTTCTCATTGTGGTTATGTTCAAACCAATAAAAAAGGAGTCTCTTGAATAGCAGTTGCAAATAAGCTCTGAATGCTTGAAAACTTTATGCGTTAGTGCTAAAATATTTATATAAAAATGAAACGGAGAATTTTATGACGACCGAACAGTATTTTATAAATCTTTCTCCTCCTGCGGGAATGTGCGACGTTATTCTCGATACCGATGCCTATAACGAGATTGACGATCAGTTTGCCATCGGCTTCATGCTGAAGAATAAGGAAAAATTCAACGTAAAGGGAATTTGTGCCGCACCCTTCAGAAATGAAAAATCCGTCTCAGCTGCAGACGGAATGGAAAAAAGCTATCATGAGATACTGAAGCTTCTTGATCTTATGGAAATGGAAGAAATGAAGGAGAAGGTCTACAGAGGCTCTAAGAAGTATCTTGACGATGAAAATACACCTGTTGAGTCTCAGGCTGCTGATTTTATTGCAACCCTTGCAAACGAATACTGTCCCGAAAAGCCCTTGTACATAGTTGCCATCGGAGCTATAACAAACGTAGCATCAGCTATACTTAAAAATCCCAACGTTAAGGAAAATTGTGTTGTGGTATGGCTTGGAGGACACGCAAAGCACCTTCATTATGCTGCAAGGGAATTTAATATGTCACAGGATATTGCGGCGGCAAGACTTGTTTTTGGATGCGGTGTGCCGCTTGTTCAGCTGCCTTGCGCCTGTGTCGTTGAAAGCTTTGCAACAACGGGACCTGAGCTTAACTATTGGCTCAAGGGTAAGAATGCCCTGTGCGATTATCTTGTGGAGAACACGGTGAAAGAAGCCGAGTCCTATGCAAAAGGAAAGCCTTGGTCAAGACCTATATGGGATGTTACTGCGGTGGCATGGCTTTTAAATAAGGATGAATACTATATGCTTGAGATTTTGACACATAGCCCCATTCCGCAGTATGACGGCAGCTATTCCTTTGATGAACACAGACATTTTATAAAGTACGTTTACTATATCAACAGAGACAGACTTTTTGAAGAACTGTTCAGAGTTCTCAGCTTGTAATTATAAAGATAAGAAAAGGGAAGGCTTTTTGCTTTCCTTTTTTTTAAAAGATCATGTTTTCGTTATATCCGAAATTGAAAAGCTCATTTGTCTTGTGCATTTGCCCGATGCGTTCGCTTCATTCCAGATACGTCCCATCTTTTCGGGGGAGCTTCTGCCTGCTTTCGTTTTATCTTTGAAAAGATCGCAAAAAATATCGGAAAGTATAATTCCTCTTTTGATAATATCGGTACCATTTTTACTTTTAATATAATAATACATCATATTTTCCCCCACAACACAACAAGACATAAACAAATGTTCGTTTATATTTTAATATATCACGGCAGTATTGTCAACGAAAAAAGGACTTAAAATGTTAAGTCCTTTTTATATTACTATTCGTGCGAATAAAGCTTCGCAAGTCCGCCTTCGGAAGTTTCTCTGTAAAGATGGGACAGATCCTTTCCCGTCTGATACATGGTCTCAACGACCACGTCAAAGGAGACCTTGCGGCTTCCGTAAAGGAAGTTTGCAAGGCTGAGAGCATTGATGGCTCTCATGGCGGCAACGGCATTTCTTTCAATGCAGGGGATCTGAACAAGACCGCAAACAGGGTCGCAGGTGAGCCCCAAATGGTGCTCCATGGCAACCTCTGCCGCATATTCTATCTGGTCAATTCCCATTTCAAAAAGCTCACCCAGAGCGGCGGCAGCCATACTGCAGGCAGTACCAACCTCCGCCTGACAGCCGCACTCAGCACCGCTGACGGAAGCATTGGTCGCAACGATGTTTCCGATAAGACCCGCAACAGCAAGAGCTCTGATAATATCGTTGTCGGAAAAACCGTTTTTGTCTTTCATGTATTTAAGAACGGCAGGAACGATACCGCAAGACCCACAGGTCGGGGCAGTAACTATTACACCGCAGTCTGCATTCTGTTCGCTTACAGCAAAAGCATAAGCACACACAAGCCTGTTTTCCTTAGTCTGAGGACTCTCGTCAATGTGTTTTTGACCGAAAAGGAACTGAGCCTTTCTTTCAACATTGATGCCACCGGGCAGAGTTCCCGTCTTGATAAGACCCTCTCGTATGCTGTTGAGCATGGTATACCATACCGAAAGAAGAAAGGGCTTTATCTCCTCCCCTTCTTTTTCAAAAACAAAGTCTGAAAGACGAATGTTTCTTTCTTTGCACTCCTTTGCGATTTCACCGAAAGAGCTTTCCTCGTATACGTGTTTTACGGGAGCTTTTGTGTCATCGTCTGTGCGTATCTCGCCGCCGCCGATACTGTAAAAACGGCATCTTCCGATCTCTTCTCCGTTTTTATATGCTATGAAATCAAGTGTATTGGGGTGCTTTAAAGCTTCCGTTTCCGTGTCCCATACTATTTCACATTTTATAGTCGCAAGAGTCTCCGTTATGGCTCTGTCGGTTCCGTGACCTTTTCCCGTCTTTGCAAGAGAGCCGTAAAGAATAACCTTTATAAAATCAGCTTCGGTATTTTCGGTGATAAAACGTAATGCCGCAAAAGCAGGGCCCATAGTGTGTGAGCTTGAAGGGCCGTAGCCTATTTTAAAAATACTTCGAATGGATTTCATATATCCGCCTTTCAAAGATGTTCTCTATATTTATAGTTTACCATAATTCTATTGGATTTTCAAGCATATAAAAAATCCTCCCCGATATGTAGGGAAGGATATTCAAGAATGGTAACTTCATCATTATTACAAAATTATATAATAATATGCTCCTGTTCAAAAGTTTTGAGGGAGTTTGAGGGAACTTTTTCAAAAGTCCCCTCAAAAATATTCTATAAGGGGTCCTCAAGTTGCCGTAAGGCGACTTGGGGTTCTCGTTGTAAGGGGTCCTCAATAGCCTTCTCCAGCGGAGAAGGTGTCGCTGTAGCGACGGATGAGGAGAGCAAAGTCTGTAGAAAACAACATCAATTAATTTTAGCGACTTGGGGTTCTCTTCTACTCATTAAGTAACTTCTCAAGCTCTGCCAATTGCTCTTTTGTGGGAGTAGGTTTTTCGGCAAAGGGGAAAGGGAGCCTCATTTCGTCATATTTTGTTTGACATATTTTTTTAAAGGGAAGAAGCTCGATCTTGTCAACGCATGGGTGAGCTTTTGCAATTTGCGAAAGAACTCTGATGTTTTCTTCCGTGTCATTGACAGTCGGTATTATCACCTGACGGAGAGTTGTGGGTATCTTCTTTTCGTTAAGATAGGAAAGAAACTCAAGAACTCCGTCAATTGAACAGCCCACATTTTCTCGGTACGCTTCATCACTTGTGTACTTGATGTCAAGAAGAACTCTGTCGGTAAGGGACAGAAGCTCCTTTACCGTGTCATTGAGAATAATACCCGAAGTATCAAGACAGGTGTTTATCCCTTCAAGACAGCAAAGACGGAATATCTCAAGGACAAAATCCGCCTGAACAAGCGGCTCGCCGCCCGAAAGGGTTATACCGCCCTTGTCCTTGAAGTATTCACGGTAACGTGAGGCTTTTTTTACAATATCGGAGGCTGAGTACTTTGTGCCTCCTTTAAACGCCCACGTATCAGGATTGTGACAGCACTTGCACCGAAGGGGACAGCCCTGAAGGAACACTACGAAACGAACGCCGGGGCCGTCAACAGTTCCGAGACTTTGTATGGAATGTACGTAACCCTTGCTCATACGCATTCGTGGAAGGTACGTGAAATTACTTCTTTTTGCTGTTCACGTGAAAGCTTGTTGAAGTTTACGGCATAGCCGGAAACACGTATTGTAAGATTGGGATATGCTTCGGGGTTTTCATAAGCCTTGATAAGAGTTTCACGGCTTAGAACATTAACATTAATATGGTGAGCCTTCTTGGCAAAATAACCGTCAAGAATTGCGACAAGATTTGTAATTCTTTCGTCTTCGGTTTTGCCGAGAGCATCGGGAGTGATGGAGAAGGTGTTGGAAATACCGTCACGGCAGTCCTCATAGCGAAGCTTTGCAACGGAGTTGAGAGATGCAAGGGCGCCGTTTTCTTCTCTGTTGTGCATGGGGTTAGCTCCGGGAGCGAAGGGAGCACCGTCAGCTCTGCCGTCGGGAGTTGCACCCGTGTTTTTACCGTACATAACGTTAGATGTGATAGTAAGAACAGAAAGGGTATGAACGGCATTTCTGTGAGTAGGAGTTTTTCTGAGCTCTGTTATTACCTTGTGAGTCATATCACGTGCAATAAAGTCAACTCTGTCGTCATCGTTGCCGTATTTGGGGAAGTCTCCTTCTCTTGTAAAGTCAACTATATAACCGAGAGCATCCTTCACGGGAGAGACCTTGGCATATTTAATAGCACTGAGAGAGTCGGCAACAACCGAAAGACCTGCAATACCGAATGCCATAAGACGTTCAACCTTGGTGTCGTGAAGAGCCATCTGAGTCTTTTCGTAGGCGTATTTATCGTGCATATAATGGATAAGGTTCATTGTATTTACATAAAGGTTTGAAAGCCATTCGATGTAAATGCTGTAGCGTTCCATAACTGCATCAAAATCAAGAACGTCAGTATCCATGACGGGCATCTGAGGGCCGATGTGGATACCGGAGGTCGTATCGTAACCGCCGTTGATTGCAATAAGCAGAAGCTTTGCAAGGTTGCAACGAGCACCGAAGAACTGCATCTGTTTACCTATTTCCATAGCGGAAACACAGCAGGCGATGGCGTAATCGTCACCGTGAAGGGGACGCATGATATCATCGTTCTCATACTGAATTGAGTCGGTGTCGGAGGAAACCTTTGCACAGAAACGCTTGAAGCTCTCCGGAAGGGCATTTGACCAGAGAATAGTGAGGTTGGGCTCAGGGGAAGGGCCGAGAGTGTAGAGAGTATTGAGCATACGGTAGCAGTTCTTTGTGACGAGAGTTCTGCCATCCTTGCCCATGCCGCCCACAGCTTCCGTTATCCACATGGGGTCACCGCCGAAAAGCTCGTTGTATTCAGGTGTGCGGAGATGACGCGCAATACGAAGCTTGATAACGAAATCGTCAATAAGCTCCTGCGCACCTGCTTCCGTAAGAATACCGTTTTCAATATCACGTTCGATATAAATATCAAAGAATGTGCTTACTCTGCCGAGAGACATAGCGGCGCCGTTTTGTTCCTTGATAGCCGCAAGATAAGCAAAATAAGTCCATTGTACAGCTTCCTTCGCATTTGAAGCGGGGCCGCTTATGTCACAGCCGTACATTGCCGCCATTTCCTTCATAAAGCCGAGGAAGGTTATCTGCTGGAAAAGCTCCTCGGAAAGACGTGCATCTTCAACGTTAAAGTTTCCCTCTGCAAGCTTTGCCTTGTCTTTCTTTTTTTCTTCTATAAGCCTGTCAACACCGTAGAGTGCAACACGTCTGTAGTCGCCGATAATTCTTCCCCTGCCGTAAGCATCGGGAAGACCTGTTATAACGTGGCACTTTCTTGCAGCTCTCATTTCGTCTGTATATACTCTGAATACACCGTCGTTATGAGTCGTTCTGTAGCGGAATTCCATTTCCACCTTGTCGCTGAGACGGTGACCGTAAGCGGCACATGCCTGACGTGCCATTCTGATTCCGCCGAATGGATTGACTCCACGCTTCAAAGGGCTGTCGGTCTGCATACCGACGATAATTTCTTTATCCTTGTCAATGTAACCGGGAGCATAGCTTGTGAGAGAAGAAACAGTATCGGTGTCAACGTCCAAAACACCGTCACGCTGTCTTTCAAGTCTGAACAGCTCTTCGACGGTTGCCATAAGTTCTTTTGTTCGTTCTGTAGCACCGGTGAGAAAGCCTTCGTCACCCGTGTATTCCTTGTAATTCTGCTGAATGAAATCACGAACGTTTATTTCATTCTGCCACACACCTTCTTTAAATCCGTTCCAGTTTTCGTGTATCATGATATAATCTCCTAACCTTGCCGGAATTGACCTTTTTAACTTCAAAAAAACAAAAAGGGCAAACCAGCTCTTAAATGAACTGAATTTGCCCAGACGGTCGGCCAAACAGCGTTTACACTCCCCCGCAGTGATCTGCGAAATCCGTCAGTCATGTAAAAGCTCAAATACATTATAACCCAACAGTCGCATTTTGTCAACTTTATTATGTTGTTATTATTCACAAAAATTAAAGTCTCAATGGAGACCAAATTTGATTATCATAGGGAAGAAAGCTTTTCCAGAAGGTTATC
>JAZSLF010000030.1:0-21157 GCA_045535205.1 Eubacteriales bacterium
TAATAAATGCACCGAGTATACCTCCTGCAATTCCGGGAATAAGAAAAATATAACTTCCGGAAAAGTCAGCACCGACGGTAAAGACGTAATTAAAAACCGAAAATAATGAAATGGGAATTACAGTAGCGACAGTCATGGCAAAAATATCCTTGACATCTTCGCTTTTTTCAAATCCGAGCATCGAAGCATAGATATAGACAAGTATTATTCCCGCACCTGCTCCGAGAAGGCCGTTCAGAAATCCTGCACCTACGGCACATAGCAGCAGCCTGACAGGAATGTGTTCTTTGGTGTTTGTTTGATATTTCATAAATAAATTATGCTCATGTTCTTTTAAATTTATTGTATATAGCTATTGTAAAATGATAACAATTATGGTAAACTATATAATAATTATAATTATTTCGTTTTGTTTGCGGAGAAATTTGATCTGTTAAAATCCATCCGCAATAACCCTTATTGAAAGGACAAAAATGGCAACTTCCAAAAATAATCAAAAATATAAAGTCACTTCCTCAAGCAGTAAAAAAACAGGTTCTTCCTCCAAGGGAAAGAAAAATACAAAGAAAAAGGAAGTGCAGAAGCAGCTTCCCGATACGAATGTTCATTTCAGACATTTTGTTCCGATAATTCTTATACTTGTTGCAGTTCTTATGACTCTTTCCTTTTTCATAAAAGATTTCGGAGTTGTGGGCAATTTTCTCAGAGACAATGTCTTGCTCGGCATTTTTTCAAAAGCGGCGTACGTGCTGCCTCTCATTTTAGCGGCTTGTTCATTTGTTATGCTCACCGAAAAGGAAGTACGTTCGGCAAGAACGAGACTTGTGTGTACAAGCGTTATCTTCCTTATGCTTTCAGCAGTTCTTCACGTATTCTTTTCATCGGAAGAAACAGTATCGCTTATCAACCCCATCATTCACTATAAAAACGGTGTCGAAGGTGTGGGCGGCGGATTTGTCGGCGGATTTATCGGCGGTCTTATGGTGACCTGCTTCAGCAAGGTGGGTGCGGTTATCATCGCAATTGCGGTAATGCTTATACTTATTCTTGTCGTTGTCGGAAAAACTCCCCGTGAGCTTATCGACGATATTTCATATCAGAATGCAGTAAGCAAGGAAAAGAGAATTGCGGCAAAAATAGAAGCTCAGAAGCAGGATGAATACAGAGCAGAAAGAAGACGTCAGGAGCTTGAAGAGAGAGAAGCTGCTCTGCGTGAAGCCCAGTCGGCAAATTACGGATATTACGGTGACGGAGCTTATTCCGAGCCTTACGAGGCACGTCCGTCAAAGAATAAAAAAACATCGCCAAGAAATAACCTTGAAGAAATACCTCCCGCAGACGTTAAGAGAAAAACTGAAATAGATCCCGATATAACGGCAGGCGATTACGAGGAGGAAGAAACACAGCTTCAGATAACCGAGCTTGAGGATCTTTCTGCTTTTGATGAGGCTGTAAAGGAGGCCGAAGCGGAGAATGCGTCAGAGTCCGTTGAGGAGCCTTCTGCTTCCGACTTTGAAGGAATGACCGACGGTGTGTTTGATACAGACATTCCTCCCGTATTTGAAAATCCCGAAGACGAGGAGGTCCTCCGTAAGCTTTCAAGGTATTATCTCGGAGAAGATACCTTCGGAGAGCCCGAAATGAAAGTGACCGAAAAGGACATCGGTACGGAGAGTGCCGAAGCCGAAGCGGATGCTGAAACGGCAGATGTGCCCGAAGCAGCTCAAAAAAGCTATGAATTTCCTTCGATAGAGCTTCTTACCGCAGATACTGATAAGAAAAAGGTGGACAGAAGCCGTGAGATAAAGGAAAAAGAAGAAAGACTTATCCAGACTCTTGAAAGATTTAACGTTCATACCAAATCTGCAGGCTCTCCCGCTGTCGGCCCTACCATAACGAGATACGAGCTTCGTCCCGATCCCGGTACGAGAGTAAGCTCCATAGTTAAGCTGGTTGACGATATAGCACTCAGCTTTGCAACGTCGGGAGTTCGTATAGAAGCACCGATACCGGGCAAATCCGCCGTAGGTATTGAAGTGCCCAACAGCGCAAGAGAAATAGTACATCTTCGTACACTTATAGATACAGATGCATTCAGAGATGCGGGAAGCAAGCTGAACGTAGCACTCGGTGCGGACGTAGCAGGCGAGCCCGTATATCTTGATATACCTAAAATGCCGCACCTTCTTATTGCCGGTGCGACAGGTATGGGTAAATCCGTGTGCATAAACTGTATACTTATCAGTCTTCTTTATAAGGCATCACCCGATGAAGTCAAGCTCATACTTATCGACCCCAAAAAAGTTGAGTTCAGTATGTACGGAGAGCTTCCTCATCTGCTTGTCCCCGTTGTTAGCGATCCCAAAAAAGCTGCAGGAGCACTTTCGTGGGCGGTAAATGAAATGGAACGCCGTTTCGGCCTTATTGATGAAGAAGGGGTAAGAAATATCTTCGGATATAATCAGGCGGTAAAGGATGATCCTCATAAAGAGGTGCTTCCTGAGATCGTAATAGTTATAGACGAGCTTGCCGACCTTATGATGACGGCTCCCGACAGCGTTGAAGACTCCGTGTGCAGACTTGCCCAGAAGGCGAGAGCCGCAGGTATGCACCTTATCATCGGTACACAGAGACCGTCTGTTGACGTAATTACAGGTACTATCAAGGGTAATATACCTTCGAGAATAGCATTTACGGTTGCATCCCAGGTTGACTCAAGAACAATAATCGATATGGGCGGTGCAGAAAAGCTTATAGGTAAGGGAGATATGCTCTACAGTCCCGTAAGTGCTACAAAGCCCATAAGAGTACAGGGTGCCCTCGTATCCGATGAGGAGGTCGAAAGGGTAGTCAGCTTCATTAAAAATCAGAATTCCGAAAGACAGGCAGGTTATAGTGACGACGTTATCACACAGATCGAAACCGAGGCCGCAAAATGCAATTCAAAGAAGAAGGGACAGGGTGCCGTCGTCGAGGTAAGCTCAGGCGGAGGCGATGAAGATCCTATGTTCTGGAAGGCAGTTGAGATCGCCGTTGAAAGCGGAAAAATATCAACGTCGCTCATCCAGAGAAAATGCTCTCTCGGATTTGGAAGGGCAGCAAAGCTTATTGACCGAATGGAAGCACTCGGCTACGTAAGTGCACCCGACGGACAAAAGCCGAGACAGGTGAGAATAACAAAGGAACAGTATCAGCAGCTCCGCATGGGTACCTCCGACGGTGAGTCTGAGGAAAGCGGAGAGGACGCAGTATTTTAAATTAATTGATCTAAGAAAAGAGGATTTTTCCAAGTGGGTATATTAATAGCCATAGAGGGCCTTGACGGTGCCGGAAAGAATACACAGAGCGATAAGCTCCTTGAGTATCTTTCAAAAAAAGGGAAAAACGTAAAAAAGGTCAGCTTTCCCGACTATGACAGCAAAAGCTCAACTCTTGTGAAAATGTATCTTGATGGGGAGCTGGGAGGCTCACCTGACGATACGAATGCCTATGCCGCAAGTGCGTTTTTTGCCTGTGACAGATATGTAAATTACGTGACGGGGTGGAAGGAGTTTTTGGAAGAGGAAAATTCCGTAGTTATCGCCAACCGTTATACTACGGCGAATGCTTATCACCAGCTGTCAAAAATGCCCCGTGAAGAGTGGGACGGCTTTCTTGAATGGCTTTGGGATTTTGAGTTTCATAAGTTAGGATTGCCTGAGCCTCATAAAGTTATTTGTTTTGCACTTCCTCCCGAAATATCCATATCAAATGTGGAGAAAAGGTGTAGTGAGCAAAATATAAAAAAGGATATACACGAAGCCGATACTGAATATCTCAGAAAATGCTATGAAGCAGCATACTTTGCGGCGGATAAGCTGGGTTGGAGTATGGTAGAGTGTGTTAAGGACGGCAAACAGCAGTCCATTGAAGAAATATTTGAAACAGTTCTTGATGCAACAGGACTTCGTTAAAGAAGAAAGGAGCTTCAAATGGTTTATTTGTTTTTAGCAGACGGTTTTGAGGAGATCGAGGCACTTTGCCCCGTCGATCTGCTCAGAAGAGCCGGTGTTGAGGTGAAAACAGTAGGAGTTACCGGACTTGAGGTAACAGGCTCACACGGTATTACCGTAAAAGCGGATATATCCGCAGAGCAGGCTGAAAAGGAGCTTGAAACGGCAGAGCTTGAAATGATGATACTTCCCGGCGGAATGCCCGGAAGTAAAAATCTTGATGCTTCTCCCACAGTCGAAAAATTTCTTGAAGCGGCAAAGGAAAGTGATGCTTACATAGCGGCTATCTGTGCAGCTCCGATGATACTCGGTAAAAGAGGTCTTCTCAAAGACAAGGATGCGACCTGCTATCCCGGCTTTGAGGAATATCTTGAGGGAGCAAAGGTTTATGATGCCGCAGTAGTCGTTGACGGAAAATATGTCACGTCAAACGGTATGGGGGCAGCTCTTGATTTTGCACTTCAGCTTGTTGAGCTTCTCCGTGGTGAAGCTGAAAGTGAAAAATTAGCGGAATCGGTGATGGCATGAATACGGTAAAAAAGATCAAAGACGAAACAAGAAAGGTCTTTCTTGAAAAACGTGCTTCGATGGATCCGTCTCAAAAAAAAGAGAGAGATGAAAAGATATGTGCCTGTGCATTGTCGCTTGCCAGCTACAGATTTGCCGATTGTGTATTGATGTACGCTCCTCTTAATAATGAGATTGATATAATGGCTGTAGCTGAGGATGCTCTTAAAAAAGGTAAAAAGGTTGCGTTTCCCCGATGCAATAAAGAGGAACATACGATGGATTTTCATTTCGTCACCTCTCTTGATGAGCTGAAGGTGGATTCATACGGGATAAGAGAGCCCTCGGCAAATCTTCCCGTGTTTGATCCGGGAAACAATGAGGGCAACTTAATATGCTTTGTGCCTGCACTTATTTATGATAAAAAAGGCTACAGACTCGGCTACGGTAAAGGCTTTTACGACAGATATCTTTCGGGACTTCAGGGTAATATAATAGGAGTGGTATACAGTGATTTTATCGTTTCCTCCGTACCTATAGGTAAATACGACGTAAGTCTCAGCATACTTTTGACGGAAAAAGGTGTGGTAGTAACAGGTGAAAATTAAAAACGTACACGGAGCACCTATCCTGCTTCTCATAATATCCGTTTTTCTCATCGTTGTGGAGTTTATCGATGTCTCCAAGTTTGCGATAGGTGAAAACGGTTACCTTTCAATGATAGTGCTTCAGCTTCTGATATTCGGTCTTCCCTCGGTGTTTTATTCCCGTCTCAGAGGAAGAAAATTCTTGTCTCATCTGAGAATAAGAATGACAAAGGTACACGATATTCCAATGCTTGTATACGCTCTCGGATTTATGGTTTCGGGAGGAGCTATCATATGCTTTTTCATGTACAGATTTTTCCCTGAAGCGTTTGCTGCTTCTTCGCCGTCTCAGGTGCTTTCCTCCAATGTGGGCGGAAGCTTTGCCATGGGACTTTATGCGGTTCTTGCGGCGGCAATAGTGCCTGCAGTAACGGAAGAATTTCTGTTCAGAGGAGTCATAGTAGCTGAATACGAAAGAAACGGAACGGTCGTTGCGGTTCTCATGAGTGCCTTGACCTTTTCATTTATCCATTTTAATTTTGAAAGAATGCCCGTTTACTTTTTCAACGGGATAATTCTGACATTGGTGGTATACGCTACCAGATCTCTTCTTGCTTCGGTAATCGTTCATGCGGCAAACAACGTGTTTGCTCTGTTCTTTGAAGTGTATATATACAGAGCAGCGGTAAGACAAGGCGGAGGACTTGTTATGTTCGGCTTTCTTACCGTTTGTGCCTGCCTTCTGTTTGCGGTGCTGTTCTTCGGTGCTGCACAGAAAAGCTATGCCGAAATGGCATGGAGAAACGTTCCCTCGGAGCATTCACAAAAAAAGAAAAGAGACAGTCTTCCTTACGCTGTCGAACCCCTGCTGTCACCTGCATTTATCGTGCTTGTAATAGTTACGGTTGTCGGTGTTATTGTCAGCTGAGGGTGCTTTTGGAAAGGAGCTAATACATTATGAATGATTTTAATAATAATCATTATGATGACGATTTCGATAAAGGAATTGACTTCATGATGAAAAGAAGAAAAGAAAATCAGTCATCTGCACAGCCATCGGGCAGACCTGCGGCGAACGCAAACGGTGCAGGTGCTGCGGGAGTCTCGGGTGTGAGAAGACCTGCGGCGAACGCAAACGGTGTAAGGCCTGCGGGGGCCTCGGATGCGAGAAGGCCTGCGGCGGACGCAAACAGAACAAGACCTTCGGGAGTGCCTTCTCAGATAAGACCTGCAGTAAATAAGCCGGTCGATGCACCTACTACCGTAAATAATCCTGCCGTACAGAACGTAACAGGTAAAACACCTGCACAGCAAAAAAGCATTGTATCAGAAAAAAACGGCAGCATGACCTCCGGGCAGAGAATAGTTCCCGCCGATAAAAAAGGGGGCCGGTCAAAGCCTCCGATAACCATAAAAAGAACGCCCGATGTTCCCGATAATCAGGCGACGAGAAAAACAGACGTAAGCGACAAGGTAATATCGAAGAAAAAGAAGGAGTCTGACAAAAACTCAAAGGATGTAGGCGGCAGTATCGTAATCAGCATGGTCTGTGCGGTCATCTACATCGTCTTCGTTCTGTTCGTATCTGCTCTGATCTCTATTTTTGCTATAAACGTCGGAAATGATATGTATGCTTTTGTGAAATCCGATGAGCTGATAGAGGTAACGATACCTGAGGAAGCGACAACGGCTGACATAGCTGAAATTCTGTATCAGAACGGGGTAATAAAATATAAAGGTGTGTTTACCTTCTACGGTAAATTCAAGAAGATAGAGGAGAATTTTGTTGCGGGAGAATATACTGTTTCGCCCATGATGAATTATAAAGCCCTTTTCTATGAATTTAAACCTAAAAAGGTTTCAGGCACTTCGTGGATAACCATTCCGGAGGGCTATACGGTAGATGAGATAATAGATCTGCTTTTGTCATATGAAATAGGCGGATCAAAGGAAGCCTACGTTGATGCCATAAACAACGGAGAATTTGATTATTGGTTTGTCGAGGAGCTTGAAACGAACGGTTGGAGCGAGGACAGATTTTACAGGCTTGAAGGCTACCTGTTCCCCGATACCTACGAATTCTATAACGCTTCCGATGCTTATACTGTAGTCAATAAGATGCTCAGACGTTTTTATGAGGTATATACCGATGCTTACAAGACCAGGGCTGAGGAGCTTGGTATGACGACCGATCAGGTCGTAACACTTGCTTCCATGATAGAAAAGGAAGCAGGGGTTTCCTCCGATTTCCGAAACGTATCCTCAGTATTTCACAACAGGCTTAACAACTCAGGAACGTTCCCGAGACTTGAAAGTGATGCTACCGTTGTATACGCAATCCATCACCTGACCGGCGAAAGACCCACAGAGGTAACGGGAGAGACCGTAAGCTACGTAAGTCCCTACAATACCTACCAGAATAACGGGCTTCCTCCGGGAGCAATAGCCAATCCCGGTATGAATGCCATAAAATATGCTCTGTATCCGGCAGATACAAACTATTATTATTTTGTATCCTCAAAAAGCGGCACAACGCTTTTCGCTACGAACAACGCAGGACACGAAGCAAACAAACAGGCTATAAAGAATGAACAATAAAAATAATACAAGAGAACTCCCCGTCGGTGCCGACGGGGAGCTTTTTGACAAGTTTTATTAACCCAAGACGGAGCTTGTTGCCTCGTCTTCGTATTGCCTTGTGTACAGCCTGTAATAATGCTCTCTCTTGTGCATCAGTTCAGAATGCTTTCCTTGTTCAATTATTTTTCCGTCCTTGACAACAAGAATTACATCGGCATTTTTAACAGTAGAAAGCCTGTGAGCTATGACGATCGAGGTTCGTCCTTTTATGATCTTTTCCGTTGCAGTCTGAATTTTTTGCTCGGTTATGGTGTCTACCGAAGCGGTAGCTTCGTCGAGCACAAGAATTTTCGGCTTTGAAAGAATAGCCCTTGCAAATGATATAAGCTGTTTTTCTCCTGTCGAAAGCATATCTCCGCCCTCGCCCACATCTGTGTCCAGGCCGAATTCAAGCTTATTTATTATATCATTTGCGGATACTAAACTCAACGCCTGCTCTATTTCCTCATCTGTAGCATCGGGATTTCCGTAGAGCAGGTTTTCTTTGATCGTGCCCGAAAACAGATGGGGTGTCTGAAGAACGTAACCGATGCTTGAATGAAGCCACAGCTGTGAGCGTTCTTTGGCATTTCGTCCGTCGATAAGAAGCTCTCCTTCGGTAATTTCAAAAAATCTGCAAATAAGATTTACAAGAGTTGATTTTCCGGCACCCGTTTCTCCGACAATTGCAACGTTGGTTCCGAAGGGGATCTTCAAATCAAAGTTTTCGAGAATGTATTCGTCTCCGTCGGGGTATTTGAAGCTTACGTTTTTAAATTCAATATCGCCTTTTATTTCTTCCCAGTTTTCACGCTTGGGGCAGAATGCGTCACCGTATTTTTCAATAACCTCGGGAGCATCCTTTACGTCGGGCTCGGTTTCCAAAAGGGTAGACAGTCTTTCGATGTTCACCTGAGTGGTGATAAGATCGGATATTGCATCTATTATCCAGCGAACAGGCTCCATCATACCCTGAGCGTAGGACATAAACATAGAAAAAGTTCCCACCTCTGATGCGGCAATATAGCCGCCTCTCCAAAGAACGATTGCGATGGCCATGGAGGAGGCGAAGTTCATTGTTGCGGCAAACAGCCCCCTCAGTCTTGCGGAGTGAATGGTTTTGCTTTTCATTTCAAGGGTGTTTTCGGTGAAATCCTTTTCCATTGTTTCTTCAATAACAAGTGACTTTATCGTTTTTGCACCCGTAATCCCCTCGTTGAATCCGCCTGTTATTTTAGAATTGATTTCTCTGATTTCTCTGTTAATTCTGATAAGCTTTCCCTGAAACAGAGAAAAAAGTACGATAATAAGAGGAAGTATGGTGATCACCAAAAGGGCAAGTCCGGCATTTACCGCAAACATAACGGCAACAGCGCCTATAAGGTAGGAAAGATGCCATACGCTGTCCATGAGCGACCATGAAACAAGCGAGCCGATACGTGAAGTATCACTCATTATTCTTGCGTGAATGTAACCTACGCTGTTTTTATTGTAATATGAAAATGACAGTTTCTGAAGATGTGAGAAAGCAGCGTTTCTCAGATCCTTGTTTACGCAAACCTCCACCTTCATGGCGAGAGCACATGATACGTAATTGACAATACCCGTAAATATTATTACGGCAACGTATATCGTGATAAATAAAGGTAGGGTATCAAGGGTGTTTTTCATAACGAAGTGGTTCATTGAGTATTTTTGGAATAAAGGGACTCCTACGTCAATGACACTACCGCCAAGACCGCAAAGAATCATAATTATTACGGTATAGCGGTATTTTTTCATAAAGGGAAGTATTTTCCCCACGCCGAAGAAGGTAAAAGAAGCTCTCTTTTCTTTTTTCTTATTCATCGCACACCTCCTCAGCTGAGGCAGACTGGATCTCATATATTTTTTGATATATGCCTCCGGCTTTTTTCAGAGTATCGTGAGATCCGCATTCTGCAATATGTCCTTTGTCAAGCACTATTATTTTATCGGCTTTTGAAAGGGTCGTTATTCTGTGGGAAATTATTATGATCGTCGCCGTACCGAACCGTTCCTCCAAAGCTTTTCTGATCTTCGCATCTGTTTCGGTGTCTACTGCAGATAAGGAATCGTCAAAGATCATAATGGGAGTGTTCTGAGTGAGAACTCTTGCTATGGCACAGCGTTGCTTCTGGCCACCCGAAAGAGTAACTCCTCTTTCTCCGACAAATGTGTCATAGCCTTTTGAAAAGCCTTCTACTGTTTCGCTGAGACAGGCGGCATCAGAGGCTTTTTTTATTTCCTCAACGGTAATATCTTTTCTTGCGATACCGATGTTTCCGGAAATAGTTCTCGAAAACAGGTAAGGCTCCTGAAGCACCATGCCGATATTCTTTCTCAGATGCTTGGTGCTTATTTTTGAAATGTCAACACCTCCGACGGATATTTTTCCGTTACCGTCAGAAAGCTCATACAGCTTGTCAAGAAGCAGCATCAGAGTCGTTTTTCCGCTTCCGGTACCTCCCAATATACCGAGAGTCGTTCCGCTTTTGATCTCAAGGTCAATGTTATGAAGTATGTCAGGCGAGCCCTCATATGCAAAGGATACGTTTTCAAATACAATATCTCCTCTCATATCGGGATAAAGAGCATCGTCGGGATCTTTTTCTTCATCCGTATCTGTTATGTACTTGATTCTTTCGACAGCAACACCTGCCTTGCTAAGCTCCGAAAGCATTCTGCCGAGCATTCGTATGGGCCATACAAGCATTGAATTGTAAGAAATAAAGGCTATATATTCTCCGGAAGTCATACTGCCGTTAATACAGAAGACAGCACCGAAAATAACGATAAGCATTATCTGAAGTGCCGAAAGCACGTCAAGGGTGCTCCAGAAACGGCTCATAAGCTGTGCCATTCTGACCCACAGACCTGTGTAATACTCATTATGTTTTTCAAAACGTTCTTTTTCAAAGCTTTCTCTGCCAAAGGCTCTTACAACACGGACCCCTGTCAGATTTTCCTGTGCCATAGCCGAAAGCTTGCCTTCGTTTTCATCACAGTCACGAAAGCCTTTTTTGATGTTTTTGTGAAAATGCATTGAATAGAGAATTATTATCGGCATGGGAATAACGGCAATAACCGTAAGAGCTTTGTTCATTGATACCATGAAGGCTACCGACAGAATAAGAAGAATAATAACTCTGAAGATGGATGTCATTTGTTCGGAAACAAAACGTTTTATAATGTCAATGTCGGATGTGCACCGCTGAATAATATCTCCCGTTTTGTTTTTCATATGCCATGAAAACGGCAGCCTTTCAATATGGGAATACAGACTGTCACGCATGGATTTAACAAAGGTTTCCGCACCTTTTGTGTTGAAAACACGAAAGGAATACTGGGATAATACTTTTACGGCGGCAACAGCCACCACAGCGAGAGCCATTATCCACAGATGCTCTCCCAGATATTCAAATCCGCCGAAAGAATTTATAAGCTTCATTATAAATTCGGGAAATTCAGGTTCGTTTTTACCTATGGCATTATCTACCGCTGCCCTTATTATCTGAGGGCTTATCATGTCTGCCAATGCTGAAACGGCAGCAGATATGATGCTGATGATAAAAAACAATTTACTGCCTTTTAAAAAATTCCATATCAGAATAACAGTATCTTTTCTCTGTTTTTTCTTTTCAGAATTGGTTGTTTTGTTTTTCATTTTCCAAGTTAAATGCAAAAAATAGTTTATTATGATTTTAAAATAAATAATTTATTTTAGTGTGAAAAAGCACCGTTATCCGTTTTTTAGGATAACAGCGCTTTTACCTTTAATTCAATATTTGGATTATTCGTTTGCTTCGTCTTCTTTTGTTATTGCTATGCAAAGCTCTTCAAGAGCCTTGGGGTCTGCAACTGCAGGGCACTTTGACATAAGCTCGGAAGCATTCTGTACCTTGGGGAAGGCGATAACGTCACGGATGTCTTCAAGTCCGAGAAGAAGTGTAACAAGTCTGTCGAGACCGAAAGCAAGACCGCCATGGGGAGGGACTCCGTACTTGAATGCATCAAGAAGGAAACCGAACTTGATCTGAGCTTCTTCAGGCTCAATACCGAGAACGGAGAACATTTTGCTCTGAAGCTCTTCGGAGTGGATACGGATAGAACCGCCGCCAAGCTCAGTACCGTTGAGTACAATATCGTAAGCCTTCGCTCTTACAGCACCGGGATCTGTGTCGAGCTTTTCAATATCTTCATCCATGGGCATGGTGAAGGGATGGTGCATAGCATAATATCTGCCGTCCTCTTCGCTGTACTCAAGGAGAGGGAATTCAGTTACCCAAAGGAAGTTGAACTTGGATCTGTCGATCATGTTCATTCTCTTTGCAACCTCACATCTTAGTGCACCGAGAGAGTCGAATACCACCTTGTTCTTAGCGGCAACAAGAAGTGCAAGGTCACCTGTTTCAACGCCCATTCTTTCAAGGAGTGCCGATGTTTCTTCTTCTGTGAGGAATTTAGCAAATGATGAGGAAACAGCACCTTCGGCATTTTTGTACCAGGCAAGACCCTTGGCACCATAGGATTTTACAAATTCAACGAGAGAGTCTATCTCTTTTCTGGACATGGAAGCACCGCCCTTAACGGTGATACCTCTTACGCTTCCGCCGTCAGCAACAGCACCGCTGAACACACCGAAGCCGCAGCCTGCGGCGATGTCCGAAACGTTGCAAAGCTCCATGCCGAAGCGTGTGTCGGGCTTATCCGAGCCGAAGCGTTCCATGGCCTCATGCCATGTCATTCTCTTGAAGGGAACTTCAAGGGGAAGGTTCATAAAGTTTTCAAAAACGCTCTTGATAAAGCCTTCGTTTACTGCGATAACGTCATCTTCCGTAACGAAGGACATCTCAAGGTCGATCTGTGTAAATTCGGGCTGTCTGTCGGCACGAAGGTCTTCGTCTCTGAAGCAGCGTGCGATCTGAATGTAACGGTCAAAGCCGGAGCACATGAGAAGCTGCTTGTAAAGCTGGGGAGACTGAGGAAGAGCGTAGAACTTGCCGGGATGAACACGGCTGGGAACGAGATAGTCTCTTGCACCCTCGGGTGTGGGCTTTACAAGTACGGGAGTTTCGATTTCGATAAACCCGTTGTCAAGATAAAAGTCTCTTGCGATCTTTGTTATTTTGCTTCTTGCAATAATGTTATTCTGCATATCGGGACGGCGAAGGTCAAGATATCTGTGTGTGAGACGGAGCTCACTCTTAACGTCGCTGTTTTCAACGATAGCAAAAGGAGGGGTCTTGGCTGCTGAAAGGATCTTGAAGGTGTCAACTGCGATTTCGATCTCACCTGTTTTCATGTTCTTGTTTACAGCTTCCGCACCTCTTGAACGAACAACGCCCTGAGCTGCAAGAACAAATTCCGCACGTACACCGAAAGCGGCATCAAATATCTCCTTTTCCGTTGATTCGTCAAATGCAAGCTGAACGAGGCCCGTTCTGTCACGGAGGTCAATGAAGATAAGTGCACCAAGGTCTCTCTGCTTCTGTACCCAACCTACAACGGCAACTCTTTCGCCGATATTTGCCGAGGAAAGCTCAGCACAGTAATGTGTTCTTCTGTCTGTTTTTTCAAATCTGTTGTTCATAAATCTATCGGATCGTATCCGTTCCTTTCGTGAGGTTTACTTTATATCAAAGATATTTGTCGATTTCTTCAATTTCGATCTCGGTCTGAGTATTCTCGCCGATATTTCCGGTCATGTCTCTCAGCATTGCTCGGCCGCTTTCAAGCTCGCTGTCGCCTATGATGAGAACTTTTTCTGCACCTGTTTTATCGGCGTACTTCATCTGAGCCTTGAGGCTTCTGCCTACAACATCGCATTCAGCATAAATGCCCTTTTGGCGAAGTGCCCATACGATAGCCTGTGCTTTAATCTGTGCCGCCTGTCCCATAGATGCGATGTAAAGTGCGGGAGCAGTTCTTTGGGGAATTTCGGCATTGTTCTGTTCCATCGCAAGAATAAGTCTTGTAATACCCATGGCAAATCCGCAGGCGGGAAGTGCGGGACCGCCAAGCTCTTTAACGAGGCCGTCATATCTGCCGCCGCCGCAAACTGTGCTCTGTGCACCGATTCCGTCTGCGATAAATTCAAATACGGTCTTAGTGTAGTAGTCAAGACCTCTTACGATATGTGTGTCTACAACATATTCTATGCCGCAGGCATTCAGCATCGACTCAAGCTTGTCCATGTGATTTTTACATTCGTCACAAAGGTGGTCGATGGTTTTGGGTGCATCGGCTGCGAGCTTTTTACAGCTTTCGCATTTGCAGTCGAGAACACGCAGGGGATTTGTTTTAAGTCTCGTTTTACACGTGTCGCAAAGACCGTCGGAATTTTTTTCAAAATATTCCACGAGGGCTGCTCTGTATGCGGGTCTGCATTCGGGACAGCCGATGGAGTTTATGTGAAGGGAAGTGCTTCCTATTCCGAGCTCTCTTAAAATACTTGCCGCAAGTGAAATTACGGTAAAATCCGCACCTGCATCGGAAGAGCCGAACATTTCAACGCCGAACTGTTCAAATTCACGGCTTCTGCCTGCCTGAGGCTTTTCATATCTGAAACAGTTTATGATATATGAAAGCTTAATGGGAAGTGTGTCGGAGCATTTTCCGTTTTCAACAAGGGCACGGACAACCGAGGCGGTACCTTCGGGTCTGAGAGCAAATACCTTGCCTTCCTTGTCTTCAAAGGTGTACATTTCTTTCTGTACAACATCGGTGCTTTCGCCGACACCTCTTGAGAAAAGAGAAAGTTCTTCAAAGGTCGGTGTTCTGATCTCATCAAATCCGAATTTTGAAGCGACCCTTCTCGCTGTGCTTTCTATATGTAACCACGTATATACGTCGGGTGACATAACGTCCATAGTGCCTCTCGGCTTTCTTATACATTCCATTCTGGTATCCTCCGTTAAGCCTGCCCTGTGCGGCACAGCTTAAAAACTGAATTTCTAATCTAATAATATATTATAACAAATCTGTTTTTATTAGTCAATACCTATAAAGCACTTAAATTTTTTGTTATTTTTTTAAAAAACTTGAATTTATGAAGATATTATAGTATAATATAATGAATATTGCTGGCGAAAGGAGGGAACAGGGTGTCTCACGGCGAAAAAAGAAACAAAATCAGAAAAGGAACATTTTCGTTTTTTGATAAAACGTTTGAGTATATATATAACGGCTTGAAGACCGGTGTTGTGGGAGCGTTGTTTACTTCCTATAACAGCGGTGAGACAGAAAACGGTAAAGGTACGTCTAAGCTGAGAGCTGTACTGTCGTCAGCCTTCAATGACGGATTTACGGTAAAAGCGGCGAAGAGAATATCAGATGTCATGATGATGCTGAGGCTCCGTGTTTACGGAATGTTTCTTGCTACCTTCGGCATATATACATTTCTTTTTGAGCTTTTTGACAGCTTTTTGCTGAGTGAAAGCAGACAAGTTTTCGGAATTATCTTTGCCGTCGTGCTGATTTTCTGCTCGGTTCCTCTTATTTTAAGTGAAAAACACCTTATAGAAGCTATGTCGGAGTCTGCGTTGGGACGGTTTATCAGTAAAACTGCGAAAAACGGGACTTTTGAGCATGAAAAAACGGGTGTAGGGAGAGTATCCCACGGTTTTATATTGGGTGTTGCTGCAGGCAGCATCGGGTATTTCACTTCACCTTATAAAGTTGCCTTCGGAATAATTCTTCTTGTTTTGATCTGGGTGATCCTTTCAAAGCCTGAGCTTGGAATTGCAGCGGTTTCTTTCTTAATTCCGTTTATAAGTGCGAAGCTGAGCATTGTGCTTCTTCTTGTTACCGCTGCGGCATTTTCCGTAAAAGTCATACGGGGAAAAAGATACGTTTGCTTTGAAACGGTAGATGCGGCTGTGCTGGGGGTTCTCCTTACCGTACTGCTCGGCGGTATCGTCGCACTTCATCCCGGAGCCCATAGAGAGTCACTTACGTATGTACTTCTCATAATTGTGTATTTCCTCACTGTAAATCTACTTAAAACTAAAGCGTGGCTTGACTGTACGACGGTTGCTTTGGTATTCGGACTTTCTGTTTCCTGTCTTTTCAGAACGGTAGGCAACGTCGGTGACGTTGCTTTCGGAAACGTCAGTGCAAATCTGGCGGATATGTTTGGGGGTTCTCTTACGGGACAGCTTCTTTCAGGTGACGAAAGTATCACCTCCGTTATTTCTGTGACAGCTATACCGCTGACCGTGTCCCTGTTTATGAGACCTGCATTCAGACTTGCCAAAGGGTACGCACTTGCGGCACTTGCGGTACTTCTGTTTCCCTGTATTTCAAACGGTACTTTTTGTGCTTTTCTTGCGGTTATAGGTGCGACTCTTTTGCTTCTTCTGATGTATTCGAGACGTTCACTTTATATAGTGCTTGCGGGAGCTACTGTAATTCCTGCGGCATCGCTTCTGTTTCCTTCTGCTTTTGCAAGAGTTTCCGCTTATGTCGGGAATGAGGTGAGCGAGGCGGCTTCTCTCAGAGCACCTCTTTGGGAAAATACACTCCGTGTGATGTCTGATTTTCTTTTCGGAGGAATAGGCTTCGGCAAAGAAAGCTTTTCAGGGATCGCTTCAATGATTTCTTCAACAGGAGAAAGCATTCCTCATTCCTATAACACTTATCTGCAGCTTTGGGTGGAAACAGGAGTTTTCGGAGTTGTGATATTCCTTGCATTCGCATGGCTTCTCGTAAGCTCGGCTTTTACGATGTTCAAGCGTGTGGATAACGCAAGAAAAAATCCTGCCCTCAGAACGAGAGGCCTCAGAATTAACAGCCCTGACAGTCTGTCCGGTTTTACTGCCGAGAAAAAAGGAACGAATATAAAGCTTTCCGTAAACCAGTACAGCGTTTCCAGAAGGATCGGTGCGGCAGCACCCCTTTGCAGCATACTTGGAATGCTTGTGTACGGTTGCTTTGATTATATTTGGTATGATGAAAAAGTATTTCTGATGTTCTGGCTTACGGCAGGTCTATGCTCTGCTTACGTCAGAAGTGCACGTAAAGAAACAGACGATATTGAGCTTTCATATCTTCTTCGTGAGGAAAGCGAATGCTCTTGGGAAACCGATATCAACTGAGCCGTAAATACGGCTTGATTGTCCGACTGATGAAAGGACGGTACATTAAAAATGCAAAATAAAAAACACAGGTTTAACGTAATAGACGTCGTTATTATTCTGGCAGTTATCGCACTTGCGGCTCTGCTTGTAAAAAGCTTTGTTTTTGATAAACAGAATGATAACAGGGCAGAGAAGGTAAACCTGCAGTACGTTATTGAAACGGATATGCTTTCCGAGGCTCTTGCCGATAACGTTAAAACGGGAGATGCTGTTTACGATCATGTAAGCGGTAAAAAAATAGGAGAGGTAACTGCGTGTGACGTGAGAAACGCAACTCACGTGGGAATGTCCGACAGCGGTATGCAGGTCGTAAGTGACGTTGTAGGTTACCGCACTCTCTATATAACCGTAGAATGTCAGGCATCCGTTATGGCAGACGGTTATTCTGTAGAAACGACAGACATCAGCGTAGGAAGAACATATTCGCTTATGCTTCCCGACCTTTACTGTACGGGTGTTTGCATCAGTACAGAAGTGACAGACTGATCCTGAAAAGGAAATTTGTGTTCATTAATGACGAAAAGCTTTTCCGCTTAAATAAACGGTGAAGAAAAACGGAGAAAACAATGGATAATATAAATAATACTATAGTGATTATCGTGTACGCAATAAGTGCCGTACTATGCTCAGGGCTTTTAGCATTTGCACTTACCCCTCCCGTAAGAGTTCTTGCTTTTCTTATCGGGGCTGTCGATGTTCCGACGGATGAACGAAGAATGCATACAAAGCCGACTCCCCGAATAGGCGGACTTGCGATATTCGGCGGATTTGCCATAAGCTCCCTTGTCTTCGGGACCTATACTCCGGTTTTGGGTGCTGTGCTTACAGGCGGCTTTTTGATGGTGGTGCTCGGAATACTTGATGACGTATACCGTCTTAAAGCGTGGATGAAGCTTGTTGCTCAGATAGCGATAGCGGTCGTTGCGGTTCTTTACGGAATAAAGATAGAGCATATAACCTTGTTTGGCTCGTTGGTGGAATTCGGTGTTCTCAGTATACCGATAACTATTCTTTGGATCGTGGGACTTACAAATGCGATAAATCTGCTTGACGGTCTTGACGGTCTTGCCTGCGGAGTATCTGCGATTATGTCGATCACTCTGCTCGGTGTAATACTTATACACGGTGATTATGAATCGGCATTACTTATGGCAATACTTGCGGCGGCCTGTCTCGGATTTTTACCCTTCAATACAAACCCTGCGAGAATATTCATGGGAGACACGGGCTCTCTGTTTCTCGGATATACCATGGCGGTAATGAGCGTACAGGGTGTATTCAAGATGCACACGGTCATTTCCTTCATTATTCCCCTTGCCATGTTTGCCCTTCCTCTTATGGATACGCTTTTTGCCATATTCAGAAGACTCAGAGGCGGCGAGAGTCCGTTCTCTCCCGACAGAAAGCATCTTCATCATAAGCTTGTGGATATGGGCTTTACTCAGAGAGAGGCGGTCAGAATACTTTATTCCGTATGCGGAATACTCGGTCTGGTATCCATAACATTCTCAGAGGATATGTTCAGCCGTTTCAAGCTGGCGAAAACACTTATCGTTGCGGCAACAGCCATCGTAGTGTTCGGGCTTAACTATATTGTAATGAAAAAGACCAGTACGAGAGTCCTGTCCGGACTTACCGAACACGGATACAATCCCATAAAAAAAGGCGAAGAGCTGAAGACTAAGGCAGAAAACACAGCTACCGAAAACATAAACGGCGGCGAAGAATAAAAATAAAAAAGCAATTCAAAGACTTGGAGCTTTAATAAAGAGGTCTGAATATGAAAAAAGAAGAAGGTGCAAAGAACGTCAAAAGAAGGGTATCGGCTCTTGACGTTTTCATCGTCGTGCTGGTTCTTATGTGTATAGCGGGAGTTATCGTAAGAGTATATGTAGGCTCTGAGGGAATACTTCCTGTTCTTGATCCCGATATTTCGGAATATGCGGTGTCTTTTGAGATAAAGCAGGTAAAAGCCTCGGTAGGCGGCTATCTGTCTTCGGGAGAAAAGCTTTGGACGGAAAGCGGAGAGCTTTTCGGAACGGTAAGCGATAACGTGACCGTAACACCGGCACAGATATTTTTTGAAGATAAAGACGGAAAATACGTTTCCGTGTATTCATCGGCTGATAACGGAGATAACAGTCTTGTTGACATAAAAGGCTCCGTTGTTACCGAAGGATATATGGCAGAGTACGGATTTCTGGCGGGAGGCACGACCTACGTAGCTCCGAACTATGAAATCGATCTGCATACCGAAAAAGCGACGGTAACCGTAATAATTACCGGTATTTCCAAGGTGATGGCATAATGTCATTGCATATTGAAAGGAACGTCATATGAATTTTTTGAGAGGATTGAAAAAATTCGGCATAACGTTTTTGGTGTCTGCTTTGATATTCACAATAGCGGCGGTTTTTGTGACAAACAGCCTTGAGGATATACTCCTCGGAATATTCGACAGAACGCCTGACGGAATAACCGACATACTCGCATCTCCCGAGGTTGAGGCATCTCAGGGGGAAGAAGGAGCAAAGCCTTCTGAAAATGTGCTTAAAAATCTGGACGGAAGCTCATATTCGATGCTTATGGTCTGTACAGACTACAGACCGAATGTATATTCGGATTATCTTCCCGATGTCGATGACATTGACAAAACAAACGATGAAGCGGGCTATCTTAAAGACGGCTTTCGCATAACGGGTGCATCAAGCATCTGCCTTGTTCAATGCAGTAAGGAGTACGGACAGTTTATATTTACTCCCATAGCATCGAATACAAACGTAAGTACACCCTCAGGCTACGAAACACTTTACAATATATACGGCTATTACGGATTTGAATATTTTATGGCGAAGATAGAATCCATAACAGGCGTTTCCATTGATTATTACGCAGTTATAAACTGTACAGACGTGAAAAGCGTGGTGGACGTTATAGGTGCCGTATACTGTACGGTTCCCACAGATATATTTACTGACGGCAAAGTATACGTCGGTTCAACGGGAGCAGGAAAAATGAAGGCTGTTGATCCGGAGCTTGAATTTGAGTCCTTCCTGGAAGAATGTACAGATAATATTGGGCCGTCTTCGATGGGACTTCTTTTGTATAAAGATTATTCCGACGGAATAGAGGATGAGCTTATCATAACCGACGGATATGCAAAAGGGGTATTCAGAAACTTTGCAAAGGTGTCCGAAAAGAGTCAGAGTGCTCTCTGGACAAGAATTGAAAAATATCTTACGACAAATATCACCGATGACTTTTTCAACTCCAATGCGGCACTTGTTAAAGCATACAGCGATGATATAGCAGCAACCGTATCTTATCCGGGACTGTTCAAGCCTACGGGCGATTTTGAAAAGTCTACCTTCGAGCCCGATATTTCAAAGGGTGTTGAAGAGCTTTCAAAGTACAGATAAATCAAGTTAATAAAAATCCATACATAAATGAGGTATTCAAAAATGAACAATTCAGAAAAAACAATGGACAAAATCGTTGCCCTGTGTAAAAACAGAGGTTATATCTTTGCAGGAAGCGAAATCTACGGCGGTCTTGCAAATTCATGGGACTACGGTCCTCTCGGTGTAGAATTCAAAAACAACGTAAAAAAAGCATGGTGGAAGAAGTTTGTACAGGAATGCAAGTACAACGTAGGTCTCGATGCAGCTATCATCATGAACCCTGAAACGTGGGTAGCATCAGGTCACGTAGGCGGATTTTCCGATCCTCTCATGGACTGTAAGGAATGTAAGACCCGTCACAGAGCAGATAAGCTTATTGAAGACTATGCTTTTGAAAACGGTCTCGAAGACAATCCTGCCGGCTGGTCAAATCAGGAAATGGCTGATTACATAGCAGAAAAGGGAATAGTATGTCCCGACTGCGGAAGCAAGGAATTTACCGACATCCGTAAGTTCAATCTTATGTTCAAGACATATCAGGGCGTAACAGAGGACTCCAGCTCCGAGCTTTACCTCCGTCCCGAAACAGCACAGGGTATTTTCGTAAACTTCCAGAACGTTCAGCGTACAACACGCCGCAAGGTCCCCTTCGGTGTTTGTCAGATAGGTAAATCTTTCCGAAACGAAATCACTCCGGGTAACTTCATCTTCCGTACACGTGAATTTGAGCAGATGGAGCTTGAATTCTTCTGCAAGCCCGGTACAGAGCTTGACTGGTTCGCATACTGGAAAGATTATTGCCACAAGTGGCTTCTTTCACTCGGCATCAAGGACGAAAACCTCCGTCTTCGTGACCACGAGCAGGAAGAGCTTTCGCACTACTCAAACGCAAC
>JAZSLF010000116.1:0-2580 GCA_045535205.1 Eubacteriales bacterium
CATCGGCAACGCAGATAACAAGACCGCCGTTCACACCCGTATAAGACAATGTGAACAGAGGGTCAGCGGCAACGTTGAGACCAACGTGCTTCATACAGCAGGAGCTTCTTTTGCCTGCAAGAGAAGCACCGAAGGCAACCTCAAGAGCAACCTTTTCATTGGGTGCCCATTCGCAGTAAAGCTCATCGTATTTTGCGGCATACTCCGTAATTTCCGTAGAAGGAGTGCCGGGATAGCTTGAAACTACAGCACAGCCCGCTTCATACAGACCTCTTGCTACAGCTTCGTTTCCTAACATTAATCTTTTCATTTTGATATATCTTTCTTTATGTAGTCTATTATAATTTATTTATAATAATATATTATATAATAATTTGTAGTAAAAATCAATTTTTTTTGAAAGTTTTTTGTGATTTTGTTTGAAAATTAAATATTTGCCTTGGAGAAAACTTAGTTGCCTTCGGCAATTTTGAGGACCCCTTATTGAAAGTCTTTGAAGGGGTTTGGGGGAACTTTCTTCAGAAAGTTCCCCCAAGTGCATTATTTCTCATTAAGTGAGCTTTTTACGGGAACGGTGATCTCCTTATCATAGCAGGCGAACATTTCGTCAACGCCGGCGGTTTTTTGTTTCTGAGTCAGAAGGCTGACGAGGGGAACGATGATAAGACCGCCAACCATAGCGAACACACCTGAGTAGAGCGAGTTCTTGAATACGAAGCCTAAAATACCGCCGTCAATTGCGAACCACTTCATAGAGATCATAAGCTGAACGAGCATAAGACCGACGCCCCATGCGAAAGAAGCCCATACGGAAGCACGTGTAGCCTTCTTCCAGTAGAGACCGTAGAGGAAGGGAGCGAGGAATGCACCTGCGAGAGCACCCCAGGAAACACCCATCATCTGAGCGATAAATACAACGCCTGACCATACGGAATCCTTGAGGATGGCAATAGCCGCAGAAAGAACGATAAAGAACACGATAAAGAGACGGAGAATGAGAAGCTTCTTCTTTTCGCTTACCTCCTTCTTTGAAGCGGGAACGATAACGTCAAGAGTAAGAGTTGAAGCGGAGGTGAGAACGAGAGAGGAAAGAGTAGACATGGAAGCGGAAAGAACGAGAACGATAACTACCGCAATAATAACGGGCGAAAGATTTGAAAGCATCTTGGGAATTATCGCATCGAAGCCGCCGATAGCAAGTCTTTCTTCTTCTGACATAAAGAGTCTGCCGAAGCCGCCGAGGAAGTAACAGCCGCCCGCAACGATGATGGCAAAAAAGGTGGAAATAAGAGTTCCCTTGCGGATAGCCGCCTCATTGGTGATGGAGTAGAACTTGCCGACCATCTGAGGAAGACCCCACGTGCCGAGTGAAGTGAGAAGAACTACAAATACAAGGAATACAGGGTCAGGGCCGAAGAATGAAGCGTATTCCCAACCGCCGTTTTCAGACGTTGCAAGAGCACTGACAGAGCCCATGAGGCCGCCGTTTACGTTAAGAACAGCGATCACTACCGAAGCTATGCCCACAAGCATGATGAGGCCCTGTATAAAATCGTTGATGGCTGTAGCCATGTAGCCGCCGAATACAACGTAAACTCCCGTGAGGACCGCCATAGCGGCAATACATATCCAGTAAGGAATATCAAAGGCAATACCGAAAAGACTTGAAAGACCGTTGTAGAGAGAAGCGGTGTAAGGAATAAGGAAAACGAATACGATAACGGAAGCCGCTATCTTGAGTGCCTTGGAGCCATATCTCTTTTCAAAGAAATCGGGCATGGTCTTGGAGTCAAGATGCTGGGTCATGACTCTCGTTCTTCTGCCCAAAACGTTCCAGGCAAGAAGTGAGCCGATAAATGCGTTTCCAAGTCCTATCCACGTTGAAGCGAGACCGAAATTCCAACCGAACTGTCCCGCATAGCCTACGAAAATAACAGCTGAAAAGTAAGACGTGCCAAATGCAAAGGCGGTGAGCCACGGACCTACCGAACGGCCGCCTAAAACAAAGCCGTTAACGTCGGTCGAATGCTTTCTGCAATAAAGACCGACACCTATCATCAGTCCAAAAAAGCAAATAATAAGTACGGATGTCAAAATTTGTGCGGTTGTCATTTTAATATCTCCTTTCAATCGCAGTAATTTTTTGGGGAAAACTTTTATAAAAGTTTTCCCCAAACCCCTTTCAAAACTTTTGAAAGGAGGTTTGGTTAAATTTTTAAGTGTACAAAAAAAGATTATGTTTACTTTCTTGTTCGAAAGTTTTTGAGGGTGCGGGAACTTTTTTTAAAAAGTTCCTGCGTTAATGCTTTTGAGGGTGCGGGAACTTTTTTAAAAAGTTCCTGCGTTAAAGCTTTTGAGGGTTTGGGAACTTTTCTCGAAAAGTTCCCAAGTAAATCATCCGCTGATCTGAGCTTCAAAGTCGGAGGGCCAAGCGGTCTTAGGAAGACAAGTGTTAACTACAACTCCTTGGCTCACAGAACGACATGGCTACGATCCGACTTTCCTGCGTTAAAGCTTTTGAGGGTTTGGGAACTTTTCTCGAAAAGTTCCCAAGTAAATCATCCGCTGATCTGAGCTTCA
>JAZSLF010000147.1:0-10064 GCA_045535205.1 Eubacteriales bacterium
GTAAGCGAGGAGATCATGGAGGCAAGAAAGGTATTCCGTGAACTTTATAAAAAGTATCAGGAAGAGATACGTCCCGAAGCTGAAAAGGTATGTGAAGCAGGCGGTCTTTTCGTTCTCGGTACTGAAAGACACGACAGCAGACGTATTGACAACCAGCTCAGAGGACGTTCGGGAAGACAGGGCGACCCCGGTGAGTCAAGATTTTTCATTTCTCTTGAAGACGACCTTATCAGACTTTTCGGCGGCGAGAGAATGCAGGGAATGGTAGACAGAATTCCTCTTATGGAAGGTCAGTATCTTGACAGCAAGCTTGTCAGCGGCGGTATTGAAACAGCTCAGAAGAATATTGAAAGCAGACACTTTAACGCAAGAAAAAGTGTGCTTCAGTATGACGACATCATGAATGAGCAGAGAAGAATAATCTATTCACAGAGAAACGATGTTCTTTCGGGTACGGATCTTCGTGAAAAGATACTCGGCATGATAAAGGATACGATTTCCGAAGCAGTAAATGCATATCTCCATGAAGACAATATTGAGCTTTGGGACCTTGATGCTCTTAAAGCTAAATATATGAACCTTCTTGTACTGCCCGATGATTTTACCGATCATGAAGGTAAAAGTGCACAGGCTTTCAGAAAAGAGATAGGCGAAACGCTTCTTTCAAGAGCATTAAACCTTTACGAAAATAAAGAGACAGTAGTATTCAAGGACGGACTTATGAGGGAGGTTGAAAGAAGCATACTTCTCAGCCAGGTAGACCTTAAATGGATAGACCACCTTGAAGCGATGGATGACCTTCGTGAAAGTATAGGACTACAGGCGTATGCCCAGAGAAACCCCATCAGCGAATACCGTGTAATAAGCGGCGATCTTTTTGCTGAAATGGTAGACAGCATCAGAGACGATACAGTAAGAGGAGTTCTCTCGGTCATGCCCCGCGCCGACATTGAAAAGCGTGAGCAGAAATATAAGATAGCATCGACAGGCGGTGACGGAACTCTTAAAAAGAAGCCTGTTGTAAACAAGGACAAAAAGGTTGGCAGAAATGACCTTTGTCCTTGCGGTTCGGGAAAGAAATACAAAAAGTGCTGCGGTCAATAACTGAGAGGGAACTATGAACGTTTTAGCTGTATGTATAGGAATACTTTTTTTTCTTAATCCTTGTGTTACCACCATTGATGTTTTGCCCGATTTTATCGGTGCTCTGCTTCTTCTTTACGGTACGTCGAAAATTCATTTTCTGTCCGAAAGAATTGAAGGTGTAAACGGAAAAATTTGGGGGCTTTTTGCAGTAGGCGTGCTTAAAGCTATTTCCATGCTGTTTGTGGCAAACTTTGACGGCTCAACTCAGGTAATGCTGTCATTTGCTTTTGCCGTGGCAGAAGGACTTCTTATTATAAATATAATAAGTGCTGTTACCGACGGACTTGAAATGCTCAAGATAAGGTACGGAACAGTATTCGGCGATGCTCCTGCATCAGAAGGAAAGAAAAGAAGAAAAAAGACCCCGTCTGAAAAATTTGACATTTCAAAATTCAAGCTTCCTATTTGCATATATACAGTATTCAGACTTATAATGTGCTTCTTGCCGGAAGCAACGGAACTGAGAATATCAAAAACAGAACCGGGCACAGAGATTGCGGTACAGCCCCTCAGCGAGTTCAAGGGACTCCTTTACGGCTTTGTGCTTCCCATAGTTTGCTTCTTTATGATATTTGCCGTGATAAGAACTATTCGTACCTTTAAGCTGTATGGTTCGGATAAGAAAATGCTTGAGTCATTTGAAACGGCTTATATCGAAGATAAAAGGGATTATCCCACCCGTCATAAGCGTAAAACGTTAAAGACGGCAAATACCATGTTTATAGTTGGTGTGGTGGCATCGGTCTACTTTTACGCTGATAACAAGGATCTGCTTCCCAAAATACTTGCGGCAGCAGCGTTTGCCGTACTTATCGGGTATTTCGCCAAAGACCTCAAAGAAAAGCTCATAGGCTTCACCGCTTGTGCGGTACTAACTGTTTCACAGTTTTTCTCAAGCAGATATGCCAATATGTACTTTAAGGAATACACCGAGGACAATGCCCTTTGGCTTGACGGTGCGGCAAAGCTTTACAGACCGGTCTGCATAACGGCGGTAATAACGGCGATATGTCTTTTCATCGTCATTATGATAGCAACTGTTCTGATACGAAGATGTACCCTTGAGATCTATTCGACACTTGAAGACCTTGAAACAACTGAAAAGAAGATCAAAAAATTCAAGCGGCAGATAACATTTTTCAGAATTGTCACTCTTGCTTTCTGCATAATTGCGGCGTTGTACATAATTCTTCGCCCCTCAATTCCGCTTATAATCATCCCGCTTTTTGCCGCCGATATTATTCTCGTAATGACGGCATACTTCATCGATATGAAATTATAAGATAAACCAAAAAACTCCCAAACTTCTTTGAAAGCTCGGGAGTTTTCTTTTTCAGCAAGGGGTCCTCAAGCATTCCTCGCAGAATGCTTGGGGTTCTCTTCAGCAAGGGGTCCTCAAGCATTCCTCACAGAATGCTTGGGGTTCTCTTGTATTATTCAGCGTTTACTGCATCAATAACAGCCGTATTTCCTTCGGTGTCGTAAGCGACGAGCAGAAGTGCATTGTCGTACTTAACGAAGGTCGCCTTGTCAGCTATTTCACTCTGTACCATATCATACATGGCCGTAGAGTTTATAAGGTTTGCGATATATACGTTTTTGATAGCTTCCTCTGCTGAATCAATAGTTTCAGCAGAAGTACCTTCCTTAAAGGTGATAAGAGCGAAGGTCTTTGCACTGTTTGTTCCGGGTACTGTGAATGCGAACTTATCAATGCTGTCAAGAACAGCTTCGTCTTCAATACCGTACTGGAACATGATTGAATCAAGGGCGTATTCGTAAGTGTCATCGTAGAATAAAGCGTCATCAAAATCAAAGGAGTCCTTGATGCTGTTTGCAGTATCGTATACCGATTTTGTAAAAAGGTTTTCGTTTGTCTTCTCACCGCAGGCTGAAAAAATACAGCAGCAGAGAATAGCGGAGAGCAAAATACAAATAATTCTTTTCATTGTTTTCTCCTTAAATAATCAATATCAACTGAAGGGCATCTGATTCATGCAATCAGCGAGATTTTTTTCAACTACTTCAATAATAATAACGTCAGCATTTGAGGACAATATCTCGGATTTATTGAATCTGAAGCTCCAATTATATGTGGATTCATAAAAGCTGTCCTTGAGGAAGCTGTTGAGTGCGATGGAATAAGAGTCACGAAGCATATACATTGAGGGAGCACCGCTGTTGTAGTTGTTTCTCCATTTGTACCAGTAAAGGTGGTCGGAGTAACCGTTGTCCCATTGATATGAAAATTCAAACTGACCCCATCTGTCCTTATGCTGTGAGCCTGCAAAGGAAGCGGTCTTTCCGCTTTTCAGAGTGTATACGGGACCGATCTCACTTGTCGTATCATAGTAACCGAGATAATACGCCTGGTCCTTCATAAAGGTCTCACAGTAGTTTATCTGGTAATCGCTTCTGTTATGTATAACAACGTCGGGAAAATCCTTCTTGATCTCTGTCATAAGCTGCTGATAAGCATAAAAGGCACCGTGGTTGTTCCAATGAGTATCGGTTTTGTAATAAAGAGATCTCTGGGGATTTTCAGCCTTTGCGGCACGAATACTTTCTCTGCCGTCAATGATGTTGAGGCCTGCCGCCTTGAGTGCGTTTATGACCTGGTCAATTCTTCTGTATGAACCCATCGTGTAATTTTCGGGCATATAGTCATCGTAAACGGAGTTCTTGTTGGGAACAAAGAGGAAATACATCTTCTTTTTGCCGTCAACGGAATTGCTCTTTGCGTCAAGCTGTTCTACCCATTCGTTTCGCTTTACCATGTTGTTTACGATAACCTCAAGCTTTGCCGAATGGAAAAGAGAGGTTCCGTCATAGTCGGCGAAGGAGTCCTGACAGAAAAGAAATCCGTCATATCCGATAAGAGTAGAAGAATAGTCAGCATCACCCTTGAGAAGAACACCCGGCTTCATGTCATCCTGACGAAGCTGAGGTATGTTGTAGGGTGCATTGTAATCGGGAGTATAGCTCTTTTTAAGAGGCTGATAGGGAATAGTCTCTGAGTTGTCTTCGTATTCGTTTATTGGAGCATCGGCTGTTGTATGGACTCTGCCGCCTGTTTCGTCTGAACCGAGAGGGCTTGACGAGGTTCCCGATGATGAAGAACCGGGATTTTGAGTGATATTGCCCCAACCTATATCAACGTCCTCGTTATTATCTGAGGGGGTCTGAGCCTGCGTAGTCTGCTGAGTTGCAGTAGTATCAGTTTCGCTTTCTGTTTCTGTTTCCGTTTCACTTTCGCTTTCAGTTTCAGTCTCTGTTTCTGACGTGCTTTCGACAACGGACACACTTTCAGACTCCGTCTCAGTCTCCGTTTCCGTCTCAGAGTCTGTTTCCGTTTCTGTCTCAGAGTCAAAAGGCTCTTCTGATTTCTGAGGCAGAGCGTAAGTGCCGAGTGCGGCAAGACCGAAGATCAAAACAAGACTCACGCTGACAAGAAGTGCTATGGGAGCTTTCTGTTTTTCTTTGACGCCGTTTATAAATTTCTTCAAAAGCTCTTTAAGCTTTTGAAAAACTGCGGCTGTTTTTTCTTTTAGCATAAAATCTTTCCTTTACATAATTATACATAATAATTATAATATAAAAATGTGTACAATTCTACCTTTGAAAAATATTTTATTTTTTAAGATGACATTTTTTTGATAAAATCAAGTGACTTTTTCAGCTTTTCGCAGTTTATCTCACTTCCTTCGATTATTCCGGGGGACTCAAGAGTGAACGTGCCGCAATAGGACAGCTTTTTCAATAGAGAAAAGATCAGTTCAAAGTTGGCAATTCCGTCACCCGGATGCCACACGGGACGAAGACATGAGAATTCCTTGAGCCCTCCTCTGTAATCACTTACGTGAACGTGTTCTATTTTTTCTGCAATTCTGTCGGTAAGCGTTTCTTTCGGTTGACGGTGGCAGGTCGCAAAGCGAGTGTCGAATATAAGACCTGCATCACAGAGCTGACTCTCAAGCTTTTTCCAGTTGGAAAGTGGGTCTGTCGCCGAGGAGGGAACGTTTTCGCAGAGGATTTTAATATTGTACGATTTTGCAATATCTATAAGCTCAGGAAGCCATTCTACGTTGTAGTCTACAGCCTTGTCGGAGTTAAGTCCTCCCCAAAGATGAAGCACAAGGCGGCGGCTTCCCGCCATACAGCCTGTTTCACAGCTGAAGCGAAACATATCAAAAGCCGCATTTTTTCTTTCACGTGCGAAAGCTCTGTCACCGTTTTCGGAAAGTGCAACGGCGGCATCTGAGAGAAACGTTCCTATCTCCTTGTCGCTGTGTATTATCGGAAATTTAATGCCGTAGCTTAAAAATTCCTTTATAACTTCATCTCTTATTTCATAATATAGCTTTATCATCATAAACTCAGCACCCGAAATAAAGCCTTCTTCCATAAGAGGAGGGACAGTTTCGGATACCTTGTGATAGTTGTAACCGTTTCGTCTTTCAACAAGAGCACCGGTCGAAAGATAAATTTCGTTGTTCATTATAATCACCTCGCAGTTGAAATTGTATCACAAAACTAAAAAATTTACAACCGAATAAATAAAAAATTGTCCTGCCCCTTTTCAAATATATTATAATATGGTAAAATATATGGAACACAAAATAAAAAGGAGAGCGTGAAGTGACGGAAATAAAAGAATTTTCGGATTTAAGTCTTCTTTATCCCGAAGGAAAAGAGGCCGATGGCAAAATGGTCTTGTCAGCGGATGCAATAGAAGCTCTTGAGATAAAAACGCTTTTTGATATAAAGAGTACTGCTCTTGAAGATCTTCTTTCGGATGATATAAGTGTAATTACTTACAGACAGGAAACTGTAAAGGATATTTTAAACTGTCCCGAAACTGTTGATATACTGAAAAAATGCGTTCCCATTCTGCAGGATATAACGAGTCTTAGAAGGCTCGGCTCTGCCGCAGAAGGAACAGGTGACTCTTATCTTTACAGTATAACAGAGGTCGAGCTGTATATTTCTCTTATGGAAATTCTCGCTTCAAGTCTTTTGCCCCTGCGTGAAAGCTTTGAGGGCAGAGCCATGAGAGCTTTCTGCGAAAGAATATCGGTTCTTTACGAGAGTGACTATTATAAGGATATAAATTCCAAGCTTACTGCGATGACGGACAGAGTACGTGAAATAAAGAGCGTTACGATAGGAGTTAATCTTGACGGTACGCTCAGACCTGAAGGTGCGGGAGTTTTGTCTGTAAATAACGACAAGTTCCGTTCCGGTACGGTGCTTGAAAAGATACTTCGTCTTGATTTCAATCCCGGAGAGCTGACCTGTATTGCACCGATGATCCCGTTTAATAAGGCTATGTCCGATAATGAGCAAAGTGCTATGGATATTGCCATGAACAATGCACTTTCGCAAGTGTTTAAGACGAATATTAAATCTTGGAAAAAGGTCGTTTGTTCATACGTGCTCAGCAATACGGATTTTCTCATAAGAATGCTTCCCGAAATTGAATTTCTGACAAAGGCCGTCACCATGATGGCAGAGCTTGAAAAAAAGGGAATAAACCTTGTTTATCCTGTCCTTTCAGAAGGTAAGAAGCCTGTATTCAATGCTTCGGGTCTTGTTAATCCGGTAATTGCGGTCAAGACGGATTCAAAAATGGTTCCCAACGACATAAGCTTTGATGAAAATGCGGGTATATACGTTATCACAGGCCCCAACAGAGGAGGTAAAAGTGTTATCACCTGTGCCGTAGGGCAGGCGGCGGTAATGACGTCTCTCGGACTTCCCGTGTGTGCCGACTCCCTTGAGATAACACCATGTGACAATATATTCTGCCATTTCCCCGCAGGAAGTGATGAAACCGTCAATATGGGCAGACTCGGAGAGGAGTGTGCAAGGCTTTCCGACATATTCTCATCAGTTACATCAAAAAGTCTGGTCCTTCTCGATGAATCTCTTTCGTCAACAGGCTCCTATGAAGCATCTTATATAGCCTCAGAGGTCCTTTCAGGCTTTTCTCTCGTAGGGTGCAGAACGCTGTTTTCGACTCACCTGCATGACCTTGCCTCAAGGCTTCCTGAAATAAACCTTGAATGTGAAAAGCTCGGCGGCGTCCCCATTGACAGCCTTGTGGCAGACATATCGGAAGGGGAGAGAAGCTTCAAGGTAAGACGTGCTTCTCCCGACGGAAAAAGCTATGCAGCAGATATAGCGAACAAGTACGGACTGTCACTTTCGGACATTCAGAAAAAAATTCAGACAAAATGAAAAAAGGTATTGATTTTTCAGTTTTATTATGGTATACTCTTAAATGCTGATTTGAAAAATAATAAATAACTATATAAAAAACGGAGGTGCTTGAGATGGCAAAGTGCTGCATTTGCGGTAAGGGTGTTACATTCGGTCAGAGTGTTTCCCATTCACACCGTAGAACAAACAGAGCGTGGAAACCCAACATCAGAAAGGTAAAAGCAGTTGTTAACGGTACACATACAACAGTATCTGTATGTTCCCGTTGTCTGAGATCCGGCAAAGTTGAACGTGCCTGAATCTTTTGAAACAACGTTTCCAGATCAACTTTAAATAGTCGAAAGAGCAGGACTTTTATGTACCTGCTCTTTGGCTTTTTGGGAGAATTATATGTTAAAAGCTGTAATATGCTCCGAAAGGCTTCCGTCGGGGGCTGTAAAGGAACTGAGAAAAATAGCCGAGAGGGTGTTTCTTCTTCCGGAAGATAATATGCTGTCAGAGCCTGTCTGTCATCATCCGGATATGATACTTACCGTTCTCGGTGACAAAATGATATGTCACAGGGAATATTTTGAAAAAAACAGAAAAGCTTTATCCTCTATGTGCGGGCTTTCGGGTCTTACCCCCGTTTTATCGGATGCGGAGAGAGGAAGCAAATATCCCCATGATATAGCCTTCAACGTGCTTGTGACAGATAAATATATATATTGTAATGAAAAATATACCGCCAAAGAAGTTTTAAGCTGTGCCGCCGAGTTCGGTCTTGGCGTGGTAAATACAGCTCAGGGTTACGCAGCTTGCTCCTGTCTTTATGCCGAGAATACAATAATTACCGCTGATTTCTCTGTAGCTTGTGCATCAAAGGGAAAAAATGATGTGCTTCTCTGCGAAAGCGGAGGAATTATTCTTGAGCCTTATGACACGGGCTTTATCGGCGGAGCCTGCGGCTATATAGACGGTGTACTGTATACCCTCGGTGATTTAAAATACTATAACGGCTCAAAGGCCGTGACGGATTTTGCAAAAGAGAAAAACATAACCGTAGTTCCCTTGCTTGAAGGGGAGCTTCGGGATTTTGGCGGAATAAAATTTATAAGGTGATTTTTTAATTATGATAAATGAAATTGTATATCTGATAGAAGGAAATGAAAAGGTAAGCCTTGAGGTACACGGAGAGAAAAACGGCGAAAACAGTCCTGCTATGATAATAATGCCGGGCGGTGCTTATTGGTTTCTTTCCGACAGAGAAAAAGCACCCATAGCCGAAAGATTTATAAAGGAAGATTTCAGATGCTTTGTGCTTAATTATACAATAATGCCCGACGGGTATTTTCCGACTCCCTTGAAAGAAGCCTCTCTTGCTGTCATTCACGTGAGAAAAAATGCAGAAAAATACGGTATAGATCCAAACAGAATTTTTCTCTGCGGATTTTCGGCAGGCGGCCACCTTGCCGCCGCACTCGGCACGATGTGGCACAAGGAAGAAGCGAAGCCCTATCCCGAAATGCCCTTCGGCATAAACAAGCCAAACGGCATGATCCTTGCATATCCGTGGGTGTCGCTTGTAAGGCCTTATAACCATGAGGAATGTACCGTTGCGGTATGTCAGGGAGAAGCAAGTGAAGAAAAGAGAAAAGCCTTTTCTCCCTATCTTCACGTGTCCGATAAGACACCTCCCGCATACATCTGGACGACTGCAGACGATACGGTGGTTCCCGTTCAGAACAGCCTTCTTTTCGCTCATGCCATGGCAGACAGCGGTGTTTCATTTGAGCTTCATGTCTACCCAAAGGGCGACCACGGGCTTGCCCTTGCAGATTACAGAGAAAATGACAGCGAAAACGGAAAGCTCCTTCATCCCGATGTTATGACATGGGTCGAAGAAGCTTCTGCTTGGTGTAAAAGAATATAATTTTTACGGGGAGCATTGCTGCTCCCCGATTTTATTAAAGTTTATTCATCATATCGTCGAGATAACGGAAATTTACAAAAACACCTTCATCACGCATACTCAGTATTTCATCCTTTGAAGCATACATGGCATCGCAGGTCTCGTTTTCAAGGAGAACAACGTCAGAAAGAGGGAAATCTCCTTTAAAGAGCCATACGTCGCAGAAGCTGTCCTCACGCTTATATGAGCATATCAACTCTCCTGTGCTTTTGTCTGCCGCCACTCCCGTTTCTTCAAACAGCTCACGAAGTGCGGCTGAAATGCTGTCGTCACCTGCGACGGCAGAGCCGCCCGTACATTCCCACATATTCGGAAAGCCCTTGTTTGCACATCTTTTTGTAATAAGGAATTCGCCCTTAGAGTTCATATACCATACGTGTACAACAAGGTGATAATCACCTTCGGGAAGCATATCACCCCTGCGGTGAAGTCTGCCCGTTTTGTTTCTGTTTTCATCAAGCACGTCCCATAATTCATCGCAGCTTGACTGTGTGTTCAGCCATAGCTGTACGTAGTTCCATAAATGAGGCTGAATTGCAGGATAAGTTATATTTTCGGGAAGATTTAAGAAAAATGAGATCTCTGCGATTTCCGAGCTTTTCGGAATATCTTCAAGCTGTGTTATTTCGGCAAAGTATAAAACTCCGTATGATGCTTCACCATAAGCGGTTACGCAGTAGGGAGAAACTTCTTTTATTTCGTAAAGCACAGCTCCCGTTTCCTCAAAAAGCTCACGGCAAGCGGC
>JAZSLF010000125.1:0-10753 GCA_045535205.1 Eubacteriales bacterium
ATTCAAAACTGATTACGGATATTCCTGCTCCCGATATAGCAATTTCTATGGGCTGTAATGTTGCCTGTCCATTTATTGACAGAGAATTTGACGATAATTGGGAGCTGGAAGACCCCACGGGAAAATCGGATGATGAGTTCAGAACAACAATCAAAAAAATCGAAGAAAAGATTTTAAAGCTGAAAGAGGAATATAAGTAAAATATCCTTTTTTCCTTTTATAGCTAAAAATAGATGTAATTTGTATTATAATTTAATCGAAAAATAGAGTTTGACGGAGGTATCATATGTCCAGAACAGAAGTAGTCACAATAACCAATATGTGTATGATATACGATGGTAACAGGGTATTAGTACAAGATAAAATAGATGATGATTACTATGGACTTCAATTTCCCGGAGGTCATGTTGAAAAAGGAGAGTCCTTTACTGATGCGGTAATTCGTGAAGTGTTTGAAGAAACGGGACTTGAAATTTCTTCACCTCAATTATGCGGAATAAAAGATTGGTCAAACGATGACGGTTCAAGATATATGGTATTATTCTATAAAACCAATAATTTTAAGGGGCAATTGTGTTCGTCAGATGAAGGTGAAGTTCACTGGATCGAACTCGATGAAATGAAAAAAGCAAAATTGGCAAAAGGAATGGATAAAATGCTGGACGTTTTCTTGAACGAAAATTTAAGCGAGTATTTTTTCTATAAAGAAGATGGCAAGTGGATAGATACGTTGAAATAAACAAACAAAGATTTGACAAAGGAGTGTGATAGTATGAGTGTTTGCACATTTATTGCTTCGGATATGCCTTTGAATGAAGTAATACCAATACAGGATCATCCTCTTGAAATAAACATTGACAAAGGCACAATATACGATGGCAGTGCAGATGATAATTATTATCTGAATACCTTTGCAAGTGTTGGGGACTACACCGACAGGAAATATGGTGTTTGTCTTGAATGGCACTATACTGACGGTAGAGCAAAGAAAATTATTGAGTACATAAAAGATGCTTTGCAGAATACGGATTTCGTAGAAATTTGGCACGTATGGTTGATGGATCATCACGAATATGAGGATAGACCTTTCATTCACAGAAAAACTATTTCTGTTGACGAACTGACTATAGAGCATATCAAAGAGATTGATGATGCGGATATATGGAACACTCCCGATAAAATGTATCCCAACAGACCATCATTTTATTGTCTGACAATAAAAGACAAAACAATTTCAATTTGTAGGTAAGTTTAACTCTATGCTCCTCTTGTAAATATAGTTTTCAAAAACGACTTGTTCTCACAGGTCGTATTCTTTTATCTCTTTATATTCACGATACATTTAAGTCCGTATATTCAACTGCTATGTTTACAAAAACTTTTACGTTTGCTACAATGTAATTGAAAAAACGGCGCTGTTGATTATTAAAAATATGTATGAAAGGTTATATAGAAATGGTTAGTTTCGGACAAAGACTCAAAATGCTGAGAAAGGAAGCGGAGCTTTCCCAGTCTGAATTTGCGGAAGTTATCGGTGTTTCCGTACAATCTGTATCCAAGTGGGAGTGCGACACGTATATGCCCGATGTGTCTTTAATTTTGCCTATTTCGAAAATACTCGGAGTTACTGCTGATTGTCTATTGGGTGCGGGAGAAAATGAAAAAGAAGACAGGCTTCTGCTTAATGAAGAATTAAAAAGAATAGATGAGGCATATCCCTATCGCAGTTATAAGCGTGACCTTTTGAAGTATAAGGCAACCAAAGAGTTTTTGAGAAGGTATCCATTGAATTATGATGTCAAGTACAGCTGTGCAGAATATCTCAAGTGGCATTTATATGACAGCACATGGCCCAATGCATATTCAATACCAAGAGAAGACTTTGATGCACTTTATGCTGAGGGAGTGAAAATGGTTCGCTCAATAATTGAGCATGACAAAGATCCTTCAAGACAAATAAAGGCACGTGAAAGCTTGATAGTTTATTACTCAATGAAAGAAAAATGGGATGAGGCAGAAGCTGTGGCTCTGGAGCTTCCGGATATTTGTGAGTTGCGTAACAATGTTCTTGCAAGAATTGCGGGAGAAAAAAGAGATCTGCCGAAAGCACTTGAACTTCGCCGCATAAGATGTGCAAATCTTGCAAATTATTTTTTGAGCTCTATGAGTTTGGTGGGCAGAAGAACATCTATATTCGGTAATGTGCGAAAAGCAGAAGCAATTGAAGCGTGGAATGACATGAAAAAAGTTGCCGCTGTTTGTATCGACGTGTTTTCCAAATACAGTCCGGAAGAATACCGTTCAAAAGCCGGTTATTATATTGAAGCAGTAACTATGATATCGAATGAATGTCTGGCCATTGATGATCTTGAAACGGCACTTTCTTCGATGGAAGACGCAACAGATACAGCAATAGAAGTATACGGTAATATAAAAAGAATGAATAATGATCCAAAGTTCCTTGCATCTTTGAAGGAAGAATATAGAAAAATACCTGAAATGTGCCGTGATAAAATATATGCAAATGATGACAATCCGTTGTCAAAGCATGAAAGAACTAAAAGTTGCATTGAAAGACTTGAGAAACTGTAATATTAAAATCAAATAAGAATTTCAATCATAGAATGGTATCTTTCCAAAAGAATAAAAACATGATAAACTAAGAACGTAAAGAAAGTGCACTTCGATACATTCGATACAAATAAAAGAAAGGGTGTTGATGATGAAATTTACGTTTGGTCAGATACTGAGAGAAAAGCGGAGGGAGCTTGCTCTTTCACAAGCAGAGCTCGCCGAAAAAATGGGGGTTTCCGTTCAGACGATTTCAAGATGGGAAACAGATAGCGGAATGCCTGATATTTCGCAGATAGTTCCTCTTGCAAGGCTACTCGGCACTACTACCGATATTCTTCTCGGCATGGAGATCTCCGAGGATGAGGCTGTAAATGATATTCTTGAAGAAGGCGAGCGTCTCGTAATATCTCATGGAGTAAATGCGTTGACTCTCGGTGTCGGTAATGATGGAGATTATTTTAAAGCTGCATATTTAAAGCTTTTTGAAAAGACAAAAAAGTACCCATATAATTCAAAGCTTCTTATTCGCTGTGCTGATTACGGACTGATTTATCTTAGAAATTGTGTCAGAAGAAAATATCCGATAACGGAAGATGATTTGAATAATCTTTATAAAGATATTAAAAGAATGCTTACGACCGTTATTGATTTTGGAGACGATATTGAATGTGTAGTAAGTGCAAAACAATTTCTTACTGAAGTTTATGCGTGTATGGGAAATGAAAGCGGTGCATATGAAGTAGTAAATGAACTTCCTCGCAAATACAAGCTTCCTTCTCAGTTCAGAGTTGCAAAGATCCTTAATGATCATGAAAAAAAGAAAGAGTTTGGAAAACTGATATATGAAAACGGTTTTTGGGATTTCACGTGCAGTTGCATGACTCTTTATGAGTCGTATACGGTGCTTGGTAAACCCGAAAGAGAAAAGGCACTTGAGGTTCTTGAAGTCGCTCTCGCCTTTTTAGAGACTGTACATGGGACTATTGACGAGGAATATTATCTACAGGATAAAATAATATATCTTAAACGCATGGCTATGGAATATCTTCGTGACGGTGATTTCGAAAGATGTCTTGATTGCATTGAAACCATAACGGATAGCTTGGAAAGACTTTACTTTGTCGTAACGGAACCGTATACTGTTGATTATTCAGGGACCTTTAAAACATTTAGTGCTCACGGTAAAAAGTCTTTTGGTGAAAACCCTCAAAAGAAAGATATTATCGACGGACTTATGTGGACTTTGAAAGAATGTTATGCAGAGTGCGGTGACCGTGAAAACAACCCCATTGTTACAAGTGAACGGTATAAGAATTGTGTAAACAGAATAATGGCTTTATAAAGAATTATCGGCACCCAAACGGTGCCGTTTTTCATATATTCCTTGATTTGCTCTCATTTGTGTGATAAAATCAAATTAAAGATAATTTTTAAAGGAGTCCAAAATGTATAAATTCAGAATTACAGACGAACCCTTTGCCGTCGGCTATCTTTCTGCAAAGTCAGACAGTATTTATATAAAGACGGGTCATGGATATATATCACTTGCAAAAAGCATGAATTTAAAAATAGATGCATCCTTGGGCCTTCCCGTGTGCAGTATTGAGGGTATGGCAGTTGCTCCTTCTTTTTCGGGGGGACAGTCTCCGAGTATCTATTGGCTTGAAGCAAAAGAAAAAGAGTCTGAAAATGCTGCGGATTACAGATATATAATTGATAACATGAAGTCTGTGGATACTCTCACGGGTGTATGGGGAAGCTTTACCGAAAGAGAGAAGGACGTTTTGAACTCCGTTTCAGGCTGGGGCGGAACGTGGGGCGGTCACGCAGTTCCCGATCTTATCGATTTTGCGATTTTGGGAACTGACGGTATCCGAAATAAAATATATAAGTACAAAGAGATAAATAAAGAAGCGAAAGACTTTTACGAGGGACTTCTTCTTACTCTTGATGCCGTTGATATTTTGGGTGAGAGAATATATGAGCTTGCTCTCGAAATGCTTAAAACAGACGTTTCAGATGCCGAGAGGAAGAAAATCGAAAGAGTTTTAAATACTTTTGAAAAATGTCCCCGAAAGTGTGCTGAGACCTTTGCACAGGCTGTCTGTGTCTATACAATGATCTTTACCTTTGACGGTATAGACTCTCCCGGTCATTTTGACCTTTATATGAAGGATTTTTGGGAGAGGTCGGACTATGCAGAGTCAAGAGAAGCCCTGGAGGATCTTTGGGTGTTTTTCCATAATACGAGAACGTGGAATCTCTGTATATCAGGCTCCGATGAAAATGGAGTTGATCTTTCAAATTCTCTTACCTATGAGATACTTGAAGTAACTAAAAAATATAAATTCAATACGCCTAATCTTACGATGCGCTGTCACCCCAATACGCCGAAAAAGCTGCTTGAAAGTGCCTATGAAACGATCGCTCTCGGTATGGGGCTTCCCGTTTTGTATAATGACGAGGCCGTCTGTCCCGCCCTTGAAAGACTGGGAATACCGCCTGAGAATTCTCACCGTTACGTAATGAACGGCTGTAATCAGATAGATATTCAAGGTAAAAGCCACATGGGACTTGAAGACGGCGAGGTAAATCTCGGCATGGCGGTCAAGTACGCTGTTCTTGGCGGATATAACGTGAAGCTTGGAAAATACATCGGTGAGAACACGGGAGATGCTACGGAGCTTGACTCCTTCGATAAATTTTTTGACGCTGTGAAAAAGCAGGTGGCATATCTTTGCGACACCGTGTGCGAAATGGCAAATAAGGCTCAGAGATTTTATGCCGAAAACACATCAAATCCCATTCGTTCAATGACAATTGAAGGCTGTATTGAAAAGGGCAGAGACTATAAGAATAAAGGGCCCTTGTACAGACACGGTCAGATACTTGCAGAGGGTGTTCCCGATGCCATAGACTCGGTGGCAAATATAAAAAAATATGTTTATGATGATAAGCTTTTTACACTTGAAGACGTAAAGTGTGCTCTGATAAATAATTTTGAAGGATATGAAAAAATGTATCATATCTTTAAAAATTCCGGACTGAATTTCGGAAACAACCTTGACTATGTTGACAGTATTGCCGCAGAGCTTATTAATTATTATAACAGCTATCTGATGACAAAGAAGACGTACAGAGGCGGATTTTATTCGGGCGGCTGCTCACCCTTTGACAGAGCTGCACAGAACGGGGCGGCAACAGGGGCGCTGCCAAACGGAAAAAGAAACGAGGAGACCCTTTACGGAGACTCCATCGGTGCAACTCCCGGAAAGGATATAAAAGGACCTACGGCACTTTTGTCATCATGCCTTGCCTTTGACCATACCCTTGCGGGAAGCGGCTTTATACTCAATCTGAAATTTGATAAAAAGCTGTTCGGTTCAGGAAAGGGAAAAGAGATATTCCTTACTCTTGTAAAGTCCTATTTCAGACAGAAGGGACAGCAGCTTTCGATATCGGTTGTCAGCGAGGAGGAATTGCGTGATGCGATGGAAGCACCGGAATGTCACAGAGATATAATAGTCAGAGTAGGCGGCTTCAGCGAGTATTTCGTAAATCTTGATAAAGAGCTTCAGAAGAACGTTATAGAAAGAACCGCAAACGGAATTTGATTTTTCCGTAAAGCTATTGCCAAAGCCCTTAATTTGTTGTATTATATCAATCAGTTGGTTTATAAGAGGTTTTGCAAAGTGACAGTTATACGCTTTATAAAGAAAAATACTGTATTTTTGATTGCCGTTGCGGCGGCACTTATTACCGGTATCATCATACCGCCTGACAGAGAATATTTCGGTTATTTTGATTTTAAGACCCTTGCCTGTCTGTTTATGACTCTTGCGGTGGTATGTGCCCTTCGTAACATCAAATTTTTTACAATACTTTCAAGAAAATTAGTTCTGATAACGGGAAATCTCAGAGGCCTGTTTTTTATGCTTATATGCATAACCTTTATAGGCTCTATGCTTATTGCAAACGATATGGCTCTCATTACGTTTTTGCCGCTCGGATACTTTGCTCTTTCCACTACGCATAAGGAAAAGTACATGGCGTATCTGTTTATACTTCAGAACATATCGGCAAACCTCGGCGGAATGCTGACTCCCTTCGGAAATCCGCAAAATCTTTATATCTATTCCTATTTCAATATCCCGACGGGCGAGTTTTGTCTTATAATGCTTCCGCCTTTCCTTCTTGCAATTACCATGCTCGGTATTGCATGTCTGTTTGTGAAAGCAGAAAAACTAACGATAGACGAAGAGTTTGCAGAAAAACTGAACATAAAGAAAACTGTTCTTTATATGGTTCTTTTTGCGACATCGCTTCTTGTTGTATTCAGAGTAGTGCCCATACTTCTCGGTCTTCTGCTTATAACGGGAATACTTCTTATTACGGACAGAGAAGCACTTCTTTCGGTAGATTATTCACTTTTAGGTACATTTTTCTTCTTCTTTGTTTTTGCGGGAAATCTTGCACGTATGGAGACTGTAAATCAGTTCTTTTCATCCTTGCTCCAAAAAGATACGCTTCTCGTTTCCGTTATTTCCTGTCAGGGAATAAGCAACGTGCCGACAGCTATTCTTCTTTCACGCTTTACAACCGATTACAGATCGCTTCTCTTAGGTGTTAATATCGGCGGAACGGGAACACTCATAGCCTCTCTTGCCAGTCTTATTACATATAGTGAGTTTAATATTCTTTACCCCGGTCATAAAAGAAAATATTTTGTTATGTTTACCGTTATAAACATTATTTTCCTCGTTGTTATGACTGTAGCCGCAAAGCTGTTTTTCTTATAATATGAATCAAGCCCGAATGCGTGAGCATTCGGGCTTGATTTGTATTTATCCGATTTTATCAGTTAAGATAAGGCTGCATCGTTTCGTTGAATACACCCTGAACGTATGAGTCGGAGGTGATAGGTTCAATGAAACTGCTTGTGCCGGGCTGAGACAGAATGGTTTCGCCGTTTGTCCAAGCCTTTACGTCATAGCCTGATTTAACCTGCCACATACCTGCTCCGCCGTAAACAGCGTAGTAAACAGTTGCAAGGTCCCAGCTTTGACGGCAGTAGTAAAGCTCCCAGCTCTGCAGGTAATAGTAAGGACGGAGTACCCAGTCGTTAGAGCAGTTCTTGAGTACGGGATCACCTGACATTATTGTACCTGCAACGTTGGCGCCTACAAAGGTCATAGGCACCTCTGTTATGGTGTTTACTGTTGCGTTTGTTGCTTCAAAGTCGTTCTGGAAGTTGTGTTCGTTATCATTGAGATGGCTGAAGTTACCGCCGCCGCATACGTAGTGGCTTACGTTTGCCGCCCACAGCTCACGGCCGTTCAGTTCGCTGAACTGGTCAGCAGGAGAGTTGAACAGGCAGTAAAGAGTTGTGAGGGGGCCGATAGTGATAAAGAGAATATCTCTTTCTCCGCCGTTATTTGCGAGGATTTCGCGAAGAAGAGGAGTGTTGTAGTAAATTGTAGGCCATGCACTCTGTTTATTCCAATACTGTGTAGCGGGAGTGCCGCAGCAACGTACGTTCATACCTGTTGCGCTTCTCTCGTTATTGTATGCAAAGGGAATGTCGTTGCATCCGAGATAGTGGGGGACAGCTGCCCCTGCGTAAGCACTCATGGAAGTATTCATACAAGAGGTAATTGCAAGACAGTTGATCTCACCCTTCATGTGAGCCTTGACAGCTATACAGATAGCCGCCGCATCGTCACAGTCGGGACCGAGGTCATGGTCAAGAATGATCTTCTTCATATTGTATTCTGTCTTACGGAACAGAATGAAGAAATTGTCTTCAACCTGTACCTTGTAGGTTACGTAACCATCAGCCTTTTCGGTATCAACATAAGAATCGTAGAGGGCTTCATATCCGTCAAGAACCTCGACTTCGGGAATTGTGCCTACGTTTCTTGTGATGAATTTGCCGAGTCTTGTAGCAAGATGTTCTTTTGTAAATCTGTCAACCGTACCGCCTGTAAATCTGAAAGCGAGGGCCCCGTCAACATTTTCAATGTATTCAGTACCGGAGGTGTCTTTGGAGTAAACCTTGTACAAATAGTCCATTGAAGCCTTGGCATCAAGTGTACCTACACCCTGCTTACCTGTCAGCATAGCGGCTGTTGTTTCAGCGGCAGCTGCAGATTTGCTGAGGACTACTGCTTTTACGAATACGGATTCACCTACTGTTGCATCCTGGAAAAAGTCAAGTCTCAGACCATGAACCTTGCCGTTCCAATATGTTTTGTTGTAAGAGTTCTTGAGTGAAGAGGCGTCAACTGTGACAGCATAAAGATTGCCGTCAGCTGCCAGCTTAAACTGATATGAACAGCCGCCTGTGGGTCCTGCAACGTTACCTGCGCAGAAGAATATCTCACCCTTGCGTTCATAGAGAGAATCAGTTCTTGTCTTGTAGATATAAGTTACGTATTTGTATTCATCAGCGCTGAGATTATATGTTGAAAGATCGAGATATACCTGAGGGTCGATTCTGTCACCTGCAACTACAAGCTCAAGACAGCTTGCATAAGTGTTGAAGGAATATGTCGTGTTGTTGGGAGCTCCTATGTCAACAAGACTTTCTTCGCTGTTGAATACGATGCTGAAGGAGTCTGTGTCGGAAACAGAACCGCTTGAACCGTCAGCGGCAAGAAGCTCATTATAATTCCTTATCTGAAGTCTTTCTGTTGCGTGAGCTTCAAGAGCTTCAATGCTGTTTGTAAGAATGAACGAGTCAACATATACTGTGTCCCCGCTTGAACAGTCGGTGAGAAAATCGTAGGAAATGGAGGAAATATCACCATTCCAACCTGCATTTTCGGAAAGGTCTACCATTTTCACATGGTAACTTTCGTCTGCATAAACAAGATATTCCGTTTTAACAGGAGAGTCAGCGGAAGCATAAACAGCACCCTTTGCCGCTTTTGAGTCAGCCTTGTAAACGATACCTGCATATCGGTAGTCACTTGCGTTATAGCCGTCCTTAAGCTCTTCGGGAATGATCTTAGCTGTGAGCATTGTTCCGTCAGCCGAAACGGCAGCCGCATTTTCAATTTCGTCATAATGCGCGGTGTTTCCGGAAGCGGAGGCCGCCGCATAGAATGAAAGTGTGTTTACTTCAATTTTGCCTATAAGTATAAACTTGAGAAAAAGGGAGTCTTTGGAATTCAGCACACCGTCTCCGTTTGTATCGGCTGCGGCACGGTTGATCTCGTAGAGAGAACCTACAAGATATCGCTTGAGTACGATAGAGTCTTTGGGGTTTACAATGCCGTCACCGTCAGCATCTCCAAGGATATACTTCTGAACAGCTTCGCCCATAACGATCTGAGAAGCGGCAGCTTCATTGTCAAACACGGTAATTACCGTGTTTTCTTCATTTGCGGCAATGCTGACGATACCTGTTGACGAAAGGGTACCGAGAAGCAATACAACCGTAAGAATTAAACATATTAATTTTTTCATACTATTCTCCTTGAAATAATTATCAGTTGGGAACCATTCCACGATGGAATGCACCTCTTACAACGTCGTCGGAAGCGATCGCTTCAATGTAGCCTCTGTCACCGCCGGGGGAGAGGATAGTTGCGCCATTTGTGTAAACAGAAATGTTATAACCTTTCTTTTCCTGCCACATACCTGCGCCGCCGTAAACTCCGAAGTAAACAGTAGCAAGGTCCCAGCTGTTTCTTGCATAGTTGCCTGTCTGGTAATTCTGATGATAGTAACATCCCTTAACTACCCAAGCATCAGGACAAGAAGCAAGAACGCTTCCCGTGTAGATATGACCCGCAACGTTGCTTCCCGCAAAGGTCATGGGAACTTCGGTAAGATTGTTGATAACGTAGAGAGTAGCTTCAATGTCTTCTGCGAAGTTGTGCTCGGTCTCACCTGTGTTTACAAAGTTACCGCCGCCGCACATATACCATGATACATTGTTTACAAACAGCTCACGGCCGGTCATATCGCTTATGCTGTCAGCGCCTGAAATAAACAGACAGTAAAGAGTTGTGATAGGGCCTGTGCTGATAAAGGTAATATCCTTTTTGTTGCCGTTTTCGGCAAATATCTCACGGAGGAGGGCTGTGTTATGATGGATAACGGGCCACGGACCGTGTGTGTTCCAGTAGTTCGTTGCGGGAGTCTTGCAGCAACGTACGTTCATACCCGTTGC
>JAZSLF010000098.1:0-14131 GCA_045535205.1 Eubacteriales bacterium
TTTTCTCTGATGTCTTCAAAACCGAGCTGTACAGCGTCGTAGCCATCAGTGTCAACTGTCTTCTTCTGAACTACATAGCAGGGGCCGGCTTCGATCACTGTTACAGGGATCATTTCACCGTTTTCTGCAAAGATCTGGGTCATGCCCAGCTTCTTTCCGATAATTCCTTTTTTCATTTCTTTTATCTCCTATTTAAAGGTTATTGGTTGATGCATCTCAGTATTTCGGGAGCCACCCGTCAGCACCAACGTGACCTTACCGTCATCAAGCTGCCTTTCGTCGTCGTGCGACTTCGGGACTGTGCTCTGTACGGCGGGGTTTGGCTTGAATTTTGCGACTTAGATCTTAACGTCTATGTCAACGCCTGCGGGAAGCTCGATGCTCATGAGCGCTTCTACAAGTTCCTTAGAGGGCTTACGGATCTCAATAAGTCTCTTGTGTGTGCGCTGTTCGAACTGCTCACGGCTGTCCTTATACTTGTGAACAGCACGCAGGATTGTGATGATCTCCTTCTTTGTAGGAAGGGGAATGGGACCGGATACTTCCGCACCGTTTCTCTTCGCAATATCAACGATCTTCGCTGCTGCTGCGTCGATGATTGTGTGCTCGTAGCTGCTAAGTCTCACTTTGATCTTTTCACTTGTTGCCACCTTGGTTTTCCTCCTTAATAATTATTAGCAAGTGGATTGTACACGCACTCGGGTGTTTCCAATGTCTCCTTAAATCAACCGGATACTGAACCGTGAGTAACTACAGGCTCAAATCCGGACCGTCGGAGTCATACCTCACACCTCCGTGTGAGTACATCTGCTTCGTCATTTCAGAAGCAGGTTTCACGCGAATTACCTGTCGCTGTGACATTTGGCGACAGCAACCTCTCATGTAAACCGCACTATGCTTGATAATTCTACCATATATATAACACAATTTCAATAGGTTTCCATAAAATTATTACCAATACAAATATAGAACTTTTAATAAAATTTCGCCTTGTTTTTTGTGTAATATGTACAAATATAAAAAATCCCGTTGATAGATGAACAAATATATGATATACTGTGAGAAATCCTACAATATAAAGAAAAGAGTTGACAGTTTTGAAAAAAAGCAAAGCAAAAACCTACATTATTATATTAATGGCATCTCTTATACTTGGAATTATCGGTGCTGCTCTGTTGTTTTATGCGATGAATTTCGATTACATCGAAGAAATACAGCACTTTAAGCCGTCACCCATGGTTTACGGTGCTTGTGCTGTTGCGGTATGCGTACTGATATTGGCTGGTGCAGTCCGTTTCTTTGCAAGTAAGCAAACGGAGTTTAAGAAGCCCGAAGCGTTTTCATTTGTACAGACCTTCTTTTCATTCCTTACGGGATGCTTCTGTGCATATTACGGATATATGTCATTGTCAAACGGGATTATTATAGGAAAAGAATTTCTATCTATCATCCTCGTTGCTCTCTCCTTTCTCTCTGCACTCTGGTTTTTCGCAGACGCCTTCGGCCTTCCCGCAAAATTTCCGTCACTTAAGCTTCTCTCTTATTCACCCGCATTGATGATAACCTTTATGTCGGCACAGGTGTATTTCAATACTGAGACTGCGATGAACGGTTCTATCAAAAGCTGCTCCATACTTATGAGCACCTCTTTGGTTATAGGATACATAGAAATGTGCGGAACCGTATTCGGCTTCAGAGAATGCGGCAGAAAGACCGCCGCAGGCTTTATTCTCTCAACGGGAATAGGCGGTGCTGTTTCAATAAGCCTTCTCGCTACGCTTATTATAAATTCAAGCGGATATAACTACACCGTACTTACAGCCGCAACAAATGTTGCTCTCTGGCTTATGTCAGTTATAATCTTCGGAAGCTACGTGCCATACGCCTGCATCATGCCTGAGCCTTCGGATAAGAACGAAGAAACAGTATCTTTAAAAAACGAAGCTGAAAAATCCGAACCTGCCGAAAGCAACGATACCGAAAAAACCTCGGAGGAAAGTGACACGGCAGCAGATGTAATTACGAATAAAACGAACGACGAAGTTAATAATCCAATAAAAAAAGAAGCCGTTTCAAAAACAGCCTCCAAAGAAGACGTTTTCACCATGTTTGATGCAAGTAAAATAGATCCCGAGGACAGAGATGAATTTTACTTTGAAGATGACCCCGAGGACGACATCGTTATCCCTCCCATGAAGTTTAACGACGAAAACGAATAATATTCAAAAGCGTGCTGTACCCCAAAATACAGCCCGCTTTTCTGTAAAAAGGAACTTATCATATGATAGCACTCAGTGTCAGCGGACTTTCCTTTGAAGTCGGCACAAAAGAAATACTCAAGGACATCAGCTTTTCCATAGAGGAGGGCGACCGTCTCGGCATCGTGGGGGTCAACGGCTCCGGAAAATCCACTCTGTTAAAACTGATAACGGGAAAATATGATGCAACGGACGGAAACGTCTATTTTGCAAAAAGCTCGAATGTCGGAATGATGGAGCAGGATGACACTTTTAATATTTTAAAAGGCGAAGGAGCGACTGTATTTAAAAACACGGTAATATCCCAGATGTATGCCGCATTCCCCGAGCTTTGCCGTGCCGAAAGCAGAATCGCCGAGCTTGAAGCTCTCCTGCAGACCGCACAGGGAGCAGAGCTTGAAAGATACACCGTTGAATTTACGGAAGCAAATGCAAAATTTATAGAAAACGGCGGTCTCCATTATAAAGCAAGATGCAAAAGTCTCCTTGCAAAGCTCGGATTTGACGAAAGCACCTACGAGCGTCCCGTCACGAGCCTCAGCGGAGGCGAGAGAGCCCGGCTCAACCTTGCAAGACTTCTTTACAGAGAACCGGACATTCTTATACTCGACGAGCCAACAAACCACCTTGATACAGACACTCTCGAATGGCTTGAAGCACACCTTTCAACATATAAAAAGACCCTTATCGTCGTCAGCCATGACAGATACTTCCTCGATAAGGTTACAACAAAAACCCTTGACGTTGAACATCACAGAGCAAAGCTCTACGGTGTGAGCTACAGCGAATACGTTAAGCAAAAGGAAGCCGACAGAGCTGCCGCTGAGAAAAAATATATGCTTCAGCAAAAGGAGATAGCAAGACTTGAAGCATATATCGAACAGCAGCGTCGCTGGAACAGGGAGCGAAATATAATTGCGGCGGAAAGCCGTGAAAAAGCTATAGCAAGAATGGAAAAGGCTGAGCGTCCCAAGGATGCCCCGCAAGCCATAAGATTTCGCTTTACCAAAAGCGGAGAAAGCGGAAACGACGTTCTATCCGTAAAAGGACTGGAAATGTCCTTCGGTCAAAAGACTCTGTTTTCAGACATTTCCTTTGAAGTAAAAAAGAAGGAGCATCTGTTTATTTTAGGAGCAAACGGAACGGGAAAGTCCACTCTGCTGAAAATACTCCTCGGCAAACAATTGCAAGGCGGAGGAACCTATGAATTCGGTTACAACGTCACCATCGGCTATTACGATCAGGAGAACCAAAATCTTGATATGTCAAAAACCGTGATAGACGAGCTTTGGGACACCTATCCCGAAATCAAGGAGGCTGACCTCAGAGGAGTTCTCGCCGCATTCATGTTTAAAGGAGAGGATGCCTTCAAATCAGTTTCCGTTCTTTCGGGAGGGGAAAGAGCAAGGCTCACTCTCGCCAAGCTCATCCTGTCCGGCATGAATCTGCTTATACTCGACGAACCCACGAACCATCTTGATATTCAGTCAAGAGAGGCACTTGAAAACGCACTTGAAGGCTTCGACGGAACCATTATTGCAGTTTCTCACGACCGTTACTTCATAAAAAAGCTTTCCACAAGAGTAATTGAGCTTTCAGACGGAGGAGTAAAGAATTATATAGGCGGCTACGAGGATTATTCAAGAGCGAGAGAGGAAGCAAAGCTTTCAGAAGAAAGCGGCAAAAAGAGTGCCGCTTCAAGCGAGAGTACAAAAGAACTCTCAGGCAAGGAATTATATCTGCAACGCAAAAAAGAGAGTGCAGATGCAAGGCAGGCAGAAAGAAGAAAAAAGAAGGTGCTCTCAGAAATAGAGACCCTTGAAAATGAGCTCTCCGAGGTCACCGAGGAGCTTTACGGCCCTGCCGCAACCGACTATATGAAGGCCGCTGAGCTTGAAGAAAAGAAAAATCTCATTGAAGAAAAGCTTATGCTTCTTTACGAAGAAGAGGAAAGCTTTTCATAGAATTTATAAAAACAATAAGGAGCTATAATATTAATGAAGCTTTTTTTAGATGATATGAGACCGTTTCCCGAAGATATTGAATATGCCTGCTGCAGAAATTACTACGAAGCAATTTCTGTGCTTGAACGACATGAATTTGAATACGCATCCCTTGACTATCACCTCGGTGCAGGCGAAAGCGGATACGATCTGCTTGTCTGGATGTATGACAACAGAGTGAGTATACCTCATATAAACATTCACAGCAGTCACCCTATCGGCAGACACAAAATGAAAAATTTTATAGAAGAATATATGCCCCATACGGAAGTTACTCTTGAACCGTATATGTACTGAGAGAAAGGCTCCCCCTTGTTCGTTTTTTGAATAAAGGGGGAGCTTTTTTATTATATGTTAAAAAATTATTATCGGCTTTCCGACCTCTGCAAAATCTCCGTCAATTCCGTTGACCTTGAGTATACGGCCTCTCGACGCATGGTATCTCTTACACACATTCCATATTCTCTCCGTTGTTTGCGGATAATACACCTTAACTCCCGAACCGACTGCTCCGCAGGGCTTCTCACACCCAAGCTTTACTGCCGTAACAAAACGGCTGTGCTTCTTTTCAAGAACTTCATAGCAGAAGGAAAGCTCCGCAGAAGACAAAAGCTTTGCCCCCGTGATCTTACCGGAAGCCGTCAACACGTTACACACTACCCTGCTCTGCATCTCAGCCCCGTCGGGAAGACGAAGGGGTGAGAGCTCATATTTATAAGGGAACTCATTTTCAGAGCACGTATATTCTCCGCCCTCCTCCAAAACAGCCTTGACCTTCAAAGAGCCAGATACATAAAGCTTCCCGTCAACACTTTGTATCTGACATGGGCCAGATACCGCCTCCACGTCGGAGACTCTGAGTTCTCCTGAACTGTTTTTCACGTCACTTTCATTTGTAACGGTGAGCTGTCCGTTGCCAAAGCATATTACGTCAAGAATATCACCTTCTCTGATGTCGCAGGTGCTTTCCACGTCAGTTGAATAGGCATCGGAGCAAAGAGTCATCTCACATTCAGACAAGCTCTCCGCCTCCATATCGTATTCCACATTCACAGCAAACTCTCCCACAGTCTCGGAAGAAGAAACGCTTACAGATGCCACCCTGCCCCAAGCCCGTGACGCTGCTGAAGAAGGTGCATCGTTTATGGGAACTGTTATTTCAAAAGGAATTTTGTTCTTTTTGCAAATATCGTTGACCTCACCATCCGAAAAAAGACATTTCACGTATATTTCACCACGAACACTCACCCCGTCTGAAGTCGCTTCTGTTTGAGAAACTCCAAGGGAGCCTGTGCAAAGAACAGGCTTTTCTCCCTCACGTACCGTAAGTCCACCGGTTACACTACCGGTCGTCATGCCGTGTTTTCTTATTATCGACCTTGTGTCACAGGTGAGTCTTTCAACAGATGCCGCAAGATCAAGAGATGCCTTTTTATCCTCAAAGTCAAGCACGTTCTTCTCATCCGTCATTATCTCGTCACCCATAACTCTTGTACGCAAGCGGTTTTTTATATTTATGCTTCTGGGGCCTGTAACTCTGCAAGCAGTATTTTCTATCTCGCAGTCCGTAAAGATCTCTCCAACGTTGTCTATATGCGAAGAAAGCACCGTATCAGCGGTGTATTCGCTTACAAACGAAGTACAGGCAAGCTTTCCGTCGTCACCGAGATACACTACGGAATATGTAAGGCTTCCTCCCATTTCAAGAGTATTTCCCGACAAAAATTTTGTTTCAGGTAAAACTGTGGGTACAACGTATAAAAGCCTTTGTATCTCAGGCATATAATCAGGAAGCGAAAAGTCGCCTCCTCCGTCATGTCCGAAAGACGTATCGATCTTAATTGCAGAGCACTGCCCTGCCGTTTTCATTTTATCTGTACTCATCTTCCAACCTCCGATGTTTTTTATAATTATATTACACGGAGACGGAAATTATTACCAAATTATGCGATATAAAAAATCCCCCGTATAAACGGAGGATTCCCGTATAAACGGGGGATTCATCATTTCTTTTTAAATATAAATTTCTTCTGAACAACGTAATTTATTATGTACATAGCCGCCTCGGAAACGGGAACTGCAAGCCATTCGGGGATTGAAAGGACACGGACAAAAAGCTCAAAAAGCACCGTCTTGATTAAAAAGGAAACTACCGCAAGTCCGTAATACTCTGCCGCCGCCTTAGCTATATTCACCTTTGACTTAAACACGAAGCGTCTGTTTACAAGAAAATTGGTAAAGGAGCTGACCAGCCACGCTATAACAAGAGCTATTTCGCGGTGTCCGTATGTCACAAGACTGTCAAGAAGCCCAGGCAGAGAAAGATTTGTTTCTCCCGTAAACACAAAGGTTCTGAGAAGTAAAAACAGCAGGTAATTTATAAGGAAAGCAAGACCGGAAGAAGCAAAATATTTCATAACAGTCGAGCATTTAAACATTATTGAATATATTTTTACAGAGTCCTTTATGGGATTAAAATGAGACGTTTCATTATTATTCTCATATATGGTCTCTATATCCACCTCATGCATTGGTATCTTCTGCTCCGCCGCATACATGAGCATCGTCATCTCGTACTCATATCTGTCGCCGTCAAGAGACGAAAACTCACCGAGATATTTCGTTGAAAATCCTCGAAGTCCCGTCTGTGTATCTCTGATCTTTGTTCCGGAAAGAAGTGCAAACATCCATCTCGTAACCGTATTTCCAAATCTGGATCTCGCCGGAACTTTACCGACAAAAGCACGTGAGCCGAGTACAAGCCCTTCTTTTTCTCTCAGCCTGTCGGCAACCTTTCCAATATCTTCGGGAGTATGCTGACCGTCAGCATCGGCAGTCACTACATATTTAACATCGGGAAACAACTCTGAAATTTTTGAAAAGCCGTACTTGAGAGCACCGCCCTTCCCTTTATTGACAGGATAGCGAAGAACTGTTGCAAAGCTGTCACAAGCAGAAAAAACATCATCAAAAGCAGCCCCGCCGCCGTCATCAACTATAAGAACCTTATAGTCTGTACAAAGCCTTTCAGCAAGAGTGCAAAGTCTCATATCCGGCTTGTATGCAGGTATAAGTACAACGGTATCCATACGCTTCTCCTTTCAATGTTTGATCGACCTGAAATCACTTTATTTTATCATTGTTTATATAAAGTGTCAAGGGTAATTATATTTTACGGTTTTTATTGGCATGTGACCGTCCTTTCGATTCCCCGTCAGATCATGGGGGTCTACAGAGACTTGTTCGGTCTTGCCGAAATGCATTTCGGCGCTCACGGTCGTTTGGGCTCCTTTGCCGTTTCTACCGGTAAGCACGACGGACTTAAAAATAGTCCCCCGGACTATTTTTGTCACGCCTACGGCATGTGACCGTCCTTTCGATTCCCCATCAGATCACGGTTCAGCAAAACAAAAAGCACTTCGAGAGAAGTGCTTTTTGTTTTGGTGACCCGTGGGGGAATCGAACCCCCGTTACCGCCGTGAAAGGGCGGTGTCTTAACCGCTTGACCAACGGGCCGTATTTAAAAAGTTTTGGGTGGTTGTCAAAAGAAAAAGTCGCACAGGATTGTGTGACTTTTTCTTTTTTGGTGACCCGTGGGGGAATCGAACCCCCGTTACCGCCGTGAAAGGGCGGTGTCTTAACCGCTTGACCAACGGGCCATATGGCTCGGCAGATACTTCCGCTTCGCCATGGTAGCGGAAGTTGGACTTGAACCCACGACCTATCGGGTATGAACCGATTGCTCTAGCCAACTGAGCTATTCCGCCATTTTGCGTGGTGTTCTCAACCGAACGCTTGATAAGTATATCATGTAAAATTCCATTTGTCAACACTTTTTTTATAAAAAAATAAGTTTTTTTGAAAAAAAGTTTCCCACATAAAAATGCGGCACACTATAAAGGAGTATGCCGCACAAAATATCAGAAAACAGGTCAGCCAACCATGATCTTTTTGATTTCTTCCAGGCAGCCGTCTGCACTTGCGAGAGCACCTTCGTCGGTCTCGCCTCTTGTGAGAACGTATATTTTTACTTTAGGTTCTGTGCCGGAGGGACGGACGACCACAACGTCGCCTGTTTCGGTCACATAGTAAAGAACGTCAGAGGAGGGAAGACCGGTTTCACTTTCAGCACCTGTCTTGAGATCTATCACCTTTCCGCTTTTATAGTCACGGAATTCAACGATCTCCTTTTCGCCGAGCTTAGTAATGGGGTTTTCTCTGAGAGAAGCCATCATAGCTGCCATTCTTTCCTTGCCGTCAGGTGTGTCCATGGTAATGTTTGTAACACTTTCACGGAAGAAGCCGTATCTGACAAAGAGAGCATCAAGTGCGTCGGAAAGAGTCATGTTCTTAGCCTTGTAGAAAGCCGCCATTTCGCAGATAAGAAGTGAAGCGACAACAGCATCCTTGTCACGTGCATACGTGCCTTTAAGGTAGCCGTAGCTTTCTTCAAAGCCGAGAAGGAACGTACCCTCACCCGCTTCTTCGTGATTTTTGATAACTTCACCGATGAATTTGAAGCCTGTGAGAACATTATACATCTTTACACCGTTGGAACGGCATATCTCAGCCGCCATTTCGGATGTAACTATAGTTTTAACTGCGTAAGGCAGATCGGGCATCTTGCCGCTTTCCTTGAAGGCTGTGATGACGTAGTCGAGAATAAGAGCACCCATCTGGTTACCGGTGATGCACTTAAATTCCCCGTTTTTGTCTCTTGCCATAACGCCTACTCTGTCAGCATCGGGGTCGGTTGCAACGATAAGGTCGCTGTCAACACTCTCGGCAACCTTGATGCCTTCTTCAAAGGCAGCAGGAAATTCAGGGTTGGGGAATACGACTGTGGGAAAATCACCGTTGGGAGCCATCTGGCTTTCAACAGGATAAAGCATTTTGAGACCTGCACGGCGAAGCATTTCGGGAACGAGAACTGTACCTGCGCCGTGAAGGGGCGTGTAAACTATTTTAAGTTCGTCTGCAACTGCAGGAATAGCATCGGGATTAACAGCCTCTGCAAGAACCTTTTCAAGATATTTTTCATCAAGATCAGCACCTACGGATATGATAAGCTCAGGCTTTGCCATATCGGGAGTGGGAACACCGTCAAAAATGTCTATTTTGGCAATTGCGTCTGAAACGGTCTTTGCATTGTCGGGAGAAAGCTGTGCACCGTCTTCAAAATACGCCTTGTAACCGTTGTATTTCTTGGGGTTGTGGGAAGCAGTAATGTTGATACCCGCAACACATCCAAGCTCTCTTATTGCAAAGGAAAGAACGGGAGTGGGACGGAGTGATTCAAAGAGATAGGTCTTGATTCCTTCGGCAGAAAGAACTTCTGCACATCTTGCGGAGAACTCTGCGGAATTGTTTCTGCTGTCGTAAGCGATAACAACACCTCTGTTTTTCGCTTCATCACCAAGCTTACATATAAGAGCCGCAAGGCCCATTGTTGCGTGGGCAACCGTGTAGGTGTTCATGAACGCAGTACCTGCACCCATTTCAGCTCTGAGACCGGCAGTTCCGAAGCTCATGTATTCTGAAAAACGCACCTTAATGTCTTCTTCGCTGAGTGAGCGAAGCTCATTTTTGACTTCCTCGGATACCTTGTCGCTCGCAAGCCATTTTTCATACTGAATTTTGTAGTTTTCCATATTGCCTCCCTTTTCGGTAATAGTTTTTCTTATTGATATCTCACCTGAATTTAAGGTAAGAATTTTTCCGTCTTGAGTTTCCGTTATAAGAGCACCCGTACTGTCAACGTCGCAAACTCTGACAGTAATGCCGCTTTGAAGAACGGTGACCCATTCTCCAAGCATGGCAAGGCGGCTTCTGTAAGCGGAAACAATGCTGTCTCTGCCCAACGGTAAAGACTCGGACAGTTTCATATAATTTAAAATAATTGATGATGCAAGAATTTCTTTTTTGGGAATGCTGTCGGAATAAGAGTCAAGACCGTCGGCAATGTCTGAAAGCTCATCGGGAATGGCTTTTTTTAACAGATTAAGACCGACTCCGATAACCGCCCTCTTTCCGTCACCCACAGACTGAGCAAGAATACCGCACACCTTTTTTGAGCCGATAAGTATATCGTTGACCCACTTTATCTTCGGCGGAAATCCTGCTTCTTCAAGAGCCATGCAGACGGCAACACCGCAAATGACTGTTGAAAGAGAATGTTCAACATCTCCCGTACAAAAGCTCATATACAGACCGCCCTCGTTTGAAGAAAAGCTGCGGCCCAGCCGTCCTCTTCCTGCACTTTGACTGTCTGCTATATAAACGGTGTTTACGTCGGCATCGTCTTTTTTGACAGCTTCAAGGAGAGCTGCGTTGGTAGACTCCGTCACGTCAAAATGAACAACGGAAAATCTTTCTCCCAAAAGCTGTTTAAGCAGCTTAATATCCGTTTTCATTCTTAAAGCATTGAAAGAATATCATAGCTGTCGGAAAGGAAACTGCTCAGTTCTTCGGCTGTAAGTCCTCTCTGACTGATAAGACAAAGATCGTAAATATGCTTTGCAATCTTTCCCTTTATCTCTTCGCTTTCAGAGTTTTCAAGCTTTTTAATAAGAGCGTTTTCACAGTTGATAATAAGAGTAGCTTCTGTGGGGAAGCTCATGGGAGCATCTTCGCCCATAGCAGAATACATCTTTATCATATCTTCCATTCTGCGTGACTGTTCGCTGATATTAAGAATAGCGGGAACGGAAGTATCTTTCAGATTTTCGAAAACGATCTTTGTGCTTTCGGGAATAATGCCCTTGAATATATCGGAAACAGCAGCTATTTCCGACGTTTCGCCGTCACCCTTTACCGCATCGGCAAGCTCAGAGTCAACTCTGCAGAATTTGACACCCGCCTCGTTCATTTCAACGGCATTTATAAACTGTGAGTCAATGAATTTGTCAAGCACGGCAACCTTTATGCCTTCAGCCTCAAGCATGGAGATATATGATGCCTGCTTTGTCTTATCGGAAGTGTAATATATCTTCTTTTCGTGCTTATCCTTTGCACCTTCAAGATACTCGTCAATTGTAGCCGCAGAGCCGTCGCAAAGTCTCATAAGCAGAGAATTTCTGACTCTGTCGTAGAACTTTCTGTCACGTATACAGCCGAATTCAACGAAAGTTTTGATGTCTCCCCAAAGTTTTTCAAAGCCTTCTCTGTCATTTGTAAACATGGAGTTCAGCTTGTCTGCAACCTTCTTTACGATATGAGCAGAGATTTTTGTAACGTAACCGCTGTTCTGGAGATAGCTTCTTGAAACGTTCAGAGGAAGTTCGGGACAGTCAAGAACACCCCTCAGCATTAAAAGATATTCGGGAATTACTTCTTTTATGTTGTCCGAAACGAAAACCTGATTGTAATAAAGCTTTACTTGCCCTTCAATACCCTCAAATTCGTTTGTGATCTTGGGGAAGTAGAGAATACCCTTGAAATTAAGGGGATAATCCGCTTTTATGTGAATGTGGAAAAGCGGTTCTCTGAAATCGTGAAATACCTTTGTGTAAAACTTTTTGTAATCTTCCTCGGAACATTCCGAAGGATTTTTCAGCCAAAGAGGACAGGTGTCATTGACAGGTTTTTCCTCGTGTTCGTGCTCACATTCTTCGTCACCGCAGTCACAGCTGTGTTCTTCGCCGTCGTCAAAGTATATCTCAACAGGCATAAATGCGCAGTATTTATCAAGAATATCACGCAAAGCGGAAGCATCAAGAAATTCCTTGCCTTCATCGCTGATGTGCATGATAACCGCAGTACCCTTGTCGTCGAAAAGCTCGTCCGCCTCATAGTTTTCTTCTATTTCATATTCACCTGCATCAGCACATACCCATCTTACTGCAGGAGCACCGGTATATGACTTTGTGATAACCTCAACTGTAGAGCTTACCATAAATGAGGAATAGAAGCCGAGACCGAAATGGCCGATAATACCGGAGGAATCTCCGTCACCTTCGTATTTTTCAATGAATTCAAGAGCGCCGGAAAGAGCTATCTGACAAATATATCTTTTGAGCTCATCGGCAGTCATACCGATACCGTTGTCGCAAACAGTAATAGTACCTGCATCCTTGTCAAGAGTCACCTTTACTTTGAAATTTGCATCTTCAATATTTTTGACTTCTCCGAGTGAAATTAATCTGCGAAGCTTTGTAACCGCATCACATGAATTGGAAACTATTTCACGGAGAAATATCTCCTTGTCGGAATAGAGCCATTTTTTAATTATGGGAAATATATGAGAGGCTTCAACGCTGATACCGCCTCTTTCAACGTTATTTTTCATAGTCAAACTCCAATATAATATTTTAATCTACGTTTATTATATAACCTTTTAAAAGTCAAGTCAACACCAAACTACATATAAATCACTAAATAGTTTTTGAAAAAATACTTGAAAAGCACCTTCGTATATGTTATACTTCATATACTGTAAAACTGAGAGGTGCACAATGGAAAAAGGTATAAAGCATACGGAAACCGTATCTGTAAACGAAACAAATACTGCATCAGCAATGGGAAGCGGAACTCTCCGTGTGTTTGCGACCCCATCAATGATAGCTCTTATGGAAAAGACCTGCTACAGCGCAGTTCAGCCCCATCTTGACGAAGGGCTTTCCACAGTAGGTACACTTGTAAACGTAAAGCACCTTGCGGCAACTCCCGTAGGAATGACAGTTACCGCCGAATGTACCCTTGAAGAAGTGGACGGCAGAAGACTCGTATTCTCAGTAAAAGCATACGACGAAAAGGGACTTATCGGAGAATGCGAACACGAAAGATTTATAATTAAATGCGATTCCTTTACCGCAAAAACATACGCAAAGCTTGACTGATAAACCTCCGCTGAAAAGCGGAGAAATACGCCCCCATAGTTAAATGGATATAATAAACCCCTCCTAAGGGTTAGTTGTGGGTTCGATTCCCGCTGGGGGTGCCAGAAGCGGCGAGGTAAACTCGCCTAAGATAAAAGATAATAGATAATATTGAATAGATAAAAGATAGTTTGCGCCTCATCGCCGCTTCAACTATTCTCTATTATCTGTTATCTTTTATCTATTATCTAAATAGGAGTTTTATCATGGCGCAAAATAGTATATTACTTGACAAAGCCTTGCTTTTCGCCGCTCGAATCGTAAAGCTTCATAAGTACCTCACCAAAGAAAAGAAAGAAACGATAATTGCAAAACAGATCGTTCGCAGTGCTACTTCGATCGGTGCAAATGCCAATGAAGCAATATACGGTATAAGTAAGCCGGATTTTATCGCAAAACTCCAAATATCGCTTAAAGAAACTGCCGAAACGGAGTATTGGCTTCGACTTCTTGTTTTATCGGAATATATAACGAAAAAAGAAGGCGACTCCCTTCTTCAAGATTGCCTTGAAATTAAAAAGATTCTTATTTCAACACTTAATACAGCAAAAGAGAATAAATGATATAAAGCACCGGAACCATTAAGTTTTTTGGTGCTTTTTATTTTTAATAAGAGGGTCTCAAGTTGCCGCCAAGTGACGTGTAGTTCTCTTTTCTCTCCTTTTAGGTGAGTTTTTTCTTTTTTTGTTGTGTTTTCAAGCAATTTGTGGTAAACTGATATGCGAGTTCACATGATTGTTAAGATTGTTTCCACAGAAGACGATTGGAAATTAGAGATTGATACTATGGAAATTGTAGAATAAATTTGCTTTTTATAAAAACAAAATCGGGCGATGGCCGTTATGGTCATCGCCCTTTGTTTTGTGTTAATATGAGCATTTTTCATATTCTCTGATAAGCCGTTCACGTGCAGCCGCAAATTTTTCTGCGTTCCATTCTACGTCATTGAAGCTTCTGAAGACACTTTTGCAAATGCTGTCTGCAAGCTCACGGT
>JAZSLF010000108.1:0-9574 GCA_045535205.1 Eubacteriales bacterium
CGTACTTCTTATCAGAAAGTATATTGCGGGTATAATTATCGACAATGGATTAAATGCTGATGCGGCAGATGTAAACGGTGACGGCAGAGTTACTATTACCGATGTTCTTCTTGTCAGAAAATACATCGCAGGTATCATCACTGAGTTTCCTGCAAAGAAGTAGGATTACTTGGGGGAAACTTTTGAAAAAAGTTTCCCCCAAACCCCTTTTTAAACTTTAAAACGGGTTATGGAAAACTAAAATATATTATACCAACGGCGGTATGAAGGACTTACATGTTTTTTGTAAATCTTCATACCGCCGTTAAGAGTAGAATATGTTTTTTTGAAAATCCTTGAACCGCCAAAAAAGTTTTTGGGGTATGGGGACTTTTTTCATGAGGGGTCCTCAAATGTTCTTATGAACATTTGGGGTTCACGAGAAAGTCCCCATGTTTAATTTTCCCTTACTTAATCGTCTCGCTATTGTTAAGCACCATAGTGCTGTAAATAAAGAGCACGTCTGCATTTTCAAAGTTTACGAACCGCTTTACAATATCGGGCTGAATGTATCTTATATCTATAAGAACTATTTCGCTGTAGCCTTCGATCATAAGAGGAGCAAGGCTTGAGGAGAAAGAGTCTCTGAACATGATAAGTTTTTTGCCATCGGTGTTTTCGGGGTTTTCAACGGTCACAAGGGAGAGAGGGCCCGCAAGGAACATTTCGTAAGGGTCCTTGCCGTACGCCTTGTCCATATCATAAACGAATGAGTCACAGCTGTTCTGATAGTCAAATACCTTGCAGCCGTCAAGAGTCGGGCTTGTCAGATACTTTATTGTGTCGGGCTTTACGGGCAGAGCTACCTGCCCTCTGTAAACACCGTAAAAATCATTGTCAAGGATGTTTTCCGTAAAGTTATTTCCCGAAACAGTACCCATGGCAGAGCAAAGTCTGTCGGCAACGTCAGTAATATTTTCCTGCTTCCAATGAGTGTCGGTTCTGTAAAAGTCTTCGAGTGATAAAAGATCCGAAATCTTAATATACTCTGCAAAATCAATTCTCTCAACGAATGAATCTTCAAAAGCTTCATAGTCCATTGAAAGATGTCCGCTGTCTGATGCCATAAAAGCATTTTTGTCGGGAATTAATGAAAAATATACCTTGTTTGAGTCTGTCAAAAGATTATCGTATACGTACTTGAAACGGGAAGCCGCATAGTCGAGAGAGCCTTCGTTCATGGGATATTCCACAGAGGATATATATCCGTCGTGAATATATATTCCGTTGTTGTCACCTCTGTTGAAAACGCCGAGAGCACAGTAAGCCTTTATAGTTCTGAAAGCATCTCGGAAAGGGAAGTTGTCGGTGGAATACTTTTCAAATTCACTCATGAATTTGCCGCTGAAAATGTTTTCTACAGTAATTTCGGGCATTTTAGCAAGATGTCTGCGTTCGCTGTCGGAGTATTCTTCCTTGGGAAGAAACAGACAGAGAAGAGCGAAAATGAAAATGAAAAGGGCAAGGGAGATACATATAACTGTATTTTTTATTTTGTTATTCATAAAAGTACCTCCGCTTAGAATCTGAAATAAAGGAAAGGATTGAAGGAGCCGTCAACAAGATATGCAGTCATAACGGCGAGAAGAGCTAAAAGGAAAACGGGCTCACAAACTGTAAGAACAGCCTTTAAAGGCTTAATGTCCCACATCTTCAAAAATACCTTTTTGACTATAGGTGTTGCTCCTGCAATACCGATTATAAGAAGCACGCCGTAGTCCTTGAGACAGTAAAGAGCTTCTGCCGAAACAAGAGGGATTTGACCTGCACCGAAAAGACCGCCAATATCCGAGAAAGCAACAGACATATCGGGAGCATTGAAGATAACAAAGCTTATAAGGACTGTAATAAGTACGTAAACGTGGGAGAGTCCTTTAAGCTTTTTGAGAAGCTTTCCCAGCCAAAGCTTTTCTATCGTGAGGAATACTGCAAAGTAAAGCCCCCAGATAATGAAGTTCCATGAAGCACCGTGCCAGAAGCCCGTCAGCATCCATACAACAAGAATGTTGAAAAGGTGTCTCGGTATATTTACTCTGTTACCGCCCATCGGAATATAAACGTAATCTCTGAACCATGAGCCGAGGGACATGTGCCAACGGCGCCAGAATTCCGAAACACTTGCGGAAATGTAAGGATAGTTGAAGTTTTCGAGAAAATCAAAAGCGAATATTTTACCGAGACCGATAGCCATATCGCTGTAGCCCGAAAAATCAAAATAAACGTGAAGCGCATAAGCTATGGCGTAAAGCCAGAAGAAAAGAACTGATTTTTCGCCTGATGCTCTGAATACATCGCAAAGCTCACCGAGCTGATTTGCAATAAGTATTTTTTTGCCGAGACCTAAAATGAAACGGCGTGCACCTTCTCCTGCCTTCTGAAAGCTGTGTTCTCTTGAAACAAGCTGCTTTGCAATATCGGAATATCTGACAATGGGACCTGCAATAAGCTGAGGAAACATGGCAACGTAAGCCGCAAGGGTTATTATGTTTTTCTGTGCAGGCTCACCTCTGAAAACGTCAACAGTATAGCTTATTATCTGGAACGTATAAAAGCTTATTCCCACGGGAAGTGCAATTCTCAGAAGAGCTATATCGGTACCGAAGGCTCTGTTGAAATTTTCAATAAAGAAGTCCGTATACTTGAAGTACAAAAGGAAGGAAAGGCTTATGGCAACGGAAATGAAGGTCAGCACTTTTCCTGCCATACGGCTTTTGTATTTTTCTATAAGAAGTCCGAAAACGTAAGCGGCAAGAATTGTTCCCGCCATAAGAAATACGTATTTCGGTTCACCCCAACCGTAGAAAAACAGACTTGATAAAAGAAGTGCTGTATTTTTCAGCTTTTTCGGTACTGCAAAATACAAGATCAGTACGGCAGGAAGGAAATAGTATAAAAACGGAATACTTGAAAAAAGCATTTGTTTTTCCTCTCAAAAAATAGGTGAAGGGTGCGAGGCTTTACCTCGCACCCCGTAGTGTAAATTACTCTGTGATCTCTTCTTCAAAAATAACCTCTGCACCTTCAAGTGTGAGAGCTGCTGTCTTGAAGTTATCTGTGTTCTGCTTTGTACCGAAGGCTGTGATTACATAGCCGTCATACTTGATAGCCATGAGAACTTCGGGCCTGCCGCACATCCACTGTCTGTCAGCAAGGTTAGCCTTGATTGCGTTTGCGAAAGTATCAGCGTCAGTACCTTCTGTGAGGTGGTAAGCCGCGCCTGTGAATGTGTTACCGTTCATCATGTGAACGAGAGATGCTGCATCGTCAATGTTAGCAGCTTCAGAAGCGGGAAGACCGAGAGCGACGTCCATATCTTCTGTGAGAGTGATGTCGTACTTACCGGGAGCATCCATTGTTGCGTTGTTCATGTCACCGCCTGCGATAGCGAACTTCTGATCTTCGGGGAAAGCTGCCCAGATGTCAGCAAGAACCTTGGCTGCACCTTCGGCCTCAACTGCTTCACCTTCGCCGTCAAGCTCGGGAGCACCTGCAAAATCGCCTGTGTTTTCTGCTACATTTTCGTCTTCAACGTTTTCGAGCTCACCTGCAACATCGTTGCTGTCTGCGGGAATGTTTTCGTCAGCTGCGGGATCGTCTGTGTTTTCGGGAGTCTTTGCACATGCTGCAAGTGCAAATACCATAATAGCTGCCATAAGAAGTGCGATAATCTTTTTCATTTTTGTTCTCCTGTTTTTTAAAAATATTTTTTCCGATATGTATCGGAGCTTAACTTGATTTGTTTTCAGTCACTCAGGCAAATGTAATATTCACCGTTCTCAAAAGTCAATAAATAAACGTAGGTCTCGCCGTTTGCTTCCACCGAAAGTGCGGATCCGGTATTATCAATTCCGGAAATATCCCAGCGTACAAGTGCATCTTCGGACAGAGTTATATCCGTTACAACGGAGACAAGCTCTTCGGTCTTTGCATTAAAAACGTATAGTGTCCCGTCGGAAACGGACACCTTACTTTTACCGCCAAGGGAAAGCTCAAAGGGAATGCCGCTGTAATTTATACTTCTCATTCCGAATGAGGCGGGAGCTGTCTCACCGATCGTAAGAGCAACGGGAGTTTCTCCTATGACCGTGTCACCGTAGGTCAGGTTCACATCGGTTTTGCCTGTTCTGAGTGCGAGAGTCAGAACGACGGCTATAAGAAAGCAAGCGGCAATACCGGAAGAAACGGTACGGAGAAGATTTTTTCTCATTGAAGCCTTTTGAGGCTTCTGCACCGTGTCGAGACAGTCAAGTCTCGTTTTCAATGAACTCGGTGCTTTAACACTTAGGTAGCTGTCAATTATATTTTTGTCCAAGACTCAAAGGCCCTCCTTTTCCAGTATTTCCCGGAGCATAAGCCTGCCTCTTGAAAGTCTCATTTTTACCGCAGAGAGAGAAAGCCTCAGTATTTCCGCCGTTTCCTCCACAGAATATCCCTCAAGATAGTGAAGCTCAACAGCAGCTCTGTATTTATCCGGTAATTTACGAAGTGCTTCGATGACCGGATTTTCTTCTTCCTTTTCTGCCGCAGTATCGCCTATTTCATCAAGTGCGGCATGAGAGCGAACGGAGTTTTTTCTCAATATATCACGGCATTTGTTTATCGTTGCCCGAATAAACCAAGCCTTTCTGTGTTCTTCATTAAGAAAAAGAATTTTACCTCTCAGTACCGTGGCAAACACGTCATGAACCGCATCCTCTGCATCCTCTTTTGAGGAGGAATGTGAGAGTGCAAGGCGAAAAAGCATATCTGAATATTTTTCATAAATATCTTCAAGCTCAACGCTTGCCGTTTCGGGAACATGAGCTGAAATGAAGCTGTTTTTTTTGCTTTTTTTGAGTTCCAAGCTTATTGCCTCCTGTAAAGAATACGAATGACGTGTGCATAAGGTCACATATTTTTTTGAAAAAATAAAAAAATTTTAAATGCATTTTACGTATCATTTTAATAAAAGATTAGCACATTAAGAGATAAATGTCAACGGTAATATTAAAATGAAAAAGAGTGCTTTTGTTGTATTAATTATTCAGTATTATGTCATTTGTGTGCTTGACAATTACGATATAATGTTGTAAAATAAAATGAATATTTATGTACCGTATTGATGGTACTTATTTGGAGGATTATTATGTCAGAAGCCGAAAAGTTTGTTATGACGGCAGCAGCCGCTTTTGATCTTACAGCAGAACCTGTGTCCTTTGAGCGTTGTAACGCAGGACACATCAACGATACATTTTTCGTACAGTGCAAGGATACGGACACAAAGTATATTCTTCAGAGAGTAAACACTAACATTTTTAAAAATCCCGAAGAGCTCATGGCAAATATTTACGGTGTTTGTGAGCACGTAAAGAAGAAGGTAATTGCCGACGGCGGAGATCCCGACAGAGAAGTTCGTAAAATAATTCTTACGAAAAACGGTGACAAGTATTATATTGATGAGGAAGGCGGATATTGGAGAGCATATCTGTTTATTGACGGAGTAGTATCTCTCAACGAAGCAGATAAAAATACCTTCTATAAGTCTGCCCTTGCTTTCGGTCATTTCTTCACACAGCTTGCAGACTATCCCGCAGAAACGCTTCATGAAACTATTCCCAACTTCCACAACTCCGTGTCCCGTTATAATGACTTTAAAAAGGCTGTTGAGGATGATAAGCTGGGACGTGCCGCAGAAGCTTCCGATCTTATAGAATTTGCACTTTCCAAGAAAGAGAAGTGCTCCTATATTCTCGACAGAATTGCATCCGGCGAGATCAAGCTTTGCGTAACGCATAATGATACCAAGCTCAACAACGTTCTTCTCGACGAGAAGACAGGTGACGGTGTATGCGTTATTGACCTTGATACAGTTATGCCCGGAAGTCTTCTTTACGACTTCGGTGATGCAATAAGATTCGGTGCGTCAAGTGCAAGGGAAGATGAAACAGATCTTGATAAAGTATATATGGACCTTGAGCTGTTTGAGATCTTTGTAAAAGGATTTCTTGAAGAGCTCAGACCCACTATGACTGAAGCAGAGGTATTGGGTCTTCCCATGGGTGCATATCTCATGACCTATGAGACCGGCGTAAGATTTTTGGGCGACTACCTGAACGGTGACACGTACTTTAAGATCCACTATCCCACACACAATCTTGACAGAGCAAGAAATCAGCTGAAGCTTATTGCTGACATGGATGAAAAGCTTCCCGAAATGGAAGCTATCGTCAGAAAGTATCTTTAATATCGATATACGCACGTGTGCGTATAAATGTGTGCGTATAAATAAGGAGCAGGAATGGATAACAGACGAGAGATAAATCCCGAACAGTTTTTTGGCATAGTCAGAAAACGTCTTGTTTGGATAATTGCCATTGGCATACTTGCGGCAATACTTGTCGGTATATTGAGTGTGTTTCTCATAACGCCTAAATATTCATCGACGGCAAAACTTTACGTAAATGCCAAGCATGCGACACAGGAAAACAGTATTACACAGGCTGAGCTTACCGTTGCTAAGAGCTTGGTTGACACTTATATCGTAATAATCCAAAGTGATACTACGCTCGAACAGGTTGCACAGATGGCAGGAGTAAACTATACTCCCAAAGAGATCAGAAAGAATTTAAAGGCGACCTCCCTCAACGATACGGAAGCCTTTTCCGTAACGGTAACCGACCCGAATCCCGAGGTTGCACTTAATATAGCCAACGCAATAGTCGTAGTGGCACCTCAGGAGATCGTGCGTGTTATTGAAGCGGGAAGCGTTAAGATAATCGACAATCCCAAATTGGCGACGGAAGCAAACGATACGGGTCTCAGCCGTAACGTTATAATCGGCTTTTTTGCCGGAGCACTTATTTCCTTCGTTGTATTTTTCCTTGCAGAGATCCTTGATGTTACCATTTATGACGAAGAGGATATTGAAGGACAGTTCACATACCCCATCATCGGAATAATTCCTTCAATCACTGCACTCGACGGCTCTGACAAGAGCAAGAGTAAGGTGAAGAACAAGAAAGGAGATAAATAAACTATGCCTTCTGTAATAGTTGAAAAGAATTATACGGGAAAGCTTTTGAGTGACAGATCTCCTTTTGCGATGAACGAGGCTTTCAGAACGCTGAGAACAAATATGTTCTATACCTCCAAGGGCGATGCCTGCCCTGTGTACGGGATAACCAGCAGCTTTGCCAATTCCGGTAAGAGTCTCATAATATCAAACCTTGCCATATCCTTTGCACAGCTCAATAAAAAGGTGCTTCTTATAGACTGCGACCTCAGAAACTCCGTTATACACAAGGTGTTCGGAATGGAGCGAGGCTTCGGTATAAGTGAGCTTCTTGCAGGCAGTGATAATGCTGTGGATAAATGTCTCAAAAGAACGGCATACGAGAACCTGCAGATAATAACCGCAGGCGGTATGCCTCCTAACCCCACAGAGCTTCTTGCATCTGAGAGAATGGGGAAATTCATTGAGTTTCTTAAAAATCATTTCGACGTAATATTTATAGACCTTCCTCCTATAGGACTTGTAACCGATGCGACGGTATTATCCGACGTGGTAACGGGATATGTGTTTGTGGTCCGTTCGGGAATGGATGATGACAGAAGCCTTCGCCATTCTGTTTCTCTTATGGAGCAGACCGATGCCAATATTATAGGGTTTATTCTCAATGACGTAAATCCCAAGGGCGGCGGCAAGTACGGAAAGTACGGCGGAAGGTACGGCAAGTACGGAAAATACGGTAAATATGCAAAGTACGGCAAGTACGGAAAATACGGAAAGTACGGAAGATATGCCGAGTATTAAATCGGCAGTGCTTTGGCGTCTGTTATCAACTGAAAGAGAGTAAGAAAGTGAAATGTAATGTAACCACAGATTTTCACTCACACATATTGCCCGGAGCGGATCACGGATCTACGGGAATAGAGATGAGTCTGAAGCAGTTGCAGATAATTGCATCATACGGGATACAAAGAGTAGTTGCAACTCCCCATTTCTATCCGATGAGAGACAGCGTTGAACTTTTTCTTGAAAAACGTACAGATTGTGCGAGGCTTTTGAAACAACAGCTTACAAATCAGCACCCGCAGATAATGCTTGGTGCTGAGGTTTTGGTATGCGACGGTATCGAACGAATGGAAGGAATTGAAAAGCTGGCGGTATACGGTACAAAGTGTATACTTCTTGAAATGCCCACTACCAAGTGGAGCGATGTGACCTTTGAAACAGTTGAAGCCATATCGGAAATGGATCTGATTCCTGTAATGGCGCATGTTGACAGATACAAGCCCAAATACGTTGAACAGCTTTTGAAGCTCAATGTCAAGGCACAGCTCAATCCGGGTGCTTTTTCGGGCTTCGCTAACAAAAGATGCAGCCTGAAATGGCTCGAAGAAGGCAAAATCGTTGCACTCGGAAGCGACCTCCATGAGCTTGATGAAAAAAGCTACAAGGCATTCGCCTCTGCAACGAAAGCGGTGGGGAAGTATGCCTCCGTTATTGACAGTGCTATGCTTGAGCTTCTTGAAGGTGCAAAAATACTTTCGTTTAATAAATAAAATAAAATTAAGTAGTTTTCATTTAAGGAGAATTATGGTATGAAAGAAATCAAACCCCAGGTCGAACACGGCGTGGTTTATAAAACCAACGAGTCATTTTTGAAATATCACGGATGGCCCAGCGTTTGCAAGGACAGCAGAGGAACACTTTTTGCTGCAGCATCCGGCTTCCGTATGTCACACGTTGACCCCTGCGGTAAGAGCTGTATGTATGTAAGCTTTGATGAGGGTAAGTCATGGACTCCTCCCGTTGTAGTAAGCGATACTTATCTTGACGACCGTGACACAGGTATCTATGCATGGGGCGACGGTAATATGATCATTTCATGGTTTAATGAACGTCCCGATACAGACTGGTCGGGTATTCAGACTTATGAATGGTTCGGTACCGGCGAAAAGATGATAACACTCGGCTTTGCCAACAGTATGCCTTACCTTCCCGAAGGAGAAGGTATTGCACGTTCCTATGTTAAGGTGTCTAAGGATTACGGTGTAACGTGGTCTGACAAAATAGTAGTTCCCGTAACGTCACCCCACGGTCCTGTTGCACTCAAGGACGGAACTATCGTTTACATGGGTAAATACATGAACCCCGACTACCTTGCTCCCAACCCTATTTGTGTCTATACAAGCTGTGACGGCGGATATACGTGGGAATATACCGGTACGGTTCCTCCCGGAGACGATATTATCGTTGACAATATGCATGAACCCCATATGATAGAGCTTCCGAGCGGCAGACTTCTCGGTGCTATCCGTATTCACGAAAGAAAAACACAGCCCGATTTCACGGTTTATATTACATATTCAGATGATAAGGGTAAGACATGGTCAACTCCCAAGTGTCTTGAGGTTGACGGTGCTCCGCCTCACCTCATGGTGCATTCAAGCGGTGCTGTTATTTGCAGCTACAGCAGAAGACGCTGTAACGATCCCGGTAAGGAAAACCGTGGTCAGAGAGCTTGTGTAAGCTAAGTCGGAGGCCAAGCGG
>JAZSLF010000141.1:0-59503 GCA_045535205.1 Eubacteriales bacterium
TTACGTTATAGTCGGACTGTCTTTCGATCTTGTCAAGGTTGTGACCGCTGTAGATCGAACCCATTACGGAAATCACTCTCGCCTTTTCGGCAATGCGAGGCTCACGCCTCAAGGCTTCGGCAATATTCGTAAGAGGTGCCATGCAAAGAAGAAGAACTTCTTCGTCAGATGCCATAATAGTGTCTATCATAGCCTGAACGCCGTCTTCGTAAAAACCGCCTTCGTACTTTGAAAGATCGTAATTCTTGCCCCAACCGCCGAGATCATCAAGATAATCCACGGAAGCAATGCCTGCACCGACAGCAATTCCCTTGTATCCGGATTCTTCGATCTGCTTTGCGGTTATCTGTGCTCTTGCCAAAGGAGCCTGTCTGCTCTCAAGAGCAGTAACAACAAGCTTCACGTCAAATTCGGGACAGCGAAGCAAAAAACCAAGCGCCCAAGTATCATCAATATCTCCCGCAATATCAGTATCAAGAATTACGGGTATCTTCTTTTTCATTTCCATAGCCTTCTCCAAATTCATTTAAGAATATTCTATATAAATTATATAGGAGAGAGCACTTTCTGTCAAGAGCGATAAAAGAGAACTTTCCAAAACCATACTGCCAACAGCATAAATCTTTTTATTAAAAATCAGTTGACTAACATATAAATTTGTGTTATACTTCAATGTACATCAAATATTGGAAGGGTGCAGTTTCGGAGAAACTGGCGCTTTGTGTTTTCATAGCGAGTGCAAAATTTAATATTCAACTATTATTTCGAGGTGTAGCGCAGTTGGTAGCGCGCCAGTTTCGGGTACTGGAGGCCGCGAGTTCGAGTCTCGCCACTTCGACCAGCTCTCAAGCGTTTTGCTTGGGAGTATTTTTTCATCTTATCCAGTACACGAAACTGGGTACCAGTTTTGGGGCAAAGTACCCGACCGCCGCCTGTGGCGGATAAAGGGAGGGTTCTTTGGGTGCAGCGGTCGAAATTCTGCGAAGTCTTGACGAGCAAAGAATTTCGGGCACCGCAAACGGCGGCGTAGCCGGGGAGGCCGCGAGTTTGAATTCTCCTGTGGGAGAATTCAAAGTTTATACTCGCATGGGTAAGTCTCGCCACTTCGACCAGCTCTCAAGCGTTTTGCTTGGGAGTATTTTTTTGAAAGAGTCCTCAAGCAGACTTGTCTGTTTGAAATTCTCTTTGGTATATAAAAAAACCGACAAGTTGAAGCTTGTCGGTTTTTTATTTTATCTGTCTCAAAAACAGAGGGCATTATTTTTGACCCGATGAAGATACGCTAAGCACTTTTTAAGAGTACCAAGAGTTATCCTCCAAAGCGATCTGACGGGTAAAACTCAATTCGTTAAAACATGGTATAGATTATTACTGAATAATGGGCAGGATTATGATCTGACCCACAAATATTGAATCAGGATCGCTGATACCGTTGAGTGCAAGAATGATATTAACGGTTCCATGATAATCTATTCCGTAATCGTTGCAGATTTTAAGCAAGGAGTCGCCTGCCTCAACTGTATGAGAAACAAAGCCGACAAGCTTATCCTCTCCTTCAACGGAAACGTCACCTATAAGGTTTTTGACCTGCTGTATTACTTCTTCATGTGCTTCAATTGACGCTTCATTGTTTTCGACACGGCCAACGAGCCCCTCTACGTTTGTGCCCGAAGTATCAACGGGCTCATCGGTAAGAAGACTCTGCAGATCTTTAATCGTACTGCTTTGCTCGTCAATGATCTCCGCTTGTTCCTGAAGCTTGAGGATCGCAGCCTGCTGCTGTTTCATTTGCTCGTTATATTTTTTGTTTATATTGATAACGAAGCCGCTGAGAACAATGGTTGCAACACATAGGAACGACACAAGTGCCGTAATCAGCCTGCCGGGTGCCGCAGCGGTGCTTTTTTTAGGAGAATCAACTCTCTTTTGCTCGATCTTTATGACCTTGCCAACCTCATCGTATATATAATAACCTTTAAGCTTTTCGGTTTTTCCGTTTTTCCATTGGAAAAAGCCTCTGAGATTTTGAATGGGGTCAATGACGTAGGCCACCTGAAAAGGCATATTGAAAAAGTTGTCCTGAATGAAAAGGTCGTAGTTTGAAAGAAAAATGCCGTAGTTGGGATGAGTATGCTGCCAGCCGATGATCTTTTTATTGGGATAAAGAATATCGTGCTGTTTATGTACGTAGTCCCACGTTTCATGAGTGAAGGTCAACGTAGAAGCAGAAGCGTCAGTATATTTTGCTTCAATATAATCGGAAATAACAACGTGTGTTTTTCCAAGCTGCTCACAATAATCGCCTATCAGAATAGTACCCAGCTCTTTTGATGTGTTTGAAACGGCATATTTTTCAAGAGCTCTGTATACGTCTTGCTTAATATAAACCTTCACGTCATCGGGTTCAAACTCACCAAAAGAAAGAAAATTGAGAGGTAACTGTACGCTTCCTCCTTCAGTTTTTGTTTCTTCGACTGAAAATTCTATATCAAAATCTTTTTCCACCTGTATCTCTCCTTTTAGATATTCGAAATAATCGTTATCGTCACAATCCAAGCAACGATAGCAATAACAAGTGCGACAGTATTAACTCCGCCGTTTTTCTGAACGTACTGAGTTCTGTAGGGCTCACTCATTGTCTTTAGCTGATTTGCGTGTTTTTCAAGCCACTTCATGTATATATAGTTGCTGAATATACCCGCAACGATATATCCGCCCAAAGCCAACACCGATAAGAATGGAACACCGATCAAAGAAATTAAAAATAAACCGCCGAACATCCCGCATCCGTAGCCATACATTTTACGGTATATAAACCAGAAGGGTGTAACCAAAAATGCCGCTGTGTTCCACGTGTTCTTTTTATTTTGCGATTTCATCTCTTGAAATTTTGATACATAATAGTCCTTGTTAGCACCGATCAACACCTCTACGTCGGGATCAATGACGGTACTCGCTTGTTGACTGTAAGCATTATGATCGTATGAGCTCGTATTCTGCTGATACTGCGTTGTATTCTGCTGATACTGCGGAGTGTATGCCGACTGAGAGGTGCCGTTTTGCTGAGTATAAGCGTAAGGATCCGTATTAGCAGGGTTTGATTGAGTACAAACGGGAGCAGCCGAGGGCTCTTTCAACCGATTGCCGCATCGACTGCAGAACGCAGAATCACCCGAGTACTTTGTACCGCATTTGCTGCAATAAATTACTGAAGCCGCAGAATCATCCTCGTAGATAAGCTCCGTGGCGGTAACAGTATCGGAAACACCGCCCGCAGCCTTTATGGTTCCGGTACAGCCGAAGGTGGTACAGCCTTGATTTTCTACCCAACAGTCCTTATGATGAGGCATATCACAGTTGCTGCATACAACAATGTCATCATTTTCTTTAAATTCAGTTTTGCAAAAAGGACATATCTTTCCAAAATATATGCTCATTTCAGTTATCCTCGCCGTTTGTGTTATCGGAAGGCTCTCCGTTATCGAAATCGCCGTTGTTTACCTTGTTATCATCTTTCTGATTGCTGTCGGCATCGTCAGCATTACCGTCTGAAGCGCCGTCAATATTTGAATTACCGCTTTCATCTGCGTTTTGATCCGTATTGCCGGTGTTTGTGTTAGTTCCCTGATTGGTGACTTCAGCTGTAGGATCTCCGTTTACGTTTTCGCCGTCGTTTGCCGCTTCGTTTGAAGAAGCATCGATCTCGCCGAGGCTTTCGTCAGTTGATTCTTGGAGCTCTTTGAGGGAGTTTTCAGCCTGTTCAAGCTCATTTTCAAGCGCTGAGACCTTGGTCTGCAGATTTGTCACCCTTTTATCAAGATTAGTGAAATTCTGATTAGCGGCTTCGATAAAAAGCTTTTGCTGCTGTTCAAGATTTTCGATCTTATTATGCTGACTTATATTCAAAACGGATAAAACGACTATCGAAACAACAAGAATTGCAATAATAAAGCTCTTTAAATTCAGCGAAGATTCGCTTGTTACCGAGCCGGCGTCGTCAGCCTCAACCTCTCCTTTGATCTTAGCACCCGTTTTATCAAACTTGAAAAAGCCTTTGCATCTTTCTATTTTACCGTTTATCCAGAAGTAAAAGCCTTCTATATTTTGAATGGGGTCAACAACGTAAGCTATCTGATATTCTTCTTTGAAGAAGTTTTCCTGAATAAACTTATCGTATTCGGAAAGAAAGATGCCGAAGTTGGGGTGAGTATGGATCCAACCGACGATCTTCTGACCGGGATACTTTCTATCCATTTCCTTATGAACAAAGTCCCACGTTTCATGGGTGAATTTCAATGTGGTGGGAGTTGCTTCACAATATTTAGCTTCGATAAAACCCTTTATTATAATATTGGTTTTACCAAATTCTTCGATAACACTGCCGATAAGCATACCGCCGCTTTCGTTCGTGGTCTTATTTTGAGTAAACTTATGTATCTCGTTATACACCGGCTGAGATATATAAATATTTTTATTCTCCTCAACACGCTCTCCTATCGACAGAATATTCTGAGGAAGAACGTTTTCGTTTGTCGGTACATTTTTTACACTCTTTTTTGAACTTTTTTTCTTTGCCATATTTATCACTCCAATATATCAATATCAAAATCCGTTCTTTCTCTCGGATCATATTTCAAGTTCAAATTTTTTCTTTTTTGAAACACCAGCATTATTATCAGAATAACGTTTATTGTTACAGATCCGCACAATGCAACGATAAGGATCAGTTCCATTAACGGCATGGATTTCAAAACGTTCCAAACGTCTGTATAGGTTTCGTTGACGTCTTTGTCAAAAAACTCGGCGGTATCTTCCGTTTCCGACTCGTACTCCTCCCCTGCACCGTCACGTGATAATACTTCGCAAACGTTACCGTTGGCATCGAGCTCTATGCCGAGTGACTGAACGAACTCGCACACCGCTGTCATCGGTATAGCAAGACCTATACCCTCGCTGTCAGACATTTTAAGAGTATTTATGCCGATAACGTTACCCTCGTCATTAAGAAGCGGACCGCCGCTGTTACCCTCGTTGACTGCGGCATCTGTCTGAATGTATTTGTATTTACCCACTTCTCTTTCCTTGGCGGAAATAACACCCTTTGTAAGAGTATATGCCATGCTGTTGGGAGCACCGACGGCATATACGTCGTCACCTGTATTCAGAGCGTCGGGATCCGCAACGGTGAGTGTTGGGAAAGAAGCATCCGCAACACCCAGAACAGCTATATCCTTATCGGCGTCATAACCGACCGTATAGGCAGGAAAGCTTTCTCCCGAATAAGCCGTCAGCACAACGTTATCAACATCGTCTATCACGTGTGCATTCGTAACAACACAGTTTTCTCCAATGGCAAAGCCGCTGCCGAGTGAGAGTCCTGACGTTACGATAAAAACAGAACTGTATTTTTCTTCCGCATTAAAACCGATTGCGCTTGAAGACAGCGGAAGGGCGAATAATACCGCCACCGCACAGATTATAGATATTACTGCTCTTTGCAGCTTCACGATATTACTCGCCCCCTAATTATTATTTATTTTATTTTGTATTGAAAACCAGCACGGAGTTACCGATAGCAATAGCATCTCCCTGACGGAGAATGTGTCTTGCGGTTCTCATGCCGTTAACAACGGTTCCCATCGGTGTTCCGCAGTCGTGGAGCACGTATTTGCTTCCTTCAAGTACAATGTCACAGTGGTGAGGTCCGACAAGCTTGTCCTTGAAAAGAACGATGGTGTTCTTGCCGTTATTACCGATACTTGTAGTTCCGGCAAATACAAGGTATTCCTTGCCTTCAAACTCACCTCTGATAACCTTGAGCCAAGCCTGTTTTGCAAACTGTTCAAGAAGTCCTACACCAAGACCGATCAAGAGTCCCATGATGACGATCGCAACACCTCTGGCCACTACGTCGTTAGGAATAATGTCGCATATATAGTTGAACAGGAAGCCGCCGAGGAAGCCGCCTGCCAAGCCGCCGAGAGCACAGTAAAGCATTCTTTTCTTTTCGGGCTTAATAAGACCTACGGCAACACCGATGCCGAGACCCATGATCGCCCAGCCGAGACCACGGATAAACGCAGCCGCAAAATCGGAGGGATCGTCGCCGAGCATCGACGCATACATCCATTGTGCCAAATATCCGCTGATAAAACCAAGACCGAGCGAGACACCCGCACCTATTGCGGCATATTTGATCGCCTTTTCCTTTGAACCGTAGAAGATACCTTCACCTAATCCGAGGAACAGTCCGATAAAGAGTGCAAGTACGCCGGACCACAACGCAGTGCTTAAACGTGTAACGTTAGCCAAAGCATCTTTCAGAGCCGAGTCACTCTCATGATATTCATATTGATATGAATTATAGAGAGCTTCGCTTGATCTGTCATCATAATCTGAATAATCATCCAGATAACCCTTTGCTTCCGCTGTTGCATATTCGGTATACCAAAGCTCAAAAGCTGAGGAATTATCGGGATCATATTTATTCTTCTTGCAGAAATCTTCGTAAATATCGTATGCTTTATCAAAGGCTTTGTCTGCCTTGTTTTCATAGTCATAATAATCAGCCAGATAAGACTTGCCCATAAGATTTGCTATAAATACGCTATTCACGTCACTTCCGCCGGTCATTTCGGTTATTGCAAAGCCAAGAATAGCGCCGATAAGCGCCCAAAGCAAACCTTTTACGAGAATGGTCTTAAAGTTGATCTTTCCGCCCTTGACCGTACCGCCGCTTGATACTGTCTGCATTCTTTGAGCAGTAGGAACGAACTCAATTCCCGCAAGTTCCTCGGCAGTTATTTCAAAATCGTTCTCCTCGGGCTTGTTTTCCGTTATAACAGGAGCAGGGGCATTAATTACTGACTCTGTACTGACAAGGGTCTCAGCCGCTTCTGCAGGCTGTTCTTCGGCGATAACTGCACCGTCGTCATCAAACAGATCTATTTCAACGGTATCCTTTGCAGAAGCATAGTCAGCAATATAAAGCTCTGCGTTGCCTACGGGGAAAAGATGCTTATTTTCCATAGCCCACTGTGCCGCTTCTGCAGAAAGAGGACTGTAGGAGTTCCATGACTTATACTGGATCATATCGCCGATATTAATGATAATATCGCTCAAGGATTCACCTGCACCCCAAATATCACCGATACAGATCTGTCCGTCTCTGAAGTTCGGATGCCAGATAGGTGTAAGTATTTTGCAGATCGGTTTATATCTCGGATATTCAGCATGAAGCGTGATCTCAACCTCATGCCGAGCAAGTGTTTCTATTCTTCCGTCGGGCAAAAGATAAATACCGTTTACGAAATATGTAACGTGATATTTTTCGGGCGGTTCCTCTCCGATCGGAGTAACAATGATATTTCTATGACCTGTAAAATCTTTTCTGACCTGTTCCCAGTCAGAAGCAAGACGTCTCATTCTTGCTGTCATTTCAATCCCTCCTCAATTCTTCAAATACTTCCGGCTCATCACCGGCAAATTCATAATAGATCGTATTCATTCCAACACGAACTCCGACAATGTGCAACAAAGGAATACCGATCTCAAACAGCGTTTTATCAAGAAAATCCTCAGTTCCGTTTACGGAGTGGAAGCTGTCAAAGGACATCTGATTTCCGCATTTTTCACAAGTGAGCATTTCGCCTTTAAGCTTATGCACAGGCATATAAAGCTCTTTATGTTCGCCGCAAGTACATTTTCCGACAGCGGCAATATCTCTGTCAAACTCAACGACAGCCTTCTCGCCCAGCTCCGAACGGCCGACGCTGAGAAGCTCGGCAAGGGTCATGGTTCTGACAGACCAATCCTTTTCCACTATGTTAGTATAGGTGTCGTGACTCATGCAGTCTGCCTTCTCCTGATACTCTACAACGTAGGAATCGTGGGTCAGACCGTTAAATACGTAGCCCTTTCCTGCTAACGTAGGAAGCTCTCTGTCACTGTGAAGCAGCTTCAGCATCTCCTGCACCTGAATACCCGCAATAACAGATGACGATGTGGGAGTTGTCGGTATCTTGCCCTCTGCCATCTGTTCATGTGTAAGCAGAGCGCAGGATTTTCTCTTGTTAATCAATCTCCAGTCTGTTTCCGTCATGGTGCATTCATAGCACGCACCCTGACCGGGTATAAACACACGGGCAAATCCGTTTAAGGCTTCAATTGCTCCGTCTATCCAAGGCTTGTCCACCTTATAGCAGGACTGATTGATCGCAAGACGAGCCTCTCTGTTGTCAAGTCCGCCGAGAACTACGCTCATTCTGCGAAACACACCCAAACCGACATCGTCAATTATGTTTGCAATAAAAGCCTTAGCCTTGACGTCGGGATTGATCTCCATCGCCCTTTCAGATGCCACCTCGGCTTTGTATCTGCCTACGTCTTTTGCACGATATAAGACAGAACGTGTGAGGTTGGTATTTTCAATACCGTCCATATCAAATATAAGAATTTTTCCTATTCCAAGCAAGGCAAGGTTTTTTATAAGCTCATTACCGATCGCTCCTGCGCCCACGACCATGACCGTGGCATTGTTCAGGCGATCCTGATCCCACCACGGTATAAGTCTAAGCCTACTGTATCGGTCTTCTTCAAAATCAGAATTGTTTAATTCAATGTTTTCCATCGCATCACCTATTATTTGGCATTAGACAAGCTTCTCATTTTTACGATAAAATAGAATAAGAAGATAAGACCGATTGCGATAAGTAAATTTCCAAAGCCTGCAGCTACGATCTCAGCTAAAGCTCTGACGTTGTTGGCAGTCTGAGCCGCAGCATTCTGAATACCCGTATATGCATCGCCGCCGTACGAACTTGCAGATTCATAAGCACCCGTATACTTTGAAAGAGTCGAAAAGCCTAAAATCATTGACACAATACTTGCGAGCATTCCGAATATGCAGGGAATTCTGCCTTTGATTTTTTTCTTGGCTTTTTGGGGACTTTCGTCGGGAGCAACTGTGTATTTAGGGCCTGTGCTGTACGAGGGCGCCGCATTATAATTGGGAGCGCTTGTCTGAGGAGCTGTCAGAGACGCACCGCACTTGCTGCAGAATAATTCTCCGTCATTTTCCGCATTTCCGCACTGTGAACAAACTGCGCCTGCGGTGATCTCGGGCTGAAGACGAAGAACGTCGCCGTCTTTGATACCCGCTTCGCCGAGCGTCTGAGCTTCAAGAAGCTGACGGCCCGTTACCTTATGTATGAATTTATAGCTGATGGGGTTGCCGTCGGGGCCAACTGAGGGAAGCTTGATCTTCTCAACAAGCTTTACCATGATAATCCCGCATTTAATATCGTCAGGCAAACCAACCTTCTGCTCTTTATTACCTGTTGCATCTACGATAACTACATTAACTTTTCCCATTTTGTTTCTCCTGCTTTTTTAATAGATTTTATAATAGTACATTCCTTAATGAATGTTATGTTTGAAAAATAATAAGTTCAAGAGGAACCCAAAGCGCCGCATTTTCCAAGCGGTGCCCGTAAACTGAGTTCTGTTTTTAATATTTCATTGAAATTAAATTTTTTGTCCGCACTTTGAACAAAAAGCCTGACCGCTTCGCAGCGCCGCACCGCATCTAGAGCAGAATTTCGGTGCTGAGTTCTTAGGACTGCCGCATTTTGCGCAGAATAACTCTCCTGCACCAAAAACGTAACCGCATCTGACACAAACGTCTGAAGTGCCACTTTCAGCTTCATGATCTCGTTCCAGACAGCCAAAGGTCGTACACCCGTCATTTTCACGCCAACAGTCTATATGATGCGGAATATTACAAGCGGGACATACTTTGATTTCTTCATCCTCTTTTATCGGGGTTTTACAAAAAGGACAAATCTTTCCAACATAATTTTCCATATAAACCTCCGTTAGTTGATTACGGGAAGACCGCTGACAATGCTTTCCACGCTGTCACTTGCATCTGAAACCAACGTAGCCATCTCGCTTATCGTATCAAGCGCATCGTTTACACTTTTAGAAGAATAATATCCCGTACCGTAATAAAGATCACCCAATTCTGTTTCTATAGTTGAAAGTGCAGAGATATATTTTACACACAATTCGTCACCGGTAGAGACTTCCTTTGCGGCAGCTACGGCATTTTCAGCACTCGTATGTGCGTATCCTGCGTACAGCTTTGTAACGTAATAGGATGATGACTTTGCAGCACTTGTTACATTTTCAATACACTCCGAACAATCGCTCATCGAATTGAGAACGCATCTACTGACACCGTTGTACTTTACATAGTCGGAAAGCTCTAATACTTGCGATATGTAACGCCTGACGTTTGTACCATCAGAGGAGTTTATTCTCAACAATCCACCGATAACGTCGTACATTTCATACTTCTCAAGAAGCTCCGTATTAACAAGCCAACCCGACAGCTCGACATACTGGTTATCGGAAACCTCGTCTACGAACGCATCTATGATCTTGTCTCTGAATAACATCTGCCCGATGGGAGTCAACGAATTATAATTCGATTCAATGATCGTATATGACGGATCTGAAGATTTTATTTCATCAATTATGCTTTCTGCCATTCCGTTTAAATGAACATATCCGCCGATGGCAGCTGCCGCAAGAATTCCGACAATTATTAATATTACGACAAGTGCCTTTGATTTTGACTTTTTCTTCTTTTCTTGTTGTACGATGTTTTGATTGAATTGTGAAATAGCATCAGACACCTGAGGAGAGTTCGGCTGCGGTGAATAGGTCTCTCCCTTCTTGTGACCGCAATTAGTACAAAACACCTTGTTTTCCGTCAATTCAGTTCCGCAAAATGCGCATACAACGATGCCATTTCCGTTGCTTTCGGGTGCTGACTGATTATCAGCTGTCTGAGATACAGCATCTGACACCTCAGAGGTTTGATCCATTACCAAATTTTTTTCGTCATTCATATTTTCTCCTTATTCTTTTATCCTTGAGGCAAACACGTGCCGCAAGGTTCATATTCTCCTGTTTCAAATTGTTCTACGGTTAATCTGCTTGTATTACTTTTGTTTTTTACGTGAATACAGTCTGCCTGATGATACTTGTTACCGGTCTCGGTAATCACGTAATCCCCATAGTATTCCTTATCCCTTGTAAGCCATCCGACTCCGATCAGCCCAGCAATAAGAATCAGGCACACTGCGCTCAGCCAAACTTTATTTTTATTAACGAAAAACGCTCCTTTGTCAATTATTGACGGATTAGTCAAGCTGTAGACAAACTCGTTTGACTCAGCCTCTTGCTGAACGTCACGTCCCAGATAGGTGTTTTCCTCGATATGTCCGCAAAAAATATGACCTTCCTCATGAAGCAAGACATTAAACTTTTCATCTGCCGACAGATCCTCATGCACAAAAACAAGTCTGTTTTTAGCGTCTGCATAAGTGAAACCCTTTCTCTCCGAAACGAGACGGTCTAAGTTTAACCGTTCAATAATCAACGCCACATCTTCATCGTTAAATATGGAGTTGAATTCAATTATCGTATAACCTTGAGATGCGATAATTCTTTTCAGTCTTTCCGCAGTCGGACAGATAAGACCGTACTTTTTTCTGAAAGCTTTAGCGGCTTTTTTTCCCGATACACTCATAATTTACCGTTCCCGCTTCCCTTAACATTTTTCAGCGCCCGCTTCACAGCCTCGTCATCCTTGGTTATACCCTTGCTAAACGATCTGCCGTCGAAAGACTTTATCACAGCCTCACCCGGAAGATTACTGCACCGTGCATACTCCACCATTATCAACGTGCGTATTGCGTGAATGGCTTGTTCGTCGAGAATATCTTTTATGTTTTCGATTGAAATTCCGACAAGCCGTTCAAAGCTCGTAAAGTCTTCGCTTTCGTTTATACGATCTACCAGCTCTGAGGGAAATGCCGATATGGCTCTGATCATTTTGTGTGTCGATTGATTGTAATCGAAAAAAAAGATCAAGGAAAGATACGTATTCCACGACATTTTTCTGTCTTTACGCTCGATCCAACCATAGTTTTGTCTTGAAATACCTATTATCTTTGCGAGTGCTTCTTGAGATATGTCAGCCTTCGCTCTCAACATCGGTAATTCGTCTGTAAGAATGTCTATGTATCTGTCTTTTTCTTCGGGTGTGATCTGCCATCTTTCTTTACTGTCCAAGATTTTCATCTCCTTCCCCGTTTTTTCGTAGAGTATTTTACTATACGAAAATGTTTGTTTCATTCGTAATTCAGTTTTTTCAGATTTTGCCGTTTCATCTCAAAAGAGGAATGTACGTATCTGTTAAGAGTTATATTTACGTTTGAATGTCCGAGCGTTTCACTTAATGTTTTTACGTCAACACCAACCTCTACACACCGTGTTGCAAACGTATGCCGCAAGGTGTGAAAGCTAACGTTTTCTATTGAAAGCTTTTGCATTATCTTATTAAATCTGTTTTCCATTGTTCTCGGTTCGATAAATCTGTCGGCATCTCCCGTTAAAATATATGCTCCCTTTCTGTATTCTGCTGCCGCCAGTCTCTCCATTATAAAATCCTGTATAGGAATTTCTCTCACAGAGCTTTTGCTTTTGGGCGCTGTTATTGAAATATATGTTTTGTTGTTATCGTTGTCCCGCTTATGCTGAAGTCTCTGCATTGTTTTTGTTATGGTTACTTTTTTCGTCTCCATATCAAAATCCTCTATATTCAGAGCACACAGTTCCCCTATTCTTATACCCGTATAGAAGGCAATAAGTATTCCAAGCTCAGTAAAACCCGTTTGCGTCATCAGATATTGATTTACAATAGCTTGTTCTTTGTGCGAAAGCACCTTTAATTTAACGTCAGGCTGTTTTACGGATAACAAGGTTGGGTTACAAGAAAGAGAATATCCGAGTGTTTCTGCATAATGTAGAATTGCTTTTATTATGATCGCTATGTCGCAAACGGTTTTTTGTGACAGTCCTCCGCTGTAATCGAGCCGTCCGTCTGTGGAAAAACCGATTATTGTTTCTTCTAATTTTAATAACGTTAAATCTTCTATCAGCTCGTTGCCAAGCTTTGCTTCAATATGATTTTTTAACAAATTATAATAATGAATATAGGTTGATCTTTTGGTGGTTGTTTCTTTCTTTTTGATCCATAGCTCAGCTACGTTTCTGAAATATATTTGATTATTTGAAAATACCATATAAACCTCCTGTAAAGCATATCTGATTTTGAATAATGATTTTATTTTCCAACGATTTCGTCAAAAAAATTTAAAATTCAACATAATATCGAAAAAACATTGACAAATATGATACCATTTTGTATAATAATTGAGTAACAACGCAAACATTTTCGTATAGTAAAATACTCTACGAAAATAACCCCAGGCTATCGAAAACAGCTTGAGGTTATTTTTTTGCAAAAAAATAAGCGATATGCTTCAAAAACCGAGCATATCGCTTTTTTAAAACTTATCCGTTCAAAAATTTTGAGGGTATTAGGGGAACTTTTACCTTCTTCGTCTGTTTACCAACAGGAGAAGTCTGAGGAGCTGAGCGAGGGAGACCGCAAGTGCCGCAACGTAGGTCATGGCGGCGGCAGATAAAACCTTTTTCATTTGTCCCAGCTCTTCGCTGTCGAGAACATTATAGGTCTCCACCGCTTCGAGAGCACGGCGGCTTGCATTGAACTCCGTCGGCAGAGTCACAAGCTGAAAAATTGTTGAAAGAGAGAATGCAATTACTCCAAGATAAGAAATGGCAAGGAACTGCTCTCCGTAATATGACAAAAAGAAGCCTAAAATAATGAGGGGGACAGCAAGGCGTGAGCCGATATTTGTAACAGGGATGATGGCAGCTCTCACCTTAATGGGAAAATAATTTGTCGCATGCTGAACGGCGTGGCCTGCTTCGTGGGCGGCAACACCGATGGCGGCGGCTGAAATGCTGTCGTGAGTAGCCTCTGAAAGACGGATAACGTTGCTCTTGGGGTCATAATGGTCTGTGAGCTTACCCGACACTCTTTCAATTCTTACGTTGTGAAGTCCGTTGGCATCAAGGACACGGCGGGCAGCCGCAGCTCCCGTAAAGCCTCTCTTTGACGGGATCTTAGAATACTTGTTGAATACCGAATTAACTCTCGCCTGAGCTATAAGTGCAAGAATTACGGCAGGCAGCACAAGTACGAAATAAGACATATCTGTATACCAGAACATAATAATATTCCTTTCGCAATACTGTTTGTCAAAAAAAATGTTTGTTTATATTATTAATGCCCAAAAAAATTTTTTTCGCTCAATCAATGATAACAAAATTATCTTTTCTCGGCTTTGCCGCCGGGTAATCTCCGTCTGCATAACCTAAAATACAGTTGCCGATACCAGCGTAGTTTGAATCAAGCCCCCATTTCTCAAGAAGCGCTTTACCCTCTTCCGTCTCGAAGGTCTCTCTTGCACGGTGTATCCAGCAGGAAGCAACACCGATGGAATGTGCCGCATTCATAAGATTTCCCATCACAAGACTTCCGTCTTCAATATATGTATGTACTCTTTTGTCAGCAAGGACAACTACTACGGTAGGTGCACCGTAAAAGGGATCGGCCGCACCCGGCTGAACCTTAGCGGCACTGTTGAGCCTTCTCAGTATTTCAAAGGTCTCACCCTGCTGTACGACTACCATCACGGTACTTTGTCTGTTCATTCCCGAAGGGGCATATTTACCCGCTTCAAGTATTATGTCAAGCTCTTCCTTCGTTATCTGCTTTTGGCTGTAGGAACGAACACTTCTTCTTTCGCACATATTCTTTATTATGTCGTTCATATTGTATCCTCCGTAACGTTTTCTATTATTTTACCATATAATATGAACTTTTACAATAGATATGCAAAAGAGAAAAGATCAACCTATAAAGCTCACAAGTGTTTTTTCGATAAGCTCATGTCCCGCCTGGGTCGGATGGATGCCGTCGACACAAAGAAGGCGGGGAAAATCGTGTCTCAAAAGAAAATCCCTTCTGAGATCAATAAATTCACAGCCAAGCTCACGTGCAAGGTTTTCAACTAAATGGCTGTAGTATTCCTGCCAGCGAAACAGCATACTTTCGTCACCGAGCCATCCTAAAATATTTTCGTAGCTTAGATTTCTGCTTATCCAGTTCATGTATTTTCTGCAGTCGATGGGAACGAGTGAGGTCATGGCAACAGTTGCACCCTTTTTCAAGGCACTCTTTACCGCTTCGCTGTAGGTTGCGATAAATTTTTCGGGTTCAATATGAGGAAGGTGCTTTTCGCTTGGAGCCTCCGAAATATTCTTCCACTCATAATCACAGTCGTTCCCGCCGAATTCAAGAATAACGAGAGTTGATCTGTCACAGCTTTCAAGCTTTCTCTCAAGAGCACTTTTACCCTTTTCGATGGTTGCTCCTATTCTTGAATTGTTTCTCACTTCAATTCCTTTTTCTTTCAGCTTTTCAAAGCCGTAGCCCTCTCTCAGCTTGTAAGTATTCGTTTCCTCGTCATACATGACTCCTCGAAGAACGGAGTCCCCGTATATGTCTATTTTTTTAAAGTCCATGTTTTTCTCCTTGTCCTGAAGGATCTCTTCCTGTTTAGTACCGCATATAGAAATTAAACGGCTTGTGTTAAGAGTTTACAAAAAATACCTTTATAATTCAACCTACAGGTGATGTTCTTATATAGAATAACAGTATTCAGCGAAGTAGAGCCGTTTTTGTCCGCATCAATCGGCGGTAGAGAGAGGTAAACCGACAGTAGAGAGGTCGGAAAATACCGATAAATAAAGAAAACTTTCTATTGTAATTTTTATTTTTTTATGATAAAATAAAACACACGTAAAAAAGAAGGGAGTGTCAGCATGGAAGAAATGAAGAAGACCGTAGCCGCTAATATAGCTGAGCTGCGTCGGTTAAACCGCATGACTCAGGCAGAGCTTGCTGACAAACTCTGCTACTCGGATAAAGCCATTTCAAAATGGGAGCGTGGAGAGTCTATTCCCGACGTTTTTACCTTAAAGCAGGTAGCCGATCTTTTCTCGGTAACTGTCGATTATCTTCTTGAAAGTCACGACGGCGAAAAAATCACTCTGAGCGATGCTGCAAAAAACAAAAACAGAAATCATATTCTTATCTCCTGCATATCAGCCGGGCTTGTGTGGCTGATAGCTACAATGGTATACGTTGTTTTGGGTGTTGTTCCGGCCAGCCTTTCAAATCTTTGGATGATATTCATTTACAGCGTTCCCGTAACTCTTATCGTAGTTCTCGTATTCAACTCCATATGGGGCAGACGGCGTTTCAATTACCTTATCATTTCACTTCTTATGTGGTCTGTTCTGGTTACAATATGTCTCCAGCTGTTTCTTGTATATCCTGTTTACAAGGTGTGGCTTATTTCAACCATCGGTGTCCCCGGTCAGTTCATCATCGGACTTTGGTCGGGAATAAAGGTGGTTAAGGTAAAGGACTTTGCCGCAGGCCTCGTTTCAAAAAAAGAAAAGAAAAAAGAAGCTGTGGAGAAACAAAAAACACACCATCAATAAAAGGCTTGGCCGTTTCGGTCAAGCCTTTCAATTATTCTTTATTATTTTTTCTTTATTATTTATTCTTTAAAAGGTAAAATAATGTGAAAAAGATAAAAGATAATAGATAAGAATTATTAAAATGGTGTTATTAATCGGAACCTTATTGTTTCATAATATAAAAAGCTGCAGAGCACGTGCCCTACAGCTTTCTTTTTTATTTCTTTAAATTACTTGATGATCTCGCCGTAAACTTCACCAAACGCACAAGCAGCATTGGATTCATCAGTATCAATGTGCATAGCTGCTGCGAAGTTGGGGTTTACACGAACAACAACATCGCCGAAAACTGTGCTTCTGCCGTTGCTGTCGATCTTTACGGAAACGATCTGTTTATCTTCAACGCCGAATTCTTCAGCATCTGCAGGTGTAAGGTGAATGTGACGCTTTGCAGCGATAACGCCTTCAGCAAGCTCAACCTCACCGCAAGGACCTACGAGCTTGCAAGCGCCGCTTCCTGCGATGTCACCGGATTCACGAACGGGAGCTGCAACGCCGAGAGTTCTTGCATCTGTAAGGGATACTTCTACCTGAGAAGCAGGTCTTGCAGGACCGAGAATGATTACGTTGGGAATAGACTTCTTGGGGCCTACAACTGTAACTCTTTCTTCACAAGCGAACTGACCGGGCTGGCTCAGATCCTTCTTGTGTGTAAGTGTTGCACCTTCACCGAAAAGAGTGTTGATGTCTGCCGCAGAAAGATGTACGTGTCTTGCGGATGTTTCTACAAGTACTTTTGCCATTATGTATTTCTCCTTGAAATAAGTAGTAATTTGTTGCTTTTATAAGTATACCACCTATATTTTGTTTTGTAAAGTCAAATTATGTAAAAATATATAATAAGGGGTGCCCGAAGACACCCCTTGTTATTTAGTTGTTTGTGAAATAGTAGTTAAGTCTGCCGTGAGGCATTGTGTCACCGTCGGTGTACATTTCTTCCATTGTGTCGATAACGCTTTCGCTGTCCGCCCACTTGAATGAGAAGGAAATATCGTTATAGTCGGTGATACCGAGAGCAGAGAGAGGTACCTTTACCATCATCATCTTGCCTTCAATTCTGTAGGAGATGTTGGAGTCTACTACGGAATAGCTGTAGCTTGAGGAGGATGTGCTCTTTGCAACAGATGTCTTTGTGCTGCTTGAGGGTGAGTAGTTTACAATGTAATCGTAGCCGTACCAGCCTGTTGACTTTTCGGAGTCGATGTCAATGTAAAGCTTCATCCAGGAAGCGTTCTTGTTGTAAGAGGAGATAGCACCGTTTGCTTCTACGTAGAAGTAAGCGTATTCTGTGTCACATACTACCTTGGTGCTCTTGAGGTCATTCTTGAAGCTGCTGTTTACGTATGCGATGCCGCCGAAGCCGCCTGCATTTCTGTCGTAGGTCTCACCTGTTGCATCACGGTAGGAGAGTGTGATGTCATTCCACTGGTCGAAGGAACCGGAAATGTCGATACGCTTTCTTGAGTTCTGAACAAGTGTGGGAGCTGCACCCTTATAGCGTCTGACGTTGTAGATAAGCTGCATATAGTAGTTATCGAAATAATAACCTCTGATCATTTCGATGTCACGGGAGAAGTCAACAGTTGCAGTATCTACAAAGAGAGCCATGTTGTGATTGTTTGCATCACGGAGTGTTCCCGTTGTATCGATCTTACCTGCTGCCCATTCGTTCCAGCCTGTTACGAGAACTACGGGAATGTCGGGATAACTTTCATGAACTGTATCCCACTGTTCCTGGAAGTTGTAGCCGTACTTATAAGCACCTGTTGATGTGTCGTTTGCACCGTTGTGCCAGTTTCTGCCGTGGTTGAGCTTGGAGGTGAAGATGACCTTGCTGGGAACGATGTTGTAGCCGTAGATACCGGAGTCACCGAATGCGATGGTTCCCATGTGCTGTGCTACGGATACGTTGATAGCTTCGATCTTGCCTGTTGAAGCATTATAGTTGGGCTTTGCAGGATCTGTGAAGTCCATCCATGACCATGCGTTCGTCTTCTTTGCTTCTTCGTCGGGCCACTGGCTCTGTCTGAAGGTGAAGAAGCTCTGTGCTGCTGCGGGAAGGGCATTGAACTCTGTCTGCTTACCGATGATCACAGGCTTGCCTTCATAGCAGAACCATGTATCAGGCAGATAGTTTGCAGCATAAATGTTGTTGTAGAGATACTGAAGTATTGAAATGTTGCCTGTATATGAGCTGTGAGAATTGTTAGCGTAGAATACAACCTTGGGAGGCTCGTAGCCCATCATGTTGAATTCATGAACAACGTTCATTACCTTCTTTGCAGTATCAATATAGGGAACGCCGTTTGTTACATCGAAGAAGATGAAGTCAACGTCAGCGTTGGTCAGTTCTTCTATGTGCTTTCTGATTACCCATTCATCGTTGCTGAAGTAGTAGCCGAAGAGAGGCTCGGAGAAGAAGTGGTGCTCGTTCATGGGGCCCCAAACACTTGAGTTGCCGGGGATATTGCCTACACCGTACTGTTCAACAAGCTTCTGAATGTCGTAAGGACCGCCTGTACCGTGTGCACCGAGCCAGAGGAAGTAGAATACACCTACGTTCTTATCTGTGAAGTCGTAAGTTCCCACTACGCTGTCTGATGTTGTGTAAAGGTCACGGTTTACGTCGTCGGTAGCAACCGTGATACCGCTTGTGTAGTTGACCTTGTAGGGATATGTCTGACCGTCGGCGGTCATCGTTGTACCGTCAGAGGATACCTTGTATGCGTTTTCACCCTTAACATTGTTGAGGGTATCTGTTTCCTTATCAACTACGGCTTCCTTGAGTGTGAAGGTGATGTCGGTAACGACAGCACCGTCGCCTGTTGCCATATAGAAGGACATATAGAGAGGTCCTACGTATGTGCTGTTTATAGGTGTGCTTACGGTTCTTGTGGATACCCAGCTTGAAGAACCGCTTGCAACGGGTGTTGTTGTTGCAACGGAAACGTGGAGGTTTGTCGCATTCTTATTGCCCTGCTGACCGAAAGCGGTGGGCTCTGAGAAGAAGCCGAATTCAGAGGTGTATGCCTTATAGGAAGCATCTGTTCCGTAAGTAATGGTTACTGCTGAATACTTGGAAAGGTCGATGCAGTCAGCAACCTTGATGTAGTTATCGTAGCTTAGGAAGCCGAGAAGTGTTCCTGTGCTTCTTGCAGCCGTATAGCCTGCTGCGGGCCATGTTGTTGTGAAGGGCTGAAGTGTGCCGTTTATTGTGGGACCGATGTTGTTGTATGTACCTGTGGTATTTATCATACCGAGAGTTTCAGCGGAAATATCAAGGGTGTACTTATCAGTAAACGTATAGCCGTTTGCATAAGCTTCCTTGTAATCGCCGATTGCAGTTGCAACACCTGATGTTTCAGCAAGAGCTACAGAGTAAAGGTTCATTGTGTCGCCGCTTACTGCAGAATTGAAGAAGTTGAACTTGAAGCCGGAAATGTCACCTGTCCACGTTGCATCATCGGTCATGTCGATAACAACGCTGTGATACATTCCGTCATTATTTACGGTAAAGGTGTGAGCTGTTTCACTCTGAACGCCGTCACAATTGCCGTAAACGGAGGCTGTTCCCGCCTTCGTTGTCATATATGTAAGCACGATGTACTTGTACTGACCTGCGGGAAGCTCTGCTGTGTCGGAGCTGTAATCGAAGGTTACGTAAGGCTCTGAGCACTGAGCTGTAAGAACAGCCTTTTCATTGAAGGTAACCTTAGCTATGCCGCCTGCTGTTCCGCCTGAGGGAAGAAGTCCGAGAACCATTTTCTTGAGCTTGAGCGAGTCCTTAACGGTAACCTTTCCGTCGCCGTCAATGTCGGCCGCCGCTACGTCAAGCTCAACGTCCATACAAGCGAGATACTTTTTGATAATGAGCACGTCTCTTGAGTCAACTGTGCCTTCACCGGTAAGATCGCCGAGTGTACCGCTTCCCGCTTCACTCTTGAGGTAGGTGGTGTAGTTGGAAGCTGTAAGCTCAACAGTATGGGACATATCATCAGTAAGGCCGTTTGCCTTATTTGAACGGTATGTTGCGATACTGCTTGCTTCAGATGCCGTTTTTGCAAGAATAATGGAGTCAACGTACATTACGTTACCCACACTTGCACTTGTGAAGGGGTCAAGGCGGAGTCCGTAAATTCTTCCGGTCCATGCAGAAACAGAGCTCATGTCAATGATCTGTGAGTGGTATACACCGTCTCTTGTAAGTGCAACATCCACGGAGTGACCGCCTGTGGGAACGGTAATATTACCTGCACAGTAGAAGATCTGTGCTTTGTCAGTTCCGTGATTTGCATCGGGTACTTTATAAGTAAGAACGATGTACTTATAAGTATTTGCACTCAGACTTGAAAGACCGAGCTTTGAATAGCTGAGCATAGCATAGGGGTCCGAGCCTGTGCCGGAAACTGTAAGCTGTGCCGCATTCTGAGAGGGAGCATAAGAAATGCTCAGGCTGTTTACCTGTCCGCTTTTATCAAAGTAGGAGACAGTATTTGCATTGTTGAATACTGCCGCACCGTCGCTTATATCATAAGATGCCTTAGCTGCAAGTACAACAACTGCCGCACCCAGACAAATGATAAGCGCTAAAAGAAGACAGGTCAGTTTTTTGATTTTTTTCATATTTGACCTCCGTTAAAATTTTTCAAATTAATGTTCCTGAGAGGTTAGTTTACTCCTGAGTCCATGCATGATGACAAATATCAATTATTTAAAGCTCTCCTCTGAAGGCGTTTTCGCCGAGAAGTGTTTCAAGCTTCTTTTTCACAGCCTTATATGCTGTGCCGAAGCTTTCGTCAGAATGGAAGTTCGTTTCCTCCCAGAGCTTTTCGGATACTGCCGCAAGTCTCGGAATTACCGTCTTGAATTCAAGCTGACAGGCAAGCCTGCTGCTTTCATATCCCATGAGATAATCGCCCCACGCACAGAGTGCACCGCCGTCGCAGGCAGCATCTTTTGACAGATGAATTCTGTTTTCGTGAGCAGGTGAGCCTTCCCACCAATGATCCCATATGTATTTATCCCACGTGAGAATTTCCTCAGGCGACCACTTTCTCCACGGAGCAACTATATACACCGGCTGCCAGGAAGCGTTGAGAACGGTAAAGCCTGCCTCTGCAAGCTCCGGTGCAAGCTGATAATAGCTTTCAAATACCATGACAAGTGTTTCTTTTGGAACATTGTCATTTGACTCCTTGTGAAAGCCCTCCCACGCTATCGGTGTTTTACCCGCCGAAAGAACTGTTCTGCACACCCTTCCGACGTAATGGCCGTAAAGCTGTACAAAATCGGCAATTCCCTCTTTTTTCATATAGTCAAGAGTTCTTTCGGAGTCGCCCCATCTGCCGAGCACGGCTTCATCACCGCCGACATGGATAAAGTCGGAATAGCAGAAAAGCTGTGCCGCCTCTCTGTATATCTTATCAAGGGCATCAAATGCCTCATCGGTTGCGTCCATTATGCCGCAGGTTCCGAATATTTCGGGGTACTCCGCTTGGAAGCGGGCAGAATGACCGGGCATATCTATTTCGGGAATTATCATTACGCCCTTGCTGTGAGCATATTCACAGAGTGCCTTTATCTGCAGAGCCGTATAGTGTCTGCTCATTGTGGGAAGCTTAGGAAAGCTCTCGCAGGGCAGAGTGTAGCTCTGGTCGTCTGTAAAATGAATTATAAATCTGTTGATCTTAAGTAGTGAGCACAGATCAACATATTTGTAGAGATAATCGACGGGGTGCCATCTTCTTGCCACGTCAAGCATAAGACAACGGAACGTGCTGTCCGGTCTGTCCTCGATCTCACACATGGGAAGCTTTATGTATTTATCGCAGGTCCTCTCGCCGAGCTGAAGCACCGTTGCAAGAGCAGAGCAAAGGCCCTCTCTGTCCGATACCTCGATAATGCAGGCATATTCCGTTTTAAGTCTGTACGCTCCCTTTTCCATATCGGGACAAAGACGAACGGCAATACCCTTGTCACACCTTGTCTCACAGGGCAGAGCCATCAGATTTACGCTCTCTGCCTTTTCAAATTCAAGCTGTGTTTCCGTGAGAGGAGTCATCAGACTTTCGTCTGTCACAGGTATATCAAGAGGCGTAAATTCTATGCCCCAGAGCTTATCGGCTGTTTCCGAGAAGCTTTTCATTATATCGTCAAAGTCGGCACAGCTGCAGGAATATACGGGTTTTATACATAGATAACCGTCTTTTTCCTTATAGCTTTTGGGAGAAGGAATTAATCTGATACTCATTCGTTTTCCTCTGTATCTAAAGTTATACAGTACAATTGTAACATATATTATAATCAATTTCAAGGGATACAGACCCATTAAACTTTATTTCTGCGTATTTTTTAACTTCTGTTTTACCCTGTATACGTCATAGTAACTAATATTTTTGTTTTTTACTTGATTTTAGAACAGAATTATAGTACAATATATAATGATTTATATTTTAATGGTATTCCAAAGAGGTTTATATGCATAAAATTATAAAAAACAAGTTTATACTTGTGATACTCGCAATTGCCGTATTTATTCCCACGTTAGTTGCTGTTCTCAATTACAATCATGAAAAGGACGGCCCTGTTGACACAAGAAGCGTTGTGTCCATGTCCCTTTCCGACCTTTTCGGCAACGAATACACCTTCAACAAGGATACTGAGGATGAAAAAAACGTTATTCAGATGTTCGTCGATATGAATTCTGCTTCCTCCTCCGTCTCTCAGCTTCCCGAGCCTCTTTTTGACAAGCCCTTCTATCTTGTGGTGATGTCAAACGGCTCAATGGAATCGACCTACAAATATTATTTCAGTCCCTCCTCTCTTGAAGCATACTACCTTGACGGAGACGGCAAGGCCTTCAAGCTCACAGAGGGAGATACCGAGAAATTCCTCAAAACAGAATGGGCTGCAAGTGTTTACTCCGACTCAAAAATTCCTTCCATGACAGTTTCCGGCTCTGACAATACTGTTTCCCCCGCAAATGCATCATGGTTCTACAAGGATTATTCCGGCGAATACACACCCCTTGACTGCTCCTCTTTTATCATAAACGAAAAAGCTGTTTATTCCATTGAAGGCGGCATCGTCATGGATTTTGACGTAGCTCCCGATTACTTCCACGTTACAGTTGAAAATGCTTCCGACGGCAAGGTACTCTTTGATGACCTCTACGAAAACATTTCCAACCTCAAGTTTGACGGTGCAGCTCAGGTAAACGTCAACGTTACTGCAAAATGGTACGAGGACAGCACACGCAATTACCACGGTGAGCTCTCCTATACCTTCGGTGCTGATATTGCAGCTCCCGCCGCATTCTATCTCGGCATGAACGAGATCAATCTCGGTGAATTCGTTTCCGTCACGGGCACAAACGTAAAGGATCCCTCCAAGGTCACATTTGAAAGTGAGCCTTCTCTCGACTACACTCCCACCTTCTACGCAGACGGTGACTGTGTATATTCCTACATTCCCGTTCACATTGACAAAAATGCCGGCACATACAAGTTCACGTTCAAATACGGCGGTGTTTCACAGGAAGTAAACCTTGTTGTAAACAATAAGACGTACCGCGCAAGCACCTACAAGGTTGACGGTGACGTTGCGGCACTTTATTCCGACACAACGAAAAATGCCGCAAAGGATGCTCTTTCCTCCGTATTTGCTTCGGGCAGCGCAACAAGATACATCGACAGCTCCGATTTCTCAAAGGTATTTGAAGATAATTTCATAAACAGATATTTCGGCAGGCTCTACACCGTAAACTCCTCTGACACGGTATTCCGTCAGGTAGGTGTTGAATACGTATCTCCCGAAGGCACTGACGTTAAGGCCACCGCAAGAGGTGAGGTAGTGTACGTAGGTGAGACCGACGTTACCGGTAAGCTGGTTATCATCGAACACGGTTACGGTCTCAAGACCATTTACGGCCACCTGGCCGAAGCTTCCGTAAACGTTGGTGACATCGTTGAAAAGGACGGTGTTGTCGGCTCCTGCGGTAAAACAGGCTTTACAAACGTTTCGGGCGTATACTTCGGTATGTACGTCGGCGACGTTGCGGTCTGTCCTTACGCAACATGGCATGACGGCGACTGGAAGGGAATTATCTTCTATCAGCCCGAAAGCTGATAATTCAGATATAAATATTACACCCCGATGCACATTCGGGGTGTTTTTATCATATTCAGCTTATAATCCCAAGTCCTTTGGCAATAATGGTGATAAAGTCCTGAACGTTGGTTACTATACCGATTGCCGAAAGGCTTCCTCTGTCAGCAAGCTTATTGACCGCAAATTCAGCGGCATCAACGCAGTAAAGGAACACAGGGCGAACCTCGCCGTCATCACCGACCGTAAAAGAGGGGGTCATATTGCCTGTTGCTATGGTATGAAGCATTGTGGCAAGGCATATAACTGTTGTCGCCTTCTTAACAAGACACCTCATTTTATTCTGACCCTCATAAGCATCCCCTATTACCTCGGGGAGAGGTCCGTCATCACGGATAGAGCCTGTCAGAACGAAGGGAACGTTGTTTTTTACAACGCTGTACATAATACCGTTATCAATACCGTAATCGTCAATAAACTGAGGGATAGAGCCGCTGTTTCTCACTTTATTTATGACGTCAAGGTGATTGTAGTGGCCGTTGCGGTGAGGCTTCTGAGTGTAAATGTCCTGACCGAGTGCAGTATGGAGCAGAGCACCCTCAAGATCGTGAGTGGCAAGGGCGTTGCCTGCCATTATCCCGTGAGCGTAACCGCTGTTTACAATGGCCTCCATGGCATGACGTGCATCATGGTCAAAGGAAAAGGCAGGTCCCATGACCCAAAGGATATTTCCGTGCTCTTTTTCGTATCTGAGAAGCTCTATGAGCTTATCGTAATCCTTGGTGAACGCAGTTTCACGGCTTCTTCCACGTCTGAACACAAATCTGTCGTCAATATCCTCACAAGGCTCCAAAAAGCCGCAGGCGTGAACGTAAATTCCGTCCTCGCAGTTTTCGGTTCTTCCGACTATGACCTTATCGCCTTTTTTAATATTTCTGTTTTCCACCACGTAAAGCTTGTCCATCTCACCTATAACAACGGAGGAGTCCATTCTGCTCTCGGCGGCAAGAATCCACTTCCCGTTTATTTTAAAATATTCGGGAAACATGGAGGTGCTGTGGAAGTTTTCGGGAGCAACTCCGTCTTTTTCGGCAATTTCATAGGAAACATCGGGTGCATTTACAAAAATCTCTCCGCTGAAATCGGGAGCGTGATATTTAGGTATACTGAAATGCATATGTCTCCTCCGCCTCAACGATACAGATAGCTCTTTGCCGAAAGCTTTTCAACCTGTCCGTCAACGGTCACCCAAAGGTCAATGTCGGTGGGATTACAGACCGTTTCACCGTCTTCGGATATTTCAAGCTTTTCAAGGGCGGTAAGGTAATCGAGAATTTCGATGTTTGTGGCATACCACGTGTCTTCCCTTCCCGAAATTTCAGAAAGAAAAGCTTCAAGCTTCTGCCATTTTTCTTCCTCGTTGAACTCGTAGCTGTGTCCCCACACGTAGAGAAGCTTCATTTGGTCTGTGCTTTCAATAAAGCTCTTTGCCAGAACGCCGTCAGCTTCCACGTGATGACAGGTGGGGTGCCACATCATAAAGCTTTTGGGAAGCGTGAATGCGTGAGTATCCGCAACAGTTCTGGAATACTCCATTCCTTCGCTTTTGCACAGCTCAATTACTCTGTCATCAAAGCTTCCGAAGGGATATGACATACCTCTCACTTTATATCCGCAAAGTGCTTCAAGGAAATCCTTGTTTTCCTTTATTTCTTTTTTTACCGTTTCATCGTCAAGCTCACAAAGGAAAGGATGATGCTTGGAATGGCATGAAATTTCATGCCCCTCATAGAGTGTTTTATACGTTTCGGGATCAACTATTTCAACGCCCTCAAGAAAACCGAAGCAGTTTAAAAAATCGGGGTTGCACAGGTGAAAGGTTCCCTTTACACCGTATTTATTGAATGTTTCTGCAAGACGGATATCTTCAATTCTTCCGTCATCGTAGCTGAAGGTGACGGCACCTGTTTTACCGCCGTACCACAAGTTTTTTTCTATATTTTTCATGGGCTTTATTATGTTTCTTCATTATAAATCGAGTAAAAGGGCATTTTGGAGGAATAAAGGAAATTTCCGTCATCGTCCTTTTCACTTTTGTAATCCGTTCTGGGTGTAAGGAAAGAAATATTTCTTCCGTTGAGGGAGAACATTTCAACCCTGTCTGTAATTTCTTTTTCGGAAGACCCGTCAAGAAGGATATTTATTCGGTAAGCACTGAGACTTCCGCTGAAATTATTTCTGAAGGTGTCTACCGCATTGTCGCTGTAGGTATCGCTGTCGGAAAAGTCCACGGAGAAAAAGTCGATATATCTGAACATAAGCTCAAGGGTAGGCGTAAGCTCCGCATTTTCAAAAACAGCCGGTTTAAGAACTATTCCGAAATATGCATCGGGTGCCGCATTCCTCAGCGTTTCAAAATATTTGTAGAAGGAATTTACCGCATCGGAGGTAAATTCAACATCCCCGCTGAACACACCGTCAAGGATAAATCTGTCAAAGCCGAGCTCATACAGCTCTCCCACAACGGCTCTGTCTAAGGTTCTTGCAACGGTAGCTTCATCGCTGTCCTCAAACACCTTTGTAAGCTCCAAGTAAGCACATCTTTTCATTCCGTCATTCTCGGCGGTGGATACAGCTGTGGCAAGAAGCTCGTTTGTCGTTTCGCTTCCGACAGCCGCCGTTGATGTAAGTGCGGTCACCGCAGGAGAATTATACGTCAGTATGCCGTTTTCGTTTTTTACCCTGTAGATTATGCCTGTATAGCCTGCTTTTTTCAAAGCCTGAACAAATGCCGTTGCATTTTTCGTATCGGGACAGTCCATCAGGTCAAGATACGCCCCGGTAAATGCAAGCTCGTCAAAGGGTGCTTCTCTTTTCAAAACAGGCTGAACGTCATCCTCAACGCTTTCTTCCTTTTCGGGAATAATATTTTCTATGGGCTCATCGGATATTACAGCATTGTCAAGCTTATTTTTAAGATGATTTCCCAGAACAAGACCGAAAGCTACAGAACCTGCTATGGCAAAAACTATAATAAGCACACGTATTATGACCGTTCTTTTGTTGGAACGGTGTTTGCTTTTTTTACCGCTGTAGCCGTAGTAGTTCATCACTTTCTTTCCTCTCTTTATTTCTGAATTCTTCTGAGCTCTGAGAAGGTATCCTTCAGATCGCAGTAGAGCTTTCCGTAAATTCTATAATATTCATTGTAAGCTTCGCATTCAGAAGCATCGGGCGTTTCGCTGAGTGCTGCCTCTCCCGTCATTACACGGCAGGCTTCTTCAACGGTCGGATATATACCTGCACCGACAGCCGCAAGAATGGCAACGCCCAAAGCAGGCCCCTCGGCTGCTTTTATCTGTTTTATGGGAAGCTCAAAGGCGGAGCATATTATCTTTCTCCAAAGAGGACTCTTTGCACCGCCGCCGCAAAGAAGCATTCCGTCAGGTGCAATATCCATGCTGTGAAGAATTCCGAGACAGTCCTTGAGAGAGAATGCAACACCCTCCATTACCGCACGGATAAAGTGTGCTCTCGTATGCATCGCCGAAATACCGAAAAATACTCCTCGGCAATCGGGATCAAGGTGAGGTGTTCTCTCACCCATTAGATAAGGAAGGTACAGAAGTCCGTCACTTCCCACACCTATTTTCGCCGCTTCGCTATCTGTTATTTTATAAACATCTTCGCCTGTCTTTTCTGCTTCAACGGTCTCAGCCGCACAGAACTGATTTTTGAACCATTGCATTGAAAGACCTGCACCCTGAGTAACTCCCATTACGTGCCAACAGCCGGGAACTGCACAGCAGAAGGTATGAACTCTGCCCTCGGGGTCGATAACGGGACCGTCTGTATGTGCATAAACGACACCTGACGTACCGACGGTTGTGAATGCACTTCCGGCTTTTACAACACCCATACCGACAGCCGCCGCCGCATTGTCACCTGCACCGCCGACAACAAGGGTGCTCACGGAAAGGCCTGTCACCTTTGCCGCTTCTTCGCTTATATGTCCCGTAACCTCCGGAGACTCGTATACCTTGGGAAGCCATGAGGCAGGAATGCCCATGGCATTTATAACTGTTTCGGACCAGCATCTGCCCGGCACATCAAGAAGCTGCATTCCCGATGCATCGGAAACCTCAGTTGCAAAATCGCCCGTCAGCTTATAACGCAGATAGTCTTTTGGAAGAAGAATATGCTCACATTTTGCAAAGTTTTCCGGCTCATTGTTTTTGACCCAAAGTATCTTGGAAGCGGTAAAGCCTGTGAGTGCAGGGTTTGCCGTTATCTCAATGAGCTTTTCTTTACCCAGCATTTCGGTTAGCTGTTCGCATTCCTTGCCTGTTCTCTGGTCGCACCAGAGAATTGCAGGTCTTATTACCTCACAGCCTTCGTCAAGCATGACAAGGCCGTGCATCTGTCCGGAAATACCGAGAGAGACTATATCCGCTTTATCAACACCGCTTTTTTTGATAACTTCAGAAATCGTTTCAACTGCCGCATTATACCAATCCGAAGGATTCTGCTCCGCCCAGCCGTTGTGGGGCTGATACAAAGGATACTCAACAGACGCAGAAGCTGTTTCCGAACCCTTCTCATCAAAAAGAACAGTTTTCGTAGCAGAAGTTCCCAGATCTATTCCTATAACGTATTTCATTATCTTATTCTCCGAAAAGTATGGAATTTACAACAGACTGAAGCATTTCCTGTCTGCCGGAGGATGCTCCCTCGCACTTGCCGAGAGAAAGTGCGTGAGCTGAAAGCTCCTCAAGTGTAGCCTCTCCGCTTACTATTTTTGCTCCTATTCCTTCCTTGAAGCTTGCATAACGCTCATCGATAAACGCATCAATTCTGCCGTCTTCAATAATTGCCGCCGCCTTGAGAAGACCGAGAGCAAAGGTATCCATGCCGAGAATGAAGGCGTGTACCATATCTTCCTTCGTATTGGAGGGACGTCTGTTCTTCGCATCGAAGTTAAAGCCGCCGTTCTTCATACCGCCTGCTTTAAGAACCTCATACATACACATCGTTGTTTCGTATACGTTGAAGGGAAATTCGTCGGTATCCCAGCCGAGAAGCAGATCCCCCTGGTTTGCATCTATGCTTCCGAGCATACCGTTTGCCGCAGAAATTCTCAGCTCATGCTGGAATGAATGTCCCGCAAGTGTGGCATGGTTTGCTTCGATATTCATTTTGAAATCCTTGTCAAGACCGTACTTGCGAAGGAAACCGATAGACGTTGCCGCATCAAAGTCATACTGATGCTTCATGGGTTCCTTGGGCTTGGGTTCGATGAAGAAATCTCCGTCGAAGCCGATGCTTCTGCCGTATGCAACAGCCATCTTCATAAGACGTGCAATATTCTCTTCTTCAAACTTAACATCAGTATTGAGAAGGCTTTCATAGCCCTCTCTGCCGCCCCAGAAAACATAACCCTTTCCGCCGAGCTTTACTGTAAGGTCAAGTGCCTTCTTGATCTGAGCAGCCGCAAAGCAGTAAACCTCTGCACTGTTTGTACTTCCCGCACCATTCATGAAACGGGGATTTGAGAACATATTTGCTGTTCCCCAAAGACATTTGATACCTGTCTCGTTCATTTTTTCGAGAATATAATCTGTTATTTCATCAAGACGTGCATTTGTCTCATTGATGTCCTCTGCTTCGGGAACAAGGTCAACATCGTGGAAGCAGAAATATTCGATGCCGAGCTTCGACATAAACTCAAAGCCTGCATCAACCTTTGCCTTAGCATGAGCCATCGTGCCGGGCTCTGCACCGAAGGACTTGTCAGCAGTTCCTCTGCCGAACATATCGGAGCCTTCTGCACAAAGATTGTGCCACCAAGCCATAGCAAAAGGCAGATGCTCCTTCATGGTCTTTCCCAAAACCACCTTTTCCGCATCGTAATATTTGAATGCAAAAGGCTCTGTGCTTTTTGCACCTTCAAATTTAATCTTTTCAATAAAATCAAAATACATAATGCTTCCTCTTTCTGCATCTTTCCGATGCACAAATATTATTTTAATAAAAGATATAATAACCCTATATTACTCTATATATTATTTTAAGGATTATTTTTATAATGTCAACGGCTTTTGGCAAAAAATAATAGACAAACACATATATTTTACATCTGAGAGGTACACCCTCCGTTTACCTTTATCGGCACAGCGAATTTATTTATTCAAAAAACTTGACACAAGCACTTGTGTGTGTTATAATTTCTAAGCATAATGGGATATGGTGTAGAGGTAACACACAAGACTTTGACTCTTGCTTCGTAGGTTCGATCCCTGCTATCCCAGCCAAAAAGAAACGACAATTTTTCAAAAGAAAGATTGTCGTTTCTTTTTGTTCTCTTATCTCTTATCTCTTCTCTTTTCTCTCTTCTCTAAAAATTGTCGTTTCCGGATAAAAGATAAATTCTAATAATATAATGAAAGAAACAAAACAAATCCGAACGATAGTATTGATTATTTCGATACCGTATGCTATAATTTAATATGAAATATTAGTATATAAAGGCACATTTTAGCTCACGTAATACCATTAATTCATATACCTATACTCATCATACACGGGAATATCCTCTGTATATTTACCGTATAGTTCCGAAATATATACAGTTGATGAAAGGAAGAATCTATGACAAAGAATAATATGTCATCATTTAAAACAGTATCTACTTCCGAGCATAAACTATTTGATCTGCATCTGAAGGAGACTTTCGGATACCGTGATTTAATTATGCTTTTCGTTAAGCGAAACTTTATAGCTGATTACAAACAAACGATCCTTGGACCGCTTTGGGCAATAATAAACCCTTTGTTCAACACATTTGTTTTTGCATTCATTTTCGGCAGTCTGGCAGGACTTACAACTTCAGATGTACCCGGAGATTATATCATTCCTTCGTTTCTTTTCTATCTGTCCGGTAACATCTGCTGGAGTTATTTCTCATCCACTTTGAATGCAACGTCAAACACATTTATACAAAACAGTAGTACTATGGGCAAGGTATACTATCCCCGTCTTGTTGCACCGGTATCTACGGCAATCAGCGGACTGATCTCACTCGGCATCCAATTCGTAATGTTCTTCATGCTGTGGGGTTTTTATCTTATCGCAGGAGATACGAGTATCATCGTAACACCCAAGCTTTTGCTGCTGCCGCTGTGCGTGCTGCAGATGATGATACTCTCCACCGGACTTGGTATCATTGTTTCCTCGCTTACAACAAAATACCGAGACCTCGTAAAGCTGGTATCTCTCCTCTTATCTGTGTGGAGATACTTTTCTCCCGTCGCATACGGTCTTCAGCTTGTTCCGGAAAAGTATCAGTTTTTGTATATGCTGAATCCTTTTTCATCCATAGTCACCTCATTCCGTTACTTCACTTTCGGTTTTGGTTATTTCAATATTACAAGTTACCTTATAAGCTGGGGTGTAAGCTTTGTACTGTTCTTCATCAGTTTGATCCTGTTCAGTAGGATCGAAAGAACCTTCATGGACACTATTTAAGGGGAAGCAATTGTTATGAATGAATTGATGATAAAAATTGTTGATTTAAAAAAGCGATATAAGCTTGGACAGATCGGCGGAACAACGCTTCGTGACGAGCTTCAGAGAAAAATTGCAAAAGCTCGCGGCAAAGAAGATCCGACATCCAAGATCGGATCAAAGCAATATGCACAGGGTGAAATATTTTGGGCTCTGAACGGCATCTCTTTCGAGGTTAAAAAGGGAGAACGTATTGGTATTATCGGTCACAACGGTGCCGGAAAATCAACCCTTTTAAAGCTGATATCACGCATAACTGCACCAACCGAAGGTGCTATAGGTCTCAATGGCAGAATAACTTCTATGCTTGAGGTCGGAACAGGCTTCCACGGGGAGCTTACAGGACGTGAAAACATATACATGAACGGTGCTATCCTCGGAATGACAAAAAAAGAGATCGATAAAAAGATGGAGGACATCATCGAATTTTCCGAAGTCAGACAGTTTATCGACACTCCCGTTAAGCGTTATTCTTCCGGTATGTATGTAAAGCTCGCCTTTTCGGTTGCAGCTCATCTTGATTCCGAGATCATGATAATGGATGAAGTACTCGCAGTCGGTGACGTAGCTTTTCAAAATAAGTGCATCGACAAGATGAACGAAGTCTCCCGCTCAGAAGACAGAACCATACTTTATGTGTCACACAACATGAACACTGTTCGTAAGCTTTGTGACCGTGTCATCGTTCTCGACCATGGCAAAGTTGTATTCGACGGCCCTACCGAAGCGGGAATCAAGGTCTATCTGAACGATATTCAGGCTCTTGACCAACCGTATATCGATCTGTCAAAAAAAGAACGTCCGAAATATTCTACAAACGAAATCAGAATGGATTATATCAAAATGCTTGGCAAGGATAACGTTACCTTTGAAAGCGGAGAACCTATTCATTTTGAACTCGGATGGACATGCTTAAAGGATCTTAAGGATCTGAGAATTCAGCTGATTTTCGGTTATAATTTTGAACGGTCTGTCGGCTCATCCTTCTCGATTCCGTTTACTGATGCAAACAACGGTGAAAAGCACGTTTCAAGGTTTGATATTGATACGGGCATATTCCCCAAGGGCAAGTACACCATTACTATCGCTCTTCATCATTTGGACCCTTCAACAGGACAGCAATACCATCATGATTTTATCGTGAGAGCTTGTTCGTTCCAGGTCGTTCCCCGTCAGGACGATGATAAGAACGTAACGTGGTATCACGAAGGTTGGGGATCTGTAAAACTTCCCGAAATCAAAGTGGAAAACAGATTGGAGAAGTGATCTAATGTCTAATAATGTACAGGTCAGCATTATTTGTACCGCATATAATCATGAGAAGTACATCAGACAATGTCTTGATGGGTTTGTGATGCAAAAAGATGTCACATTTGAGATCATTATTCACGATGATGCCTCGACCGACAAGACCGCTGAAATAATACGTGAATATGAAAAGAACTTTCCGGACTTGTTTAAGCCGATTTATCAAACGGAAAATCAGCATTCGAAACATATTGATCTTATAAAAGAACATATGATCCCGCTTGTTACCGGCAAGTATGTTGCTTTATGCGAAAGTGATGACTATTGGACAGATCCGTACAAACTCAAAAAACAGTTTGATGCTCTTGAATCAAATCCGGATTGCTTTTTGTGCGTTCATAAAGTAAATGTAATAAACGAAAACGGAACGGAAATAGGATATACTTGTCCCAGAGAGGACATTCAAACATCCGTGCTTCCGCTGGGATATATTTGCACGAATTATCCTAACGCAAAATATATACATACAAGCAGCTTTTTCTTAAAAGCGGATAATTACAAGGATTTTCGTTTGAATCCACCACGATTCAGAAAAGTTGCGCCTGTCGGTGATATCCCTACTCTTTTATATTTTACTTCTCTTGGAAAAGCTTACTATCTCAACGAAACCATGTCTCATTACCGTTTTATGAGCTTGGGAAGCTGGTCTTTCAGAAATCAAAATGACGCAGAGAAAGAAAAAAGACACCGTGAAATAAATATAAAAATGAAAAATATGTTCGTTGAATATTGTGCTTTTGCCAAAGAGAACAATCTGAGCTTTTCCTTAGGAAAAATCGAACAGGAAATTGCCGATCTCAAATTAAGCGAGTATTGGTATTGCAGAGAAAATAATGATTACGCATCTATATTCAATGAATTTACTGTAAAAGAACTCAAAGAATTCGGTCTGAATACAAAAGCATTGATCAGAATGAAATTGCATATGATGTTTCCAAAAATGTTCAAATCCAAATAAATTCAAACATCTAATTTATAAAAACTACCGAGTGAATATCATAAAAATGTTTATTATTCATTCTTTGGCTTTCATTCTGTATTATTCAAAAATTCAACTAAAGAGAGAAATGATATGCAAAATTTCCAAGATAAAAAAATTCTTGTATTAGGCGGAGCATCCTTTCATTTAAAGCTGATAAATGCGGCTCATGAAATGGAAGCATATGTCATTGTAACTGACAATTTGCCGTACGAAAAATCACCGGGAAAACAAATTGCAGATGAATTTTGGGATATCAACATTTATGATATTCAAGGAATTGTTAATAAAGCCAAAGAGGTAGGAGTGGAGGCAGTCATTTCCGGATGGCTCGATCCCTGTCAGAGACCCTATGCCGAAATATGCAAAAAACTTGATCTGCCTTGTTACGGGACACCAGAACAATTCTTTAATATGACTGATAAGCACGCTTTTAAAGAAATGTGCCGTCAATACGGAGTTGATACTATTTCCGAGTATACTGTTGAAAACATCCTGGAAGACCGTGCTGAGTATCCTTTATTTGTAAAGCCGGTTGACAGCAGAGGCTCCCGAGGTCAGTCGGTATGCCGGAACAAAGAGGATGCAATAAAAGCAATAGATTTTGCAAAAAGCGAATCATCAAACGGTGATATTTTAATAGAAAAGTATATTCGTGGCAGTCAGGAGTTTCACGTTACCTATTTTTTCATTGATGGAGAACCTCATCTGCTGAGAACAAGCGATAACTATTGCGGATCAGAGGAAATGCACATGGAAAAAGTGGTATCATGCGCCGTCATGCCTTCGAGCTATACCGATAAGTATCTGAAAGAAGCACACCCGAAGGTCGTAGAAATGTTTAAAAAGCTTGGCATAAAGTACGGTCCTATATTTATGCAGGGCTTCTACGATGACGGTAAGTTTAAATTTTTCGATCCCGGATTGCGTTTCCCCGGGGTTGATTATGAACTGATATATAAAAAAGTATTTGGTGCAGATTTGATGAAGGCAATGGTGCAGATCGCATTTACAGGAAAATGTGACACCGTAATTCCGCAGGAAGGCGTTTGGTTGAAAGGAAATAGAGCCTCAGTATTATATTTAACAGTTAAAGCCGGCCGCATTTCAAAAATATTTGGCGAAGACTACATTAAATCGAGTGCAAACGTCATTTCATACTTGCCCCGTTGTAAAGAAGGCGATACGATCGAATGGAATTACAACGTAAATCAAAGACTTGCCGAAATTGATCTTTTAGCACAGTCAACTGAAGAATTGATCGAAGTAATAGACTTTGTAAATAACTCTGTTACCGCTTTAGACGATAATGGAAACGATTTGATCTTTTCAAGATTTGATACAAGCAGAGTAAAATGAATATTTTCTTGAGAATCTAATTTTAAATATATTATTTGGGAAAGAAATATGGAACTTAAAATTACAGACAATGTACATGAAATGATTGATATTGGCAAACAAATAATTGCTGATAAATCAGATATTTATACGCCTTTAATGCTGGCGACTCTGGATGCTTCTATTAAACACTATAATACCGACAAAGAGTTTTCAAATGAAGAACTTCTGTACAAATCAGTCTATGATTACTGGGTATACGGTAACAGCTGTGATGAAGAGTTCTACTATGATTTTGTTCACAAATCCCATTTGGAAAAGTCGGAATATATGACATTCCGATTAAGAGAACGTTATTGCCGCCGTATCAATCGCAAAGAAGATGCAGAGTTATTTGTTGATAAATATAAGTCCTTCCTTCGTTTCCAAAAATACTATAAACGAGATGTTATTCAAATAAACGACAACAAGGACTATGACACTTTTGTTGAATTTGTCAAAAAGCACCCGTCGTTTGTTGTAAAGCCTAAGGATATGGCTTTTGGTGTTGGCGTATATCTGGTGAAAGAAACAGAATATTCAGATTACCGAACTCTATTTGACGGTATCAGAAAAAAAGGACAAATGACTCAAAAAGAGGTTGTGTGGGCAAAGTCTGATTCTATCGTTTTGGAAGAAGTAATCGAACAAGATGAAGCATTTGCACGCTTTCATCCGTATTCAGTAAACGGTGTGCGGGTTACAACGCTAAAAGTAAATGGAGAAGTTATAATATACCATCCGTGGTTAAAGGTTGGAGCAAACCGACAGTTTGTCACAAGTGCTGTTTTTGGAACGATGGATGCCGGAATAGATCCCAAAAGCGGTATTGTCGAAACAAATGGATTCAAAGAAAACGGTGAAAATTATGAATTTCATCCCGACACCGGTATAAAGATTCCCGGATTTGTAGTTCCCAAATGGAATGAGCTTGTCGAAATGGCGACAGAAGTAGCAATGTCCCTTGATACAACTAACTATGTAGGATGGGATTTTGTACTGACACCGAACGGTTGGTGTATCATGGAAGCTAATTTCGACGGGGATTTCATGTGGCAATTGTTTTATCAAAAAGGTATGAAGAAAGAATTTGAGAATCTTATTGGATGGAAATACGATAAGCAATTTTGGTGGGAAAAATAAGGAGACAAGTGAAAATGACTGGTAGAATCGATTTCCTATATTTAAACGAAAAAGACATGATCTATGCAGGGGTTACTGATATGCCTCGCTGTGTTATAGCTATGGAAGATATGTTTGCCCTTTTATATAAAGGAGACTACCGCATGGGCGGAGATGATGCTAATGAACACGGTGTTAGAGTATCATTTCCTAAAGCATCGGATATAGAAGGGATGCCCCTTCATGCCCCTGACTACAGATTTATGGCAATGCCGGCGTACCTTGGAGGGCGTTTTCACATGTTCGGAATAAAATCATATGGTTCTCACCATACCAACAAAGATAAAGGACTTCCCCGTTCTATTCTAATGATGTCCTTAATGGATATTGATACAGGTGCCCCTATTGCTTATATGTCGGCAAATTTACTCAGCGCAATGCGTACTGCGGCAACTGCAGGAGTCGGAACTAAATATTTAAGCAATAAAAATCCTAAAGTGCTCGGTATAATAGGTCCTGGAGTTATGTCTACATATACTCTTGATGCAATAATGGTTACTCAGCCCGGAATCACAACTCTCAAAGTAAAGGGACGAGGAAAAGCAAGTCTTGATAAGTTTGTAGATAATGCGAAAAAGAAGTATCCTACTATTGAGAATATCATCGTATGCGATTCCATCGAAGATACTTGCCGCAATTCCGATATAATTTATTTCGGCACTACGAATGCAGCCAAATTTGAAGATAACCCACGCATTGAACAAGAGTGGGTCAAAAAAGGTGCTCTCGTAATAAGTGCATCATCTTTGCTGATATCGACCGATTTCCTTTCCGCCCCCGGAGTAAAGCTCGTAGCCGACAATTATCTTATGTATGAGGGATGGGGTGCGGGACGTCCTTTCCCGACACAGAAAAACGTATCAACTCTTCTTGGCATGGGCTTTTATGATGCCGTATGCGAAAAAAAGATCGACCGAGCTCAGATAGCCGATATGGGCGGCATACTGCTTGGCGTACAGTCCGGAAGAGAAAACGAAGAACAGATAATTGTTTATGCCGTCGGCGGAATGCCTGTAGAAGACGTTGCATGGGCATACGATGTATACCAAAATGCCATTGAAAAAGGAATAGGCACACAGCTTAATCTTTGGAACGAACCCGAGTTAATGAAGTAATTATACATCTATGTATTTTAACTGTATTATAAAAAATGTCCTATTGATATCTGATTGACAAAAAGGAAAAAGATATGTCAAAAAAGAACAGTTTCAACAAAGTAATGAATTCGCTTGATGTCTTAGTGCTTGCCTTCGGAGCAATGATCGGTTGGGGGTGGGTAGTATCATCGGGCAGATGGATACAAAACGCCGGTGTTATCGGTACGGTAATTGGCTTTATTATCGGCGGCATAATGATATATTTTGTCGGTATGACATATGCTGAGCTGACCCCCGCAATGCCCAACGTCGGAGGAGAACACGTCTTCAGCTACAGAGCTTTCGGCAGCACCGGATCTTTTATATGCACATGGGCTTTGATCCTCAGTTATATAGGTGTTGTTTGCTTTGAAGCAGCTTCTCTGCCAGCTATAATACAGTATATATTTCCGTCATTTTCCAAGGTTTATTTATATACGATCTCGGGATCCGATGTATATCTTACAGGAATACTTCTCTCTTCTGTATTTACGATTAGCATTATTATTATAAATATTCTTGGGATCAAGGCTGCATCAATTTTTCAAACTATTCTCACAGTTATAATTGCAGTTGTCGGAATCGTTTTGGTAATTACTTCAGCATTAAACGGTTCAAGGACTAATCTTAATGATCAGGTTATAATCGGCGAGGGTATCGAATCAATTAAAAATATTCTTTCTGTTGCAGTTGTGGCACCGTTTTTTCTGCTCGGATTTGATGTTATTCCACAGGTGGCAGAAGAGATCAATATTCCTCTGAAAAAGATTGCAAAGATCTTGTTGCTTTCTATCATTTGTGCCGTTGTTTTCTACGGATTAGTCGTATTTGCGATCGGATATGCACTAAATGCAGAAGAAATAGCAAATTCCATGAACGAGTCCGGTCTAGCAGCAGCCTCCGCAATGGAAAAAGTGTTCAACAGCACGGTAATGGCAAAGATACTTATTATCGGTGGTCTTTGCGGCGTGGTCACAAGCTGGAATTCTTTTCTGATAGGCGGAAGCAGAGCGATTTTTTCTATGGCAGAAGCCAAAATGATACCGGGGAGGTTTTCCAATCTTCAGAGTAAATACAAAACTCCTGTTAATGCTTTGCTTTTAATCGGTGTTCTTTCATTTGCGGCTCCGTTCTTCGGAAAAACTGTGCTTGTCTGGATATCCGATGCAGCTGCCTTTGCATGTTGTCTCGCATATTGTATGGTTTCAATGTCATTCCTTATACTAAGAAAAAAAGATCCTAAAATGGCAAGACCTTTCAAAGTAAAGCATTATAGATTTGTGGGAATTAGTGCAACAGTTTTATCGGGACTTATGGTTCTCCTGTTTCTGATACCCGGCACAGGCAGCACGCTTACATATCAAGAATGGATAATAGTCGGCGGTTGGACTATTCTCGGAATAATTTTTTATGTAATATGTAAAAAGCACTACAAAAAAGATTTCGGCAAAATAAAGCTCGATTGACATTTTGACCGTTGCAACGAATAACATTCTGCAAAAGATGTGTTGCAACGATAAAAAACGTAACAATTCAAAAATTCAGGTTAGTATTTATCAAAAATAAAAATTATGGAAAAAATCATCCAAGTTACACGTTCTTCAATGCCTTCTTATGAAGAATACTGCGAAGAGATTAAAAAATTATGGGACAGCCGTTGGCTGACAAATTCAGGAGTGGAACATAAGCAATTGCAGACAGATCTGGAGAAATTTCTCGGCTGTCCAAACGTTGTTTTATATACCAACGGGCATCTTGCACTTGAAAATATATTAAGTGCATTTGCTTTTCCTACAGGAAGCGAAGTGATCACAACTCCGTTTACATTTGCGTCAACAACTCATTCAATAGTCAGATGCGGTCTGACACCGGTTTTCTGCGATGTTCGTGAAGATGATTATACTATTGATGCAGACAAGCTCGAAGAGCTGATCACCGAAAAGACGGTAGCTATCGTCCCCGTTCACGTTTACGGAAATATCTGTGACGTTGAGAAAATAAAGAATATAGCTGACAAGCATAACCTTAAGGTTATCTATGATGCTGCACATGCTTTTGCAGTCAAATATAATGGGGTATCTTCCGCTAATTTCGGCGACGCTTCAATGTTTTCATTCCACGCAACGAAGGTTTTCAATACTATAGAAGGCGGTGCAATTTGTTTAAAAGACTCTTCTCTTGTTGATACATTGAACAGCCTGAAAAACTTCGGAATAACCAGTCCCGATGACGTAGCTTTTGTCGGCGGCAATGCAAAGATGAACGAGTTCCAGGCGGCAATGGGAATATGTAATCTTCGTCACATTAATGAAGAAATTGCAAAAAGAAAAGCTGTCGTTGAACGTTATCGGGAACACTTAGACGGAGTGAACGGTATAAAGCTTTCTCCTATTCAAAAGGGCGTTGAATCAAACTTCGCATATTTCCCGGTCGTTTTTGACAACTTCAAATATTCCCGTGATGATATATTTGAAAAGCTGAAAAAAGAAAACATTTTTGCAAGAAAGTATTTTTATCCGCTGACAAACAGCTTTGAATGTTACAAAAATTTAAGTATGGCAGGAGCGAATAAAACTCCCGTAGCAAAGTACATTGCAGAACGTGTTCTTACTCTTCCGTTGTATGCTGATCTTACTCTCGAAGAGGTTGAACTGATTTGCAACACTGTTTTATATTAGTTATCCACTGTCTATGATTATTATTCGGAGGTTAAAAACTAAATATGAAAGGCATTATTCTTGCAGGCGGTAAAGGAACCCGCCTTTATCCCATCACAAAAGCGGTTTCAAAGCAGTTGCTCCCTATCTACGACAAACCGATGATCTATTATCCTTTATCAATACTTCTTTTGGCTAAAATAAGGGATATTTTGATCATTTCTACCCCTGAAGACACTCCGATATATGAGCAACTTCTCGGCGACGGAAAACGTATCGGTATAAACATTTCATACAAGGTTCAAGAAACTCCGAGAGGTCTTGCAGATGCGTTTATTCTGGGAGAAGAGTTTATCGGCGACGACAGTGTGTGCCTGATTCTCGGAGACAATATATTCTATGGAACCGATATGACGAAATTGCTTAACAAATCAATATCGGAAAATGTCGGAGCTACTATATTCGGTTATCCTGTCAACAATCCCCATGCATTCGGAATTGTAGAATTTGATAAAAACAATAACGTTATATCTATTGAAGAAAAGCCTGAGCATCCAAAATCCAATTATGCTGTTCCGGGACTGTATTTCTACAATAATGATGTCGTTGAAATTGCAAAGAATGTTAAACCAAGTGCAAGAGGAGAAATTGAAATAACTGCTGTTAACAACGAGTATCTGAAACGTGGACAACTTAAAGTCACTCTTCTGCCGCGCGGAACAGCCTGGCTTGATACCGGTACTCCATACGGTATGCTGAAAGCCGGAGAATTCGTTGAAGTTGTTCAAGAACGACAGGGATTTTATATTTCTTGCATTGAGGAGATAGCCTACCGTCGAGGATTTATCACACTCGAAGAGCTTCATGCTCTCGGTGAGGAGATTAAAATGACCGATTACGGAAAGTATCTGCTCTCATTAAGCTGATATGATCAATTAACACAAATACGTATTAGAGGAAAAATTATGAAAATTCTTGTAACCGGCGGTGCCGGATTTATCGGAAGCAATTTTGCTTATTATATGCTTGACAAATATCCGGATTACGAAATAACCGTACTGGACAAGCTGACATATGCGGGAAATCTTCATACGCTGTCGGAAGCTATGAAAAATCCAAAGTTTTCTTTTGTGAAGGGCGATATTACGGACAGAGAATTTGTCTTTGGCCTTTTTGAAGAAAAAAACTTTGATATTGTTGTGAACTTTGCGGCTGAGAGTCATGTGGACCGTTCAATTCTTGAGCCGGAAGTATTTCTAAAAACAAATATTTTAGGAACACAGGTGCTTCTTGATGCTTCAAGAAAATACGGTGTTAAAAGATACCATCAGGTTTCCACCGATGAAGTTTACGGGGATCTTCCTCTTGACAGAACAGACCTGTTTTTCACGGAAGAAACACCTATACATACGTCAAGCCCCTATTCTGCAAGTAAGGCTTCCGCTGACCTTTTGGTGCTTGCATACCACCGCACCTACGGAACGCCCGTAACCATATCCCGTTGTTCAAACAATTACGGACCTTATCATTTTCCCGAAAAGCTTATTCCCCTTATGATAATCAACGCAGTTCACGATAAGGCTCTGCCTGTTTACGGAGAAGGCATTAACGTCCGTGACTGGCTGTATGTTGAAGACCATTGTTCCGCTATAGATCTTATCATCCACAACGGAAAAGAAGGGGAGATATACAATGTCGGCGGTCACAATGAAATGAGAAACATTGACGTTGTAAAGCTTATAATTGAAGCTCTCGGCAAAAGTGAAGATCTTATCACCTTTGTAAAAGACCGTGCAGGGCACGATTTAAGGTATGCTATAGATCCCACAAAGATACATAACGAGCTTGGATGGCTCCCTGCCACTCCCTTTAAAGAAGGCATTAAAAAAACTATCGATTGGTATCTCGGTAACAGAGATTGGTGGCAAAGCATCATAAGCGGCGAGTATCAGGATTATTACGATACAATGTATAAGGATAGATAAAAACGGCCATTTGCGTCGCAGACGCAACTTCATTGGCGAAGCCACTTCATTTTGTGTCCGCAAGCGGACAATGATGTTCGAGCTGAAGCTCGAAATGAAGTTGACCGCTTGCGGTCAAACGAGGTTGTGTCCTGCGGACACAAACACAAAAAATAAGGGACTGTCGGAACAGTCCCTTTATTTTTTGGAGCTACTACCGGGATTCGGACCCGGGACCTCGTCATTACCAATGACGTGCTCTGCCAACTGAGCCATAGTAGCACTTTTACAGTATGCTAATTATAGCAAACTTTCACTATGTTGTCAAGTCGTTTTTCTGCAAAATAATGTCGGTGAGAAAAAAAGTTCTTTCACCCTCGTAGGCTATGGAAACAGGCATGGCATCTTTGTTTACGGAAACGGTGTATGCTCCGTTTTCTGCTGTTACCGTATAGACTGTATTTGAGCTTTCGTCTTTTGTCATTGACACTATGCTTTCGGGGGAAAGTCTGAAGGCATCGAAGACGGGGTCAAGTCTTGAGGAAAGGCTTGGAGACAAGGGAATTCTTACGCTGTCGGAAACGGCGAAGACAGAGTCCCCTTCTTCGCAAAAGCATATTCCCGCTATGCTTTCGGGCTCCTTTATCTCAATGACAGCTCCCGTTTCACCGTAACGTATTTCAATTCCAAACACACCTTCGGATGCTTCAAACAGAGCTGAGACGGACGAAAGCTCATTCTGATAATCGAAAAGAACCCTGCTGCTGTCGGCACAGCCGCCAATTAACGCACATATTATAATTAATGCTGAAAAAAAACATATCTTTTTCATGAATTCTCCGTTTTATGTTTTATTTGCGATACACGAGAACCTCAGACAGACGAGTCTGTTTGGAGATCCCTTAAAAAAACACCGCCGCACTAATAATTATGCGACGGTGATTCTTTTTATTCTCAGGATAAGTCAATTCTTGCCGTAGGCTTCGATATCCTCGCCCGAAAGAACTCGGTAGGTATCGTTGATTATTTTCTGAACAAGGTCTGCGTGAACGTAAAATTCGGCGTTGCCGTTGACCTTTACGGCACTTCTTCTTGTCGTATATCTGTAAAACTCGTAGGTGGTCACTTCTCCTTTAAGATTTTTATAGGAGAATTTAAGGTTTCGCCTTGAGTCATCTGAGATAATGTCCTCAAGGGCTTCACCTGTTTCATCCACAGTCTCGGGAAGATAGTCCTGAACGTCAAGGGACAGAAGTGCTTTATAATACTGTCTGAAATTGTCAATATCGTCTGCACTTGTGAGCATTACGTTCGTGTCAGTTGCAACGGTGAGCGTATCCTTGCCGTCGGCATCCTTGCCGTGATTGAGATAGAAGGCGACCTGAGAGTCACCCGTTTCTACGGTTATCTCGGAAACGGAGGTGATATAGTATTGGAAGATATACGTGGATATCCAGTCCATCATACCGTATTCAAGATAATCGAGAGTTTCGGCGGGAACCTTTGTTACGATGTCGCTGTACATACTTGAAACGACGTAATAGTAGCCGTCTTCTGTCTTTTCACTTGCGAAAAAGAAGAAGTTTTTGCCGCCGTAGTCGAATGAAACGGTATGTGCGGGGTTATCGAGGCCGCATTCGACAAGGGTATCGTTATCGGCACCCAGCTTATAGGTGGACTCGCCCGTAAGCCCCGTAAATGACATATATATCTCATAAAGAACGGTGGAGTTGGGCGTATAGGGTGCAGGATAGGTGAGCACGTTTTCAACAAGTGCCTCTGTGTTGACCATATCCTCTTTATCGACCATTCCGACCGTGAGCATTTTTTCATCGCCGTGGTACACGGTAAAGTTGTCGATGGTATAGTAATCGTCGGAGGATACTCCGAAGATAACGTAAGGAGTGATGAAGTCCTCAATGGGAGCAAGGATAGTTTCCTCAACGGTTATATCAAGAACGTAAACGCTGTCACGTCCTGCAAACCTGCAATAATATCCGCCGCCGGTCAGGAGCTTTCTGCCCACGTAGGCTTTATACTGTCTGTCGTTATTATCGGTAACTATCCAATAAGCCTGCGGGTCTGAAAGTCCGTATTCCTCAAGGTCTTCTTCGGTTGCGTTATCCATTACCTTTGCTTTTGAAAGGGTGGAGCCGCAGGTGGTAACGAGATAGGAGACCTTTGTGGCATCGGTGCCGATACCTTCAAAGCCTTCAACGGTGAGCTCACCGTCTGAGGTCTTTATAAATTTGTAGCCGCCATGCTCGTTTGATACTTCGATGGACTTTATCTGAGTTCTGTCAAGATAGTCGTACATATAGTATCTGTTTGAGGTGCCGAGACTCTCTCCTTCGAGAGTTTCAGGCGTTTCCTCGACGGGTATTCTTGACATAACGTAGGGACGCACCACCGCAAAATAACAAACTACGGTTGCAACAATAAGAACGGCTGACAGAATAATAAGTGTTATCTGCTTCTTTATCATGTGCGCCGTCTCCTCAGACAAACATAAATTCCGAAAGCGGCAACTATTACGGGAATAACGGTCACCATGGCAACGCTCCAACGGTTAGCCTGAAGGGTCGTGATATCAAGCTCTGTTTCGTCAAGCACCTTTGGGTCGATGTCGGCAATTATCTTTTCTCTGCCCGTAAGTCTTACGGTATTGAGAAGAATGTCACCGTTTGCATAAGACGTGCTCTTGAGGTATTCGTCGGAAGCGTATTCGGGAGAGCCGCATACCAAAACGTAGGTGTAGAAATAATCGTTCTGTTTAATGCGTTCTTCACGGGAGACTACCATTACGGGAACAGAGCCCTCCTCAACAGTCTCACCGTCTTTTACAGTCGTTGACGAGTCCCCTGAATAGAGAACGGGACTTGTCATAATGGAGCCCATGAGCTTATCGTCCTTTTCAAAGAGTATCTCAAGGGGCATTGAGTTTCTGAAAATGGTTTTGGGAGGATTTGACATATCGGCAATATCTCTGTAGAGACTTCTGCCCATGGTATCCTCTGTTTCGTACTTGGCTACTATTGATTTTCCGTCTCTTGTAACGGAATTTGACTCATCGCTTACTACCTCGCCGCTTCTGAATGCAATTCCCCATTCAGCCAAAAGCTCGGAGAGATTTTTCAGATTTTTACTTCTTTCGGAGTCGGCAAAGACCATGAGACAGCCGTGTCCGTCAAGGAATGCATCGATCTTGTCGATCTCGTTCCCATCATCGCCGCCTTCAATGCCTGCGAAATCGTATACGGGGTCGTTTATTACAAGTATTCTGCCGTCTTCATCGATGTTTTCTTTTGTAAGGTCAATGGCACGCACCTCAAAGCCTGCCGTTTCATAGAGAGACCAAAGCTCAGAGCATTCATCGGAGAGCTTTTCTCCGTGTCCTGTTGAGAAGTAGACGATGGGCATTTCGGCAGCCGTCACCTGAAGTATTGCCGCAGCAAGCTTCGCTTCGCCGTTATAGCCCCAGATATACGTATAATCCTCGTCCCATACGAAGAAGGTATCTGCCGCCTGAAGTCTGAATTCACCGCCGCTTTCGATAATAACGGTGGTGGATTTGATGTCTGTCGCCGCAGTATTGTAGTAATATTCAAAAAACGAGGGATGCTTTATTATATCGACACATTCCACGTTGATGTTGGAAAACTCCTTCTGAAGCTGGAGAGCTGTTGTATAGATATACTTCATATACTGATTGGAGTCTTCTCCGCTCATCAGCTTATCTCCCTCCTGAGTAAAGTAGATATTTACCTCTGCTTCAACGTCGGAAAGAACCTCTTTTACTTCCTCGGAAAGAGTGAACACGCTGTCACCCGTCATATCGACATACCAGAGCATAGAGCTTGCGAGAACACCGAAGACGGCATTGAATATAATGACTGCCGCTACAAAAAGAACTGTAAAGGTGAGGGAAGCGGCACCTATCTTTCTGCCTCTTGACTTTGAATTTTTCTTATACATTCAAGTCCCCTCCTTACGCATAACGGCGCTTTTCGTAGATACGCACCGTAAAGAACAAAAATACGGCACATACGGAAATATAGTATACCGCTGCCGCAATATCAAATATTCCGTAGGTGAAGTTTGCAAAACGTGAATATATCGAGAGCCATCCGATAACGGCGGAGATCACGGCGTTATTTATATATGAATCAAGAACACCGAGCACCACAAGAAGTGCAAGAAGACCTATTGTTCCCATAGCCGCAACGAACTGATTTTCGGTGAGGGAGGATACAAAAAGACCGATTGCAATAAAGCATGAAGCAATAAGTATCATTCCGATAAGACATCCGAGAATTTTTCCTCCGTTGGGCTCTCCGTAAATTCCGAGAGGAATGAAGAATACACAGGAGAGAGCTATTGTGATAACAAACATGGTGAAAGCCGCTGCAAACTTCGCAAGAACCATGCTCCAGAGACTTACGGGAGAGGTGAGGAGAAGCTGTTCGGTTCCCTGCTTTCTTTCCTCGGCAAAGCTCTTCATTGTCAGGAGAGGAATTATTATAACGTATGCAAACATAAGCAGCTGATAATAGCTTGACACATCACAGGTCTGTGCCTGCAGGGTGGAAAGTGAGCAGAGAAAGCCTGCCGCACAGAGAAATATACCCATAAAGATATATCCTGCAGGTGTTTTAAAATAAGCTCTTACATCTCTTTTATAAATAGCAAGCATTCTTATACTCCTTTCTTTCCGTTTTTATCTTCTGTAAGACGGATGAAAACATCTTCAAGGGACATTCCCGCCGCCTCAAAGCCGATGATGGCAAAATCTCTTTCGGCACAAAGTCTGAAAAGCTGTTTTCTGATGTCAAGACCCTTTTTGCTTTCCACAAGGTAGCCGTGGGCATCGCCGTCACGCTCGCCTGTTATCTGAACGCTTTCAACTCCGTCGAAGCCGCCGAGTGCCGAAAGGACCTCTCTTGAATTGCCGCATATTTTAAGGCTGTAGCGTCTGTTCTGATTTACCGCCGAGGATATATCGTCTGTCTTTTCATCGGCAACGATCTTTCCGCTTTCAATAATAACGACTCTGTCACAAACGGCTTGTACCTCAGAGAGAATATGAGTTGACAGAATTACCGTATGATTTCTGCCGAGACGTCTGATAAGGCTTCTTATTTCGATTATCTGCTTGGGGTCAAGACCTACAGTTGGCTCGTCGAGGATTATGACCTTGGGGTCACCCACAAGAGCCTGTGCAATACCGACTCTCTGACGGTAGCCCTTTGAAAGATTTGCTATGAGACGTCCCTGCACCTCGGCAGTTTTAGTCACCTTTGCGATCTCCTCAAGATGAGGCTTTCTGGGCAGGTCACAGCCCTTTAGCTCATAAACGAAATTCATGTACTCGGAAACTGTCATATCGGGATAGAGGGGCGGAATTTCGGGAAGGTAGCCGATGAGCTTTTTGACCTTATCGGGTTCATCGAGAATATCCATGCCGCCTATCTCCACCTTTCCGCTGTCGGAGGAAAGGTACCCTGTTATAATATTCATCGTAGTGGACTTGCCTGCACCGTTGGGACCGAGAAAGCCTACTATCTCTCCCTGTCCTACGCTGAAGGAAATGCCGCTTAAAGCATATTTATTACCGTAGCTTTTTACAAGATCTTCAATCTTTATCATGTCTTTTTCCCTTTTGCTTTCGATTGTGCTCTCTTTAAAGCATCTCCGCTTATGAGCACACTATTCTAACATAGCATTATATCATAATATTATTAATATTTCCATAGTTTGACTTAAAAAAGCCTCGACTTCTTTGAGAAATTGAGGCTTTCAGACCGAAGACAAACTTGGTATAACGCAGATGTGAGAAGAAAAGCTTGTATAAAACAAATATTTCTTGATAGAATTTTCTGACATAGAAAAGGCGGGCAAAAGCCCGCTACATCTGCTTTTAGAGCATTTTTCCCTCTACCGTAGGAAACTACGCCTACGAGGAAAAAAGCTCTAAATCTACCTGCGTTTCTCTCAGTCTGTCTCAGAGTGTAGACTTTGTCTACACTCTGAAAGCCTCAACTTCTTTAAGAAATTGAGGCTTTTAATATTACTCTTCTATTTCAGGCTCATAGGGTAGAGCCAATTCAAAGACAGCTCCGTCGGGAATTTCCGCCATGTGAAGCTCTTTTGAGGAAGCTTTTGCATTAAAAATCACAGAGCTTTCTTCTATTCTGAAAACGTAGGTGTACTGTCCGTCATCGGTACACAGAATGAGGTGTTCTCCCTGCACCGTATAATATCCGAAGGCAAGGTAGCTTGAAAGAGGTGAAAAATTCATCTGAAATTCGCCGTTTCTGTGAAGCATCACCGAAGGCTTTGAAAGGTCATCGGCACTGTCGGTGTACACATAAGCGGCAGTTACGTCGGAAACCTTATCATCTCCGTCGATTATTTTAATAATGCGAGAATCTGTTCTTTCAATATCTGCCAGATCAGCTTTCGGTACGGAAACACACATAAGCCAACCGAAAGCTCCTGTGTTCATGGAACCGTAAACAGTCTCACTCAGGGATATACCCAGCGTTCCTTCGCATTTTGTAACTGAATCGACGGTATATCTTTCCTCTGCCGCTGAGCAGATATACAGAAGAAACAGAGTGTTTTCGGAGAAAAACTCCTCGCCGTAAAGCTCCTTGGTATCATAGAAGGAATTTGTCACAAAATTGTCCTTATCCGGAAAAGAGCTGTTGAAATCCATGCAGCCTTTCATGTTATTTATGAAGCTGTCAAGCTCTTCTTTGCTCTCAAGCCTTGCGGCAGGAAGTGTTCTGATACTGCTTACGGCGGCATCTTTCGGTATTCCGTAAAGCTTTATAAATTCAGCATAAACGTCTTCCCTCGCTCCTACGGGACAAAGCTGCCAGCCTGCAGACAGGTGCTGTACAAGAGGCAGATCTTTCTGCTCTTCAATAAATTCCTCAACACCGCCGTATCTTATATCGATGGAGCTGTTTGCGGTGGTATTGGCGGAAAGATACATGTAGAAAACTTCTTCCATATCCGGATTAAGATAACCGATATTCAAAGAAAACTTTTCGTCAATGGGGTAACATTCGATATACAGCCCCGAACCTGTTTCGTAGTGGTAAAAACCTTTAAAGTCTCTTCGAGTCAGCTTTTCCCCTTTTTCGGAAAGCTTTACGAGCTTTTCAAGGGTCAGCTTTTTTGAATTTGACACCACTATGTCGGTAGGGCCGTCAGCACCGCCGATGACAGCGATCGCAGGAGAAAAATACTCCCTCGCTTTTTCAAGACATCTTTTATTCTGTTTTTTGAAATATCTCTCTGAGTCAAGAGCTTTAAAGTACAGTCTTAGAGGGACTTTTGCTCTTATATCGTCAACGTAATACGAGCCGTCTCTCGGGGTAAAATAATCCACAAGCTTATAGGTATCCCCGTCTTTTTTTACGGTAATTGCAGTAAAGATATGGCTTCCGCTTTCTTCATTGGGGTTTGTTCCGTCAAAGCTGTATTCCTGAGAAAGCACCCACATATAAAGGGTTTTATAGTTTGCCTTGTTCTGTATGCCGATTATTTCATAATCAATTGCAATATAATTATTTTCTTTGGGTTCACCGCACCTTGCAGACAGCTCCTTTTCAATAAAGGTATCGAGAGGAGTTCCTCTGCTGTATAAAGGGTCAGTCAAAAAGCATACTGCAAGAACCGTACAGATAAGAACGGAAAGAACAATTACCGCAAGTGCGGGCTTTTTATAGCGAAGAACGTTTTTGATACGGGCTTTTACACCTGTCTCACCGAAGGCTAAAGGACAGGCGGCAATTCTCCTTGAGGGTGCAGAGCAGTTGACGAGAGCTTCCGAGTAAGGCTTTTTTACCTCCTCGCCCATGCTTTTCACAACCTTTTCGTCGCAGGCAAGCTCAATATCACGACAAAGAAGCACGTATGCCGCCCACATCAGCGGATTGAACCAATAGAGAGAAAGAAGAAGAAAAGCAAAAGGCTTTATAAGATGGTCTCCCCTTTTGATATGTGCTCTTTCGTGAGCGATAACATACTCTTTGTCTTCGTCTGAAAGAGTTACCGGAAGATATATTTTCGGTCTTATAATTCCCAAAATAAAAGGAGTTTTGACACCGTCGCCCTGCCAGATGCCTTTTTCAAGGATAAAGGCTTCTCTGACCTTCCTTTTTACAAGAAAGAAGCTTACCGCCGTATAGATAAGCATCGAAACAGCACCGAGTATCCATACGTTTGCGGCAAGTATCATTATCACCTGCATGGGATTTACGCTGTTTGCCATGCTCGGTGCAAATGAATTTGAAATAACGGGGTTTATCACGCTGTTGAAGGCGGAAATACCGCTGTGAATTTCCGGATTCTGAGCATATAAGATCCCTTCGGGAACAGTTTCCGAGCTGGGTATAAGGCTGAAAACACTTTTGAAGGAAAACGGACAAACAAGCCTTATTCCAACAAGTGCCCACATGGTGACGTTTGCCCATTTGGGAACTCTTTTAAAAAGAAATCTGAAAAGCATCACCGCAAGAACCAGCCAGCCTGCACTGACGCTCATATTGAGAAGCTTTATAAAAACAGTCTCCATTATTATCCCTCCCCGTATTCATTGATAATGCTTTTAAGCTCTGCAACCTCCTCAGCCGTAAGGCTTTTAGCAGAGGTGAAGGCGGCAAGAAACGCAGGGAGAGAGCCGCCGAAGGTGTTCTCCACAAACTGTTTGCTCTGCATGGAATAAAACCTTTCCTTTGATACAAGTGAGGTTACTGTACCGTTATCGTTCATAAAAATACCCTTTTCGGCAAGTCTTTTGAGAACTGTATAGGTGGTTGACTTTTTCCAACCCAAAATCTCTGCACTTTTCTTTGCAAGCTCCGTTGAAGATATGGGCTCATTTTCCCATATCATGTCTGCAAATCGGGACTCCGCCGCCCCAAGCTGATATACGTTCATAGATCAAACCTCCATTCTACACTTTGTAGACCAATATCATTCTACACCATGTAGACCGATTTGTCAATAGAAAAAAGGACTTTTTCCGTTTTTGAAAAAAGTCCTTAAATCAACGTATGATTAATGGTTGAAGGTTTCCTTCTTTACTGCTGCCTTGTTGTAGTAGTAAAGCTGCTTCATTGCGTTTTCGCAGTTTTCAAAGATAACGAGAGTTTTCTTGCCGTTGTCGCTGAAAATTACGTAGTAACCGTCGGGAGTCTTAGCTGTACCTCTGAAATCGTATGTAGCTGCAATATCGGATGCCTTTGTTGCATCAAGGTATTCACCTTCGTAGGGAGCGATAGCTTCCATGTCCTTGACCTTTGCCTGACATACGAGCTTATCTCTCTTGCCGTAGTTCTTATAGAACTTCATGTCGCCTGATTCAATAACGTACTTGTAATCAGGAAGGATAAAACGCTTTGTAAAGAATACGAGAGCGATGCCGACAACGAGGAAGATAAATCCGAATACCGCGAACATATCCTTAAAGATCGCATAAGCACCTCCGAGCATACCGCCGATAACAACGATATAGCCGAGAATAAAGAGAAGTCTCTTTGTTGCGAATTTGCCTTCTGCCTTCTGGCTGGTGGCATATTCAGCATAGTGTGTTCCTGAATTCATAGTTTCAAATCACAGATAACTGTGTCCTCCATATAATTTTACTAAATCAGTATACCATAAAACTTTTTTTATTTCAAGGTATTTGTGAAAATAGTTACACATGGCGAAAAACACGGCTTTTTAAAGCTTTTAGTTCTGCTTTGACGGTAAATTTTTCTTGTAAAAAAATCTATAGTATGTTATACTATATTGAATTTTACTGTGTTTTTAAGGAGATATACCTTTGAAAAACGTTGATATTTATACAGACGGCTCATGTAAGTTCAATCCCGGTCCGGGCGGCTGGGGTGCCGTTCTCGTTTATAACGGCAGAGAAAAAGAGCTTTGCGGAGGCGAAAAGGAGACCACCAACAACAGAATGGAGCTCACCGCCGCCGTCATGGCACTTTCAGCTTTAAAGGAGCCTTGTCACGTGACACTTTGCTCCGACTCCAAATACCTTATCGACGGTCTTGAAAAGGGCTGGGCTAAGGGCTGGAGAGCTAAGGGCTGGAAAAAGGCGGACAAGTCACCTGCCCTCAACCCTGACCTTTGGGAAAAGCTGCTTGAGCTTACAGATATTCACAACGTGGAATACGTATGGATAAAGGGACACGCAGGACATCCTTACAATGAACGCTGTGACACAATGGCACAGAACGAAGCTGACAAATACAAGGAGTAAAACAAATGGACGAGCTTATAAACATTCCGCTTCTTGCGACTTATCTGAAATATTTTCTTCTTGCATACGTTGCCGTTGTTTCGGTCATTTCCGTTATCGTTTGCGTTTTCGATAAAAAACGTGCAAAAAAACAGGGACGCAGAGTTTCAGAGGCTGATCTGCTTTTGCTCTCAGCACTCGGCGGCTCTCTTTCCATGTTTATTACGATGCTCATTATACGTCATAAGACAAAGCATATCAAATTTATGGCAGGTATTCCCGCCATTATGCTTTTGCAGGCTGTCATCGTTTTTCTTATTATCGTCTGATCAGGGCAAAAGGTCGTAGACTACCTCATGGAGATTTATGGGCTCCACCTCGCCCTCTGATATTTTTCTGTACATTTCTGCGGCAAACTCCGCATTGACAGAAACATCGGGAGCTGTTGACTGACATACCTTTTCACCGTTTACGTATTTGATACATTGAATGGAATAGCTTTCTCCGTATGGGGTATCCTCTGCATATAATACATATTTCAGCACAGGTCCGTGCGACGTATGTCTTATTTCCTCACAAACGGTTCTTTCTGATGATGCTTCTGTCAAATTATTCATGGCTTTCTTCACTTTCAAAATTGATTTGTGTCATGATTGTAACATCGGTCTGCAGTTGAAAAATGTCACAATTTCCCTTTCGGAATGCTTTTTTCGTCATTTGGTAAAAAATTACTTTAAATCCCCACATATTGTACAATGTCGGGTCCATCACAACGCAGGACTCGGTTTTTCGGAAATACCGAAGCGGTAAAAAATTAACGAAATATGTCCGAAAAACGTGGTTTTTGTCCCCAAAAGACATGACAAAAACCCCAGAAAGCCTTTATTTGCAAGGAATTTCGGCTTCAAGCTGAAATTTTCAAAAAAATATAAAATAAACAAGGAGGGTATAAAAGTGAATATAAATTCCGCAGGCTCGGTATTCTCTCTTTTCAGAAGTCTGACCGACACGAAAAGTATTACGGGTGCTCCCGTTGAATACGCAACGGAAAAGCCGCCCTTTGACCCTCATAAAAAGGGTACGTCTCTGCCCCGTGCAACTCCCGAATCCCAAGGCGTTCCCTCCTCGCTTCTTTTATACTTTGCAAAGATGCTTCGCACGGACAAAACAATTGAGACCCATAACGTCATGGTTTTAAGACACGGAAAAATAATATTTGAAGCCTCCTTCGACGACGGAAGCATCGGCCTTTGGAAGCAGACCTTTTCCGCCTGCAAGAGTATAGTTTCTCTCGCTGTCGGATTTGCCGTTGATGACGGTCTTTTGGAGCTTGACACTCTGCTGTGCGATATATTTCCCGATGAAGTGTCGGCTGTTTCAAAAAGAGCTCTCAAGGAGGTTACGGTAAGACATCTGCTTACTATGACGACCTCGGTGTCATTTTCGGAGGCTGACTCTGTCATTTCGGAAAGCTGGATAAGAGGATATATGACGTCTTCTCCCAAGGAAGCTGTCGGCGAAGTCTTCTCCTACAATTCCATGAATACCTATATGCTTGCCGCCGCAGTCTCAAAGCTGTCGGGTAAAAGTCTTACCGATTATCTCGGCGAAAAGCTTTTTGCACCTCTCGGTATAGAAAACGTGTACTGGGAAAAAAGTCCCGACGGAATTGAAAAAGGCGGTTGGGGTCTTTACATCGCCCCGGAGGATATGGCGAAGATCGGTCTTTTGGTTCTTGGCGGCGGTGTCTACGGCGGAAGGCGGCTTATTTCTGCGGAATATATTTCGGAAATGACAAGAACGCAGATAAAAACTCCCGAGCATTTCGGAAGGTTTGATTACGGCTATCAGACCTGGTGCGGCAGAGATACAAACAGCTTTCTGTTCAGCGGTATGCTTGACCAGAACGTTCTCGGCTTCAAAGACAAAAATATTTTAGTTCTTGTAAATTCCGGAAACAACAGCCTGTTTCAGCAAAGTGCATTTTTCACTTATGCCTTTGAATGCTTCGGGGATATGCTCCGTGAACCACTCTCAAATGAAGTGCTCCCCGAAAATACCGCCGCCGCAAAAGAGCTTGAGGCTTATCTTGACTCATGCAGAATTAAGGGTGCGGTCTTTGAAGGGCTCCCTGAGGAATGTGAGCTTCTTTGCGGAAAGAGGTTTGAGCCGATAAGTGCAGACTCGGCTTCTACCGGTCTGCTTCCCGTAGCTCTGCAGATGCTCTACAACAACTATACGTCGGGTCTTAAAAGCATTTCCTTTGAGATAAAAGACGGAAAGTTTTACGTATACTACAGAGAAAACGATGCACTACACCGCTTCCCCATAGGCTTTTCAAAGCCGGCGGCTGTGAACATGAAGTTCAGAAAGACAGTTTTCCGTGTTGCCGTAAGCGGTGAATTTGCAAAAAATGAAGACGGTATCTCCGTTTTAAAGCTCCGTCTTGCCTTTTCGGAGACTCCGTGTGTGAGATATATAAAATTCTTTTTCGAGGACGGCGAGGCTCTCGCTTATCACAGAGAAACACCGGGCATGGCATTTGCCTCCGACGGTATTATGAACGTGAAGCGTTCGCTTGAAGAAAAAAAGCTTATCAGAGGTGCTGTCGGAATGGTTGATGAAGACTATATCGAATACAAGATAAAGAAGACCTTTGCACCGAAAATAATTATGAAAAAAATAAATTAAATATAAGGAAAAAAGACATGAAAAAAACAACACTCAGAAAATACGCAAAGCTTATTGCAACAAAAGGCGCTGCCCTCAAAAAAGGCGACACCGCCGTTATCAGAGCAGAGCTTGACCAGCCCGAATTTATAAAGATGCTCGTTGAAGAATGCTACAAGGCGGGTGCCGCCAAGGTAGAGGTTGAATGGAGCTACGGCCCTCTCACAAAGATCCATGTGAGAAACAGAAGCCTTAAAACTCTCTGTACCGTTGAAGACTGGGAAGAGGTTAAGCTCAGACACAGAGCAGAAACTCTCCCTGCCATGATCTACATTCTCAGCGAAGACCCCGACGGTCAGAAGGGCATGAACCAGGAGAAGAATGCCAAGGCCATGGCGGCTCGCTCCAAGGTGATAAAGCCTATCCGTGACACAATGGAAAACAAGTACAAGTGGTGTATCGCCGCAGTTCCCGGCAAGGCATGGGCAAAAAAGATGTTCCCCGGACTTCCTGTGGGCAAGGCCATTGAAAAACTTTGGGAAGCAATTCTCTTTACCTCCCGTGTTGACGACGATCCCGTTGCCGCTTGGGACAACCACAACGCAGACCTTCAGAGCCGCTGTGACACTCTCAACTCCATGGGTCTCGTTTCTCTTGAATACAAGAGTGCAAACGGTACGGATCTCACCGTAGGTCTCATTGAAAACGCTCTCTTTATCGGAGGCGGTGAATACACTCTGGGCGGCGAATACTACAACCCCAACATTCCCACAGAAGAAGTTTTCGTTTCCCCCAAGGCAGGTGCGGCTGAGGGTATAGTTTACTCCTCAAAGCCCCTCTCCTATCAGGGTGAGCTTATCGACAACTTCTTTATCAGATTTAAAGACGGCAGAGCTGTTGAGTGGGGTGCAGAAAAGGGCGAAGACCTTCTCGGAAAGCTCATAAACATGGACAACGGTGCGGCTATGCTGGGCGAATGTGCTCTTGTTCCTCAGAAATCTCCCATCTGTGAGTCGGGTCTTACCTTCTACAACACTCTCTTTGATGAAAATGCCGCTTGCCACCTTGCTCTCGGCATGGGCTTTTCCAACTGCATCAAGGACTATGACAAGTATACTCTCGAAGAATGTCGTGAAATGGGTATAAACGATTCCTTCGTTCATGAGGACTTTATGATAGGTACTGACGATCTTTCCATCGTAGGTATCAAAAAAAACGGCGAAAGAGTTCAGATATTCAAGGACGGTAACTGGGCGTTCTGATACACCTTTATTCCATTATTTTATTGAAAGGCTTAAAATAATATGCTCAGTGCTTACTGTATGTGCTGTCTTGTAAAAAGACAGCTTCGTATGCTCAACAAATTTGACGATGAAGAAAAAAAGGCTCTCTATATGAGAGACGTGCTTGAAATTCTTCGGAACATGGAAAAGGGCGAGGCGGCACCTGTTGCCGTTCGCAAAATGGACTCCCTCTTTGCAGAACGCTTCGGCGAGGTCCACAGCTTTGAAGAGCTCAAAGAAAAGTACAATATTCTTATTCTTGAAAAGGAAGAAGAAATTATGTCCATCGTAAACAAAAGCGAGGACAGACTGCTCACGGCCCTCAAGTTTGCAAGAGTGGGCAACTACATAGATTTCGGAGCTCTCAACACCGTTGAGGACGAAAAGCTCTCGGAGCTGATAGCGAATGCTCCGAGTGAAGAAATTGACCCTGTTGAATATGCAAACTTCAAGAGGGAGATAGAAGGTGCAGAGCGTATGGTCTACCTTCCCGACAACTGCGGAGAGGTGGTTTTCGATAAAATTCTTATCCGCATAATAAGAGAGCTTTATCCCGACCTTCAGCTCAGCATTATTGTAAGAGGTGCTCCCGTTCTCAACGATGCCACCGTCAAGGATGCCCTCTTTGTAGGGCTTGACAGGTACGCTCCCGTTATCAGCAACGGAAACGGTATTGCGGGCACCTACCTTCCCGAAGTCTCAGAGGAAGCTCTCTCTCTCATAAACTCAGCCGACCTTATTTTAGCTAAAGGACAGGGCAATTTTGAGACCCTGTTCGGCTGCGGCAAGAACGTATACTACGCCTTTCTGTGCAAGTGCGAATGGTTCGTTCGCCGCTTCGGCATGACTCGCCTCCAAGGCGTGTTCACCAACGAACTCCGCCAGAAATTCGATGTAGACGGAGCTACTTTGTGAGAGGATAATGCGGGGGAATTTGAAAATTCCCCCTGCACCCCCAAACTTTGTTATGCCCCCTGTCTGCTTGACAGGGGGCACATTATATCAATCATCATACCGCCGTTCTGTTTTTTAATGCTTTTCTTCTCTCAATCTCCGAATTGTTCTTTGATTCTCTCGTTCACCCTTGCATCCATACCGTTCGGAAGCAGAATAAGGTCTTCTTCTTTAATCGATATCGTTGCAATATTGTCTTTTTCACCGTATTGGGGAAAACAGACAAGCCAAGTTCCATGAGAATTATTATCGTAACAAATCCAGCCTTGCATTCCTTTGTGAACGCCTTCTTTAGCATAGCTGTCTTTTTCAACAATTACTTCTACTGTGTCCATTTCTTTCATTTCAATGACCTCCATCAATTATCTCCATAAGGTGTAACTAATCTTATATGCCCGTCAGACTCAACCATCCAACCTGTAATGAATGACACTGTACCGAGTTTATCTTTTCGTGGTATTTCAATTCTTATGTTAATTCGTTGACCTTTACTATCTAACTTGTTAAGAACATAATCACTGTTTATGTATTTTTCCAAGCCTTGTTTTTGTATTTCGTTTTGCAGCCAACTCGAATCTGCTATAGAGTAACCCCAACTTTCAAGCATTTTGCTTTTTCCGTGTTTATAGAAATTTTCGGGATCGAATAAATACGGATCAAACTTTGAATAATGGCAATCTGCAGAAGCGTTATACATAACGTTAACGTATGGAATTTTCTCCAAAATACAATGGCAAAACTCATGGTGCGGCCATTTTGGTGTAAGTCATTTGCCTAACCAACATTCGTGAAGCTTTAAACATACTTCGCAGTGGGTCTTGCCTTCGTTTTTGTGAAGCCACTTGTTCCACTCAGGCTCCGGCGGAATTACGTTTCCTCTTTTTGCTGCATTTACTACTTGTGATAAATACTCCAAATACTTTCTCCTCTCTTAATATATCACAAATTAAAACAAATGTAAATCCCCAAAGAGAACATTTGTTCGCGTATATGATACCATATTTGATGAAAAAATATCAAGAGTAAAAATGGCACATAGAAACATAATAAAATATAATCAATCAAGTGGCGGAACGCCTCCCCTACAGTTTGGGGTAATTTTATCGTTTACCGTAGGGGAGGGGTCTCCCCTCCCGTTAGGATCCCCACCTCTGTCATTCTGAACCGCAGGTGAAGAATCTTTGCCGTAAGGCAACTTAAGGTTCGCTCACAGAAGGGGTCTTCATTTCCCTTACATTAAAAGACGGCACACAGATTACAGCCATGTAACCTACGTGCCGCCTTTTTCGCAAAGGGGTCCTCAAGTTGCCTTCCGCGACTTGGGGTTCTCTTGCGTGTATTATATTTTATTATTTTTCTGCGGGAAATTCGGTGATGATACCTGCGATGTATTTTCTGACAAGAAGAACATCGGTAATAGTAACTCTGCCGTCACCGTTTACATCTGCCGCATCAGCATTTAATCCATTGTCGATAATTATACCCGCAATATACTTTCTGATAAGAAGTACG
>JAZSLF010000027.1:0-26563 GCA_045535205.1 Eubacteriales bacterium
TCAGAGTGTAGACAAAGTCTACACTCTGACCCAGACTGAGAGAAACGAAGGTAGATTGAGAGCTTTTTTCCTCGTCGGCGTTAAGGGGTCCTCAAACAGACTTGTCTGTTTGGGGTTCACGCCATAGTAATCTACGGTAGAGAAAAAAACGCTCTCAAAGCAGATGTGGCGGGCTTTTGCCCGCCTTTTCAATGTCAGATAGTTTCATCAAGAACAGTTTGTTTTGTGCAAATTCTTTCGCTCACATCTGCGTTATACCGAGTTTGTCTTCAGTCTGAGAGCAAACACGAAAGGCGTAAAAGCCTTATGTGTCTGCTCTTTTTTGATGGTGTAGTTTTTACTTGAGGAAGCCTTTGATTATATGCTCTTCAGCTTCAGCTTCCGTAAGGCCGAGTGTCATGAGCTTCGTCAGCTGTTCGCCCGCTATCTTACCGATAGCCGCTTCGTGAATGAGAGATGCATCAACGTGAGATGCTTCAAGCTTGGGTACGGCAGTAACTCTTGCACCGTCCATTATAATGGCATCGCATTCCGTATGTCCTGTACAGCGGTTGTTTCCTTTGATCTCCGATACAAATTCCTGCAACGAGTTATCCTTTGCAACTGAACGGGATACTACGTTTGCACTGCAATCCTCACCGTTGAGCTCAACCACAAAGTCCGTTTTTGCAAACTGCGTTCCGTTTGTCATTATCTTTTCATGAACCTCAAGCACCGCACCGTCACCGAGAACGGCATAGGTCTTTCTGTCTGTGGAGGTTATTCCTTTTATCTGAACGGATTCCATTTCAAAAACTCCGCCCTCGTCAACGTTGATGACAGTTGTGGGATTCATCACGTTATCGCCTGTTCCTACACCGTCACCGTAATGCTTTTCTACGTATTTTACTTTGGAATTTTTACCTATATGAAAGGTGTGTATACCGTCGTGCTGTGAGCTTTCGTCACCGCCGTTGTGTATTCCGCATCCCGCCACTATAACAATATCACAGTTTTCTCCGATAAAAAAGTCATTATATACAAGATCCTTCAGACCGCTTTCGGAGATAACAACGGGAATATGAAGACTTTCCTTGACAGTTCCCTCTTTAACGTAAATGTCAATACCGGGCTTGTCTTCTTTTGTAACGATATTTATGTTTTCAGTCACGGCTCTGTGTGCCGATGCACCGTTCGCACGAATATTATATGCACCCTGAGGCACTTCGTGAAGATCGGATATTTTCAGAAGCAGATCCTTTTGAATTGCGTCCATAACGTGCCCCTCCTTAATTGAACTTGTCCTCAAGCGTACTGCATACTCCTGCACCGCCGAGAAGATAAGGCATTATCTCATCCTTCGTTCCCTGTGCAATCAGCTCTCCGCCTGACACTACGATTATTTTATCTGCTATGGCAAGTATTCTCTCCTGATGTGATATTATCATGATAGAACCGCCGTGTTTTTTGTACATATTCTCAAATACTCTGATAAGATTATTGAAGCTCCAAAGGTCAATACCCGCTTCGGGCTCGTCAAATATGGAAAGCTTGGTCTGTCTCGCCATAACGGTCGCTATCTCAATTCTTTTAAGCTCACCGCCCGAAAGAGATGCGTTTATCTCCCTGTCAATATACTCCTTGGCACAAAGTCCGACCTCAGACAAATAAGCACACGCCTGTGATACGGAAATATCACCGCCTGCGGCTATTGAGATAAGATCCCGTACAGTTATTCCTTTGAAACGGACAGGCTGCTGAAAAGCAAAGCTAATACCTGCCCTTGCTCTCTCAGTAACCGACATATCGGTAATGTCAATACCGTCAAGATATATTTTTCCCGCTGTGGGTTTTATGATGCCTGCAATAATTTTAGCAAGAGTTGACTTACCGCCGCCGTTGGGACCTGTAACAGCAACAAAGCGTTCATCTATCTCAAGATTGATATTTTTCAGAATTTCCTTGTTCTCGGTACCCGTATCAACACCGTAACAAATGTTCTCAAGCTTTATCATACTATAAACTGTTCCTCCGAAAAGATTTATCGGTTATAGTATTATACTAAAACTATCCGTAAATGTCAATCACTAAAAAATATTAAAAACAGAAAGTGAAAAATGAAAAATAGGGTTGAAAAGCTGACGGAAATCTGTTATGATATTGAATGTTGCACAATGCATTTTTATTTCAGCTCACAAGAAAGGAGGTTTGCCGTGAAATACATTGTTTTTGATATGGAATGGAATCAGACGAGAGGTCCCGAATACCGTCTCGGAGACGGCAGACTTCTGTCGGGTGAAATAATTGAGATAGGTGCCGTAAAGCTTAACGAACGCTTTATTCCCGTCGGAACGTTCAAGACATACGTCAAGCCTGTTTTTTATAAAAAAATTCATTCAAGGATCAAGGAGCTCACGGGAATTACCAACGAGCTCTTGAAGGATGCTCCCGAATTTCCCGAAGCCTTTGACAGCTTTATGGAGTTCTGCGGTCCTGATTTTGCAACGATAACCTGGGGTGAATCTGACATTCCCGTTCTCAAGGAAAACCTTTCTGCAAATGAGATGGAAAAATGGGAGAATGTCAATTATGACCTTCAGACTATTTTCCTTGACCAGACAGGAAAAACAGCACAGAATATAGCTCTTGAAACAGCCGCATATGAATGCGAGATAGAGTTTACCGAGCAGCTTCACGATGCTCTGATAGATGCGGCAATCACCGCTATGATCGCAGGTAAGCTTGATATGTCAAGGGGGCTTTCCGAATACGTGTTTACCCCGAAGGATCTTTCGGAGCTTGATCACCTTTCCTTTGAAGCCGTCAGAGGCATTGAAAATCTCCAGAAGCTCAGAAGCGATCCGAGAATTAAATATACTCTCTGCCCTTATTGTCGTAGACCAATGCCTGCTTCAAGAATAATCACCCAGAATTCTTCAAAGAAGCTTGCAAGAATTTCCTGTGCCGATCACGGCGATTTTCTTCTTTCAATAAGAACGCACAGAAATCATGACGGAAGCTTCTCCGCCTCCAAATTCGTATATGAATGGAATAAAGAGACGGAGGATTTCTACAGCATACGCCTTGAAGCAGCCGACAAAAAGCGTGACAAGTTCTTAACAAAGATAAGGGCCAAGGAAAACGCAAAAAAACAAAACAAAACTTAGTACAAACTGACATCTTCAGAATTTGGAGCTGTCAGTTTTTTTATGTTATATCGTGCTTTCCAGAAATTTAACGTCGACCGCACCTGTGACTGCCCCTGTCTTCTGAGTTGAGATAACAGCCCTGTTTCCTTTTATCTCACGAATATAAAGCTTCGATTTACAGACCCAGGACGCAAACCTTTTGTCTGTTCCGAAAACAGTTGCATTCTTTGACAACTGAACGATGTCTCCGACGTTAAAGACTTCCGCTTCCGACATCCCGTTTTCTGCTTCAGATGTCAGACTTTTAACGTAACCGTTGAGTCCTTTGGCTTTTATAAGCGACGGATAATCAACGTATGAATAATTCTGATCACAGATAACTCCTGCAACCTTATTCGTTCTTATCACGTTTGTCTCACCGCCGAACTGCCACATCTGACACTCTGCCAGAGGCTCCTTAGTCCATGAAGCAAGCCAAAAGGAAAACCGTTTTGACAGGCTCTCTCCGTTACAATGATTTTTGTAGAAATCATAATTGCAGTAAAATCCTGCCCAGTATCCCGCGTTTTCAAGTGTAGTACAAAAAGCCGTAATTATTTTATCGACAGTATTTTTGTCAAGTGCCTTCAAAACGGGGTCTTCTGCATCTGCAAAAATCGGATATTCAAAAGTCCTCCCTTTGAGACAATTGTCTATAAGATACTTTGCATGAGCTGTTGCTGCCTGCTCGCTCGTCGCCGTCAGATAATGATACACACCTGTCAAAATTCCTGCGTTTCTTGCTTTTGTATAATGAGACGAAAACTCAGGATCAACAAATTCTGCCTGACTCCCTTTAATAACAGCGAAGCTGACCCCCTCGTCTGCAGCCTTCCCGAAATCAAATCCCTTCTGCCATTTTGATACGTCTATACCAAAGATCTTACTCATTATTTTTACCCTCACCGCCTTCAATCAGCTGCTTAAACGCCTGATGCATACCTGTAGATGCAAGTCCGGATGCAAGACCTCCCAGCAATATCTCCGGAGTAAACGCAAAATTGTTGAGCCAAACATTGAGCACGACGCCGAGCAGTGCCATTATTGCCGGAATAAATCTGTTAACCTTCTCCGAAGGGATAAGGTGCTTTACAACATATCCCACACAGAGACATATCAACATTACTACTATCACAAGATACTTTTCAAAATTATCCATATATATCTCCTTTAAATCATGTTATTACTTCCCGTGACATGACTTCTTCATATATTTTATCGATAAAGCTGTTTCCTCTGAGAGCTTTATATGCTTTATACAAAAACACAAAGTTTTCAAGCTCATATTGGCGGATCTTTCCGCTGTCTTTGTTATGGTAATATGTATGAAGCATTTCGCTTCTGAGCAGACATTTCATGCCGTTGATAAGGCACACAATGACTACAATAACAGGTACTATAGCTCCGATTATTACCCCTATTTCCGTGATGAGAGTTGTAACATCAGACATTTGTTACACCCTCCCATCCGTATACACCGGGCTCATGCACGTTATTATCAAGCTCTGATGTCCATCTTTTACCGTTATGAGATACCTTTGCACCGAGTCCGTAAGCATCATGAGCTCCTGAAGGCTGAACCCATTCGGGATATTCAACAGACGGATCTGTTATTTTCACGAACAGACTTACTGACACATCAGGAGTCCAATCCGATTGGGCCGTATGTGATGTGATACACTTGTACAGAGTGCCGTTAAAACAAACTCTGTTCCCTGCAGTATACTCAGTTCCGCTTTTCCACGAAGGAAAAAGAACAGGAGCACCGAGAGCCTCTGTATCAGCAAGACTCTCTGCAGCTTTTTCAATTATCTTTCTGATATTCAATGCTTCACTTAGTTTCATACTTCACCTCCGAGAAGAATGCAAAGTGCTTCGGCTTCAGTAAGCTCGGGGTCGGCTTCTTCGGTATCGGGAGCCTCGCAAAGCTCCCATTCAAGAGTATCTGTCAGCCTGCAACAATATCCTTCGGGGGCAACAGGCCGATTGCGGATAATATCAAGAATTTCGTTATACTCTTCTTCAGTTATTGCTCTACCCTTAAAAGAGTAACCTTTGTTATCTTTAATCAACATCTGCAATCCCCTCCTTTACACTTACGGGAATTATAATAACAGTATATGTTATACCGCCGGCATAAAAAATGTTCGTACCTGCGGGCTTGAAAACGACCTTACCGTTTACTGTATCTATATCCGTTTTGAACGTATCGGGATTTCCCGTGATAACGCTCTGCTGTGCCGTTCCGTCCGAACGGCCTTTAAACCCGAATTGAAGTTGATTTTCAAACGGATATGAGCTTGACGCATAATACGTATAGCTTGTTTTAAACATTCCCGTACAAAGCGTTTTTGATGCCGGTGGGTTTTCGGCATCTATATTCTCTACAAATATAACGGCGGCCAATATATCGGAAGAACCGAAGCCGTGTTCGACTTCGATATTTGACACATCTTCGGAAGGTGTATATGTTCCGATATAAATATCGGACGACCCTTCTCCACCCGTTGTAAGTGCCGCTATGAGTCCCGCAAGCTCTCCCGCTTTTACGCCGTCGGTTGTACCGCTTGCGGCTCTGTAAGCATCGGCACAGGCTTTTATAAGCCCGTCTTTAAGAAGCATGCTCATATAAGCACCTCGCTGTCAATAAACCACAGAGCTTTTTTTGAGAGGGAGACTGTCTCTGTAAGCATATTATAGACTACTGTATAAAGATATTCTCCGTCTGTAAATAACAGCGTGTATATGTAGGTAGAATTTACCTGTGCTCCCGTAGTTACAAGAATACATTTCAAATAAGCTCCGTCCTTTTCAAGAACTAAAGAGAATTTATCGGGCAAAAGGCCTGCAAACATATTTAACGTTGTCATCATTTCATTTAGCTGAGACTGCGTCGGAGCATCATTCCATTTCAGAATATAAAGCGGTGCGGCAGACTCTCCCTTGTCACCCTTCGCTCCCGTATCGCCCTTTTCACCCTTTTCACCCTGCGGGCCTTCGGCACCCATCGGGCCCACATCTCCTTTGTCTCCCTTTTCGCCCTTATCGCCTTTATCGCCCACCACCTTGCCGAGATCTTTTACTGACCCATCTGTAAGCTCAAAAAGCAAATTGCCGCTTTCATTGATACCGGCCGCTGATATTCCTTTATGTATATATCCTCTAAGCTCGGCATCTAAATTTATAAGTTCACTCAAATTACATCCACCTTTCCTTCAAAAAGCTACATTACGACCGCAACGTTATCGTTTGCAACAGTTGTACGAATTCCATCGCTGTCCACGATGCAAACATCGTATACATAACGTCCTTTGTCAAATGCAGAAGATACCTCCTTGTCAAAAATAAGTTTTATGCGGTTGCCGTCTTCTGCATTTGAGTAAAATGTTTTTACGGCAAAACCGGCCTTATCTTTGAAAATGACCTCCACCGTGTCACCGTCTTCAAGCAGATGTGTTTCTCCCAAAGCACTCAAATTCAAAAGCAGAGTGAACGTAAAGGTGTCGCCATGACACCAATATAAGACACCGTCTGAAATTGAGGGAGAAATACACCCGGAACAAATTTTCTCTGCCATACTCTCTCCTTTTTAATTAACTGAATTAATAATATAGGAATATTCCTCAGAGGATATTTCACCTTGTTTTTTTGATTCTTTCAAGGCATTTCTTATTTCAACTTTTATGTTTCCTGAGCTGTCATACGCTTCGGGACTGGCAAGTATATCAAGATATTCACGTGCTTTTGTACTGCAGTTTTTATACGAAACAGCCTTTTTTTCATCCTTTTCAGGCAGTTTTTCACTTTTGCTCGTTGTCTCGGTTGATGATGAACTCTTTGTGCCTGTTGTGCTGCTGTTTTTGAGGGATGCCGCAAGCTTTTCAAGATCAAGTGCATATTCCTTTTCCCATTGGCTGTCCTTTACAGCATCACGTTCTCTTTCATAAGCGGCATCTCTTTCGTTCTCATAAACCTCTCTGCCGTAATCTCTGTCCGTATTCCATTGTTTCAGCTCATTGAGAAAACGGTTGTAATCCGCATCGCTCAATTCCGTAAGCTTTTTAAGAAGGTATTCTCCCTCGTCCTTATAATCCTCAACGCCGTCTCTGTATCTCGAATAGTCGCTTTCATCAAGACCGAGAAGTGTTTCAAGATCATTTCTGTCCTTTTGAATACCGTCTGAATATCTTTTGTATGCCGCCTCCATAAGAGACGGAACAATTTCTCCGAGTTTTTCAAGATAACTGTTATATGCCGCACTTCCTGCAGAGGCTGCGTATGAATTGCCGTAGCCTCCTGTTAATGCAGCGGCATTTCCCATGGCATCCTTCATAGCACGTTTGCCGTCATTCATATATTGCTCTCTGTACTGCCTATAGATCGGGTCTGCGTTAAAATCGTACGAAAAGCTCTCCCTGTTCAGTATCTTATCAAGAACCTGTGCTATGTTTTCGCTGTACGCACTTTTGTACGCCTCAGGCGTTGATGCTTCCCATTTATTAAGTGCATCCTTTGCCGCCGTAACGTCAGCACCCACCGAATAGACCGGTTTATTCGTTTCATAATAAGGCGACGTATATTCCGCAGCAGAAGTGTTTTGAGCTGTTGTGCTTACGGGTGAAGACGAAGCATTTACGGCATCGGGTATTTCAAGTGTTGCCCCCGCATAGATCAGATTTGGATTTGAAATGCTATTTATTTTCGCAAGCTCTGAAACTGTTGTGTTATTATCCTTTGCTATCTGAGAAAGGGTATCTCCTCTTTTAATTGTATATTTCAAGCTTTCACTCCTTTCTTATTTCCATCTGCCGATGCAGTACAGGTCGATCGAAGCAGTTACCGTACCGCTGACAGGGGAAACTAAATATAATGACGGAGAAATACTTTCACTTCCTAAATCACCTTGAGCAACAGAGACACCCACCAGACTGCCTTGTCGCAGGAAGGCTTGTACAAAAGGGGGGTCCTTGAACAGTCCGTAGGGGTAGTGCAGTGGGTTCTGCGGCTCAGCCGATCGGTACAAAGCACCGAAAGACTCTGTTGTGTTGTAGCTTTTATTCTCCGTATTTCCGTAACATTCCGAAAAGCCCGAATTCCATTTCCGCCATCTGAAAACTCCGTTCTTTCCGCTGTCAATAACAAAATCGGTTATGGGTACCTCTCCGATGGAGACCGAACCTGCAAAATTCGCATCCCAATCACAGTCAAACCCCTGTTTTTCACAAAATCCGCCGAAGCGTACACTTCCGTTTTTTATGTGAAGATCAGCTCTTGCCGTAGGTATCACAACGATGTGGTCCGTACTTCCCCCGACTGTATCTGTGCAGGTTATTTTCACATCATATGAGTTTTCAGCTGTAAGACCTGCAGGTATTATAATTGCATTATCTGATAATAAATTTATTTTATCGGTATAGCTTTCCGATGAATGTGCCTTATATGATAATTGCAGAGAACAGGTATTTGAGCCGTCAAGCTGTGCACATTTGCCCGATGCATAGACGTAAATATGCGAACCGCTGTCATCGGCTGTTCCGTTTTCATCACAACGGTATACGGACACACGTGCAGAATACGGCAAACAGTAGGGTTTGACATTGACGGTAACTGTCTTTGTTACACTTATACCTCTTGAATCCGTCACCTTTGCCGAAACCGTAAGGTTTCCTGCGGAAAGCACCCCCGATGTAAAGCTGTAGCCGGAGCTTTTTGAAGCTCCGACAGAAATTTCCGATGAACTCACACTCGCTCCGAATTTAGCCGAAACACCCGTCACGGTCACCTTTGCTTTGCTTATACCCGATGCATACAATCCGCTTTTGTCTATAAGCGAATACTTACTGACGGGAACCACCGCCATTGTAAGCTCCGGCATAAACTCCGCTGTTTCAGGAACCATATAAGTAACTTCTAAAGTTTTTCCGCCTATCCACGTACCCTCAGAATTATAAGTGTGAAGTGTCACGGAGCCTGCAAGCATATTACTCGAAGTCATGCCCTTTGCAAGAGCTGACGGAACTGTTATCTCAGGATTTGTTTTTGTCAGAAAGTCCGTACAGTATTCCTCTTCTCCCACATTGAAGCACAGCCTGTGTGTATGGGTACTGAGATGACTTGTGATGTCTGCCGTTATCTTGCTTCCGATATTTACAGTTGACGGTACGGTCAACGAGGATGCTCTCGGAATAGCATCAAGGGTTATGCTTTTTGACACTTCAAGCATACCTATCGACATTCCGTTGTATACACCGCTGAAATTCCACCCTACGCTGACAGTGACATTTTTCGTGCCGTCGCTCAGATGGTGTACCGTAGTTTCGTATGCAGCAATATAGGTCTTAGCAAAAACGTTTTGGGAAACGCTCATGCTTTTTGAAAAATTATATACGCTGTCACCTATCTTGATATAGCTTCCCGAAAGTGCGGCACAGTAAAGTGAATAATGAGTAAGAAACACGTTCACCCTCACAGTTGAGCAATTACCTGCTGTATCGGGAACAGAAGTCCATTCTGCCCCTATCTCAAGATTTGAACCCGTATTACTTATAAAGCTTCCGCTTGCCATTATTCTTCCTCCTTATTCCACCCATTTGAATACTACACCGTCAGTAAGGTCAACATGATATTTTCCGAGCACAAGAGTTCCCGTTATATATGCCTTTGTGATATATAACGTACTGTCAGACATATACGCAACCTCAGCATCTCCCGCAAAAAAAGCAAGTCTGTTATCGGAAAGACGAACCTTAAAGGGTGCTGTGCTGTCAGAAGCGAAATTAGCAATTTCAAGTCCTATAAGACCGTCCTCAAGAACTCCTGTTTTTATATAGCCGCAAAGCTTCGTTATCTCCTCGTTTACGGAGGATACCACGTTAAAATACTGATCTATCCCCTTACCGTCCACCTCATAGGATGCGATGGCTTCACTCGTATAACGTCCCAGATCGCTTATTGCGGTATATTCATTTTTGAGCGTTGCACTTATTCTTTCCTCAACGCTTCTTATAAAGCTTGCCGTATTAATTATTGATTCTTTAAGACCTGCAACCTCATTTTTTACAGACTGTGTATTCTTAATTGCACTCGTGATCTCGGGTGTGAAATTTTCGGCATCGATATTGGAAAGGACAAAGCGAAGCTCCTCGTTAAGTCTGAAAAGATATGAACGCAGCTTTCTTAAAGAATCCTTATCCGTATCGGAAACAGAGGGCATTTCAAGTCTGAATTCCATATCAGAACACCTCGCCCTTTCCGTCCGGAGCTGTCTCAAGAGTTCTGCCTATGGAATAGACCACCGCATTTCCCTCACCCGACAGCTCAAGCTTTAAGCTGCTGCATCTTCCCGTGATGACAGGTATGGTGAAAACTCTGTCTGTCGCAGCCTTTACAGAGCCTACGCTGACGTAAGGAAGCTCTCCGCATTTCAATCTGATTTTTACCCTTGCACCTCTTGACACCTTCATTTTCAGATGAAGCCTTGTGACGTAACAGTTACTGCCGTCCTTAAAAGCAAGCTCAGACGTTTCAAAACGCCACCTATCAGGACAGATCATTATGTTATCACATCCGAAAAGCTTTGCAAGATGCTCTCCGTCGTTGTTTTTAAGCTCGGTTGCATAAAGCTCCTTACCTACTGAATATACACACACTCCCTCATAAAAGGCAAAATCCGAAACATTTTCGGGAGAACGCCTGTGCCAGATACCTCTTTGGGTTCCGTAGGTGTACAGCTGTCTTGTTCCTTGCTCATCAATGAAAGAAACGTAAAGATAATACGTTCCTCTGCCGCAGATAACGTTCTTCATGGTACATCTTCCGAGCTTTGTGCTTATACAGTACGGAAGTGCTCCGTCATATGCCATTATGCCGCTTTGATTTTTATAATAGAGGATTTCGTCAATTATACAAAGACTTCCGTGGCTTCCCTTTTCAACTCCCCTTATGGAATTTGAAGTTATCTGAAAGTTGGCAGGCTTTGTTCCGAACACCTTATGAACACAACTCTCTTTGAAAAACAGAACACTTCCCAGATAGGAAACAGCTCCCGTAAAAGCTCCGTCTGTTCCGACGGAAGCCATATAGCTGTCCGTTGATATACCCTCAAAGCACTCCCAATTAAACGGATCTCCCAGCTTCGAGGAATATATTTCATTTACAAAATCTCCGTTATTATTAAGTCCGAAGCGGCATGCCCAAAGTCTGTTGTCACATTCTGTTATGAAATCTATCTGCGGCACACGTCTCGACACAGAAAGCGGCGTACTTTGAGTAAGTGTCGTGCCGAGAGCTCCTGCAACAACGATAAAATCCTTATCCTTAGCAACAATAACACTTACTCCGTTAAGGCTGTCACAGACCGAACCGCTGATCTCAACCCCGTCGCCTTCCGAAAAATGCTCTCCAATTCCCTCGTATGATATTTTTACGTAGACAGAGTCTACTGCAGTCCACGTGCCGTTTGCCTCCGAATACACCTTGAGAACTGCCGGTGAGCTTGATGTATCGTACCACATGGCACTGTCCGAGGGGGAAGCGGGAGCTGTCGGAGAAATGTCGGCAGAATAGTCCGTACAGTCAGTTCTTGTAAGTGAATAACGGACATTTACACCCTCTGTACTTGTAAAGAAGGCTTCGAGAGAGCCGCACTCTCCGTTGTAGGTATCATAATATTTTTTGTCGGGGAATATTATGATCTTCGTGCCCATTGAAACAAGCTGCTTTTCCCCGTCTGTGAGAACGAGGGACGTTTCTTCGCCGCCGTAATAGAGGCGAGCAGCAGCCGAGTCCCCCTCCGTAACGGAAACAACGGCACACAGCTTATCCTTGGCGTGAAGGCCTCTTACAGTACCGTAAAAGCTTTTCAGCTTCATCTTTTCTCCTCCGACAGTCAGAAAAGGATAAAGTGAGTCGCTTGTATTTTCGTCTCCCGAAAGCTCTCCGTCATCAGTTCTCTCAAGCATATTAAGTCCGAAAAACGTATTTATGTTATCCTTTACCGTAGTATGCGGCTTCAGTTTTATAAGATTCATTCAGTCACCTCCGCAAGAGAAAACTTCTTTGTTTTAACTATAGGTCGGTGCTCTCTGTTGTACGCATCTGCAAAATTACCGTAAGAGTTAAAAAAGAGCTCGGCATAGGTATTGTATCTTTGAACGTCGCATATCGTTATGTAATATTTCATAGCAAGATACTCTGTATAAAGATGACAAAAGGGTTCTTCGATCAAAAGCACCGTGTCTCTTTTATCGCTGAAAATATACGGTTTATATGACAACGCTCTCTTTGGAGCATCGACATGGGTCAGAAAAATCTCGCTGATCGCCGTTTTTTCAAGCTCTGCAAGCCATTTTAAAAGGATATGATCATCTACAGAGCACGGAACAGCTTCTCTGAAATCCGCTATTGCTTCGCCTATGGTCATTTATATCCTCCATATGTTTAAATTTTTCAGACACTTATCATGTCCGAAATTCTCTTTTCCGCATCTTCCTTCTGCTTTACGGAATTGTAGTATACCTCTGCTATCTCGGCAGGTACCTCGACACTCTTTCCGGTCTGTACCATGACTCTTTTTCCGTTGCAGGCAATAAATCTTTCATTGTCATTCTTATTTCTCTTGGGAATATATATCTTTACCTTTTCAATAGTTGCTTTGTTCTTCATTTACGACTCCTTTCATTTTCAGTTACGGGCGGATGACCGCCCGTAACATTTTCATGCTATCTCAGTTAGCCTCTGCCATTTCGGAGAAAGCAGAACCGGATTCAATTCTTATCATATATTCATCCACAAGAATTTCCGCTGTCTTGAGAGCCTTCCAGCCGATAGAGCTTCTCTGGTTAAGAGGGTCATTACCGTAGCCCTTCTGCTTTACGATATGCTCAATACCGCCGCCTGCAATATCGGTAACACCGAATGCATCTGCACCGAGAACGAGAGTTGAGAACACGGCAGAGCCGTCCTTGCCTCCGCCTATGCCGCAGATAACGTCACCCTCGGAAAGTGTAAGTGCACTTTTGAAGGTAAGAGTAGAGCCGCTTGCGTTTGCTGCGATGCTCACGATCTCATTTTCAACACCGCCTGCATATACGGGAACGGAAATGCCGCTTGCCGCAGTAAGAGTTTCGGACACCTTTACGGTAGTGGTATTTGAAGCCGCCGCTGATACGGTAAGTCTTGAGTGACCGTCCGAAATAACGCCGGGGGCGAAGATCTTCGCCTCAGATGTTTCGACAAAACGAATACCCGCAAGCTTACCTATCTCACCTGTGAGAAGATTTTCGGGGGATGCGTACTTTGTAATATCCACCCACTGCTCTCCTGCCTCCTGCATAAGATCGTAAGCTACATAAGGGTGAATGATCGCAACATATGAGCCGTCGATCTTGGGAGCGTTCATAGCCTTCAGCTCAGCTGCTGCTCTGAACACGTCTCGAACACGAAGCTTAGCAGTTTTGTTCACGTCTGTTCTTGACTTAACATCTGTATATACACTGCCGTCATATGTGGGGCAGTAGAGCACGTTTGTACCTGCTGAAATAACCTCACGCACTACCGTATCAAGAGTCTTACCCGCCTGGTCGGCAAGCTTCTTTGTGGTTTCAACGATCGTGTTGTCAACTGCTGTGAGCTCAAGAAGGTCAGTCTGTTCAACGTAGTCACCGTACTGATCGACGGTTGCTGTCACAGTACTTACAGAAAGCTTATTGCCCGCAGGTGTCACGCCTTCGGTGATGGGTGTGAGTGCCTTAGGAAGCGAAGAAAACTTTCTGAACTCAATGGTTCTGCCCCCGTTCTGAGGAATGGGACGCTTCTGACCGAACTGATCGTGAACAAGAGCAGGACCTGCAAGAGAAATGAGGGTCTTATCGTAAAAGGTCTTCATTTCCGCAGAAAGACCGCCGGTACCGTAATCCTCCTTTGAACCTGTTGCCGTGTTGATATAACCGTCTGTTCCGTGTACGGCTTCACCTGCTGCAAAAAGCTGAATATCGAATTCGTAATCCATTAAATTTCTCCTTTGTTTTTTTGTTTTTTAAATATGCACATAAGATCATGCACTTTACAAGGACCTTTTATATGTTAAAATCTGATTATCTTTCCCTTGGCGACCTGCTTCAGTATTTCTGAAATATCATTGTCTGTAAGGGAATTTACATCTTTGGCAGGATTGATAGCAGACTTTGAACCAAGCCCGTTTTCAAAGGGTCTGTTACCTCTCGCCTGAAAGCTTCTTGACATGGCTTCCGAAATCTGTCTTGCGGTATATTCCATAGCACCCGAAAGAATTTCATCATGATGAACGCTTTCATAAGCGAGTTTAAGATCTGCCCCTGCCGTCAGAAGTGAAGTAAAGCGAGGGTTACTGCTTTCTTTTTTAAGATCGAAATCGGGATATATTTCTTTCAGGCTTTCAGCCTCACTCTGCCATTTTGCATACTGCTTCAATGCCTTTTCAACGTGCCTGTCGTATTCTATCTGAGAGCGAACCTTTTCTGCGGCACTTTCCGCAGTTCTCACGTCCGAAGCAGAGTCAGCAGAGATATTTTCTTTTTCCTCTCCGGCTGTGTCTGCAGCTGCATCACTTTTATCAGACTCCTGTAAGCATGACAAAAGACCTTCGTAGTCGTTTTCCCCGAGCCCGTATCTTTCACGAAGAACAGAGAGTATTCCCTGTGTTTTGTCTCTGTATTCTTCAAGCTCCTTGGTTTCTTTAAATCTTCGGTTTATGATGCTCTGCGTCTTTTTTGTAAAGGCGTCCTTGTACTTTCCTTTAATAAGATCTGCAAACTCATCATCGAAGTCGGTGTCACTTACTCCCGAAAATTCCTGTCCGGCGTCGACAGAACCGTTATCGCCCGCATCAGAGCCCTCTGTAAACAGCTGTAAGCAAAACGAGAGCTTTTTCTTTTCTTTGTTTTCTTTCATATCCACCTCGTAATATATATCCACAGTAAAGTGCTGTGCAAAATTTACCCCTGTCCCGCCCGAAGCAAAGCTTCAACCGTTATTGTTACATTACACGAACATATTCAGGATAGTTTTCTTCAAGAAGAAGAAAGCCCTCCATAACCGTATCTACGGCACTTCTTACCGCTTCTCTGCTGTGCCCCTTTACATCAAGATCAAACTGGGCACTTCCCTTTGATATTGAATGAGAAAATCTGTTGAGAGCACCGTCGGTATCAAAATTACAGGCTGCTCTGTAAAGAGCGAAGGTGAGCACCGATGCCGCCGCACATACAGTATCCTGCCCGACCGGTGCAAAATTTGCGTGTCCTTCAACAGAAATTATGTATCTGTCAAGAGACGCATCACAGCATATCGTTATCATTTTATTTCTCCTTTAATTATTCCGAGTATTCTTCTCCGTCAAGAAAATTGACTGTTATCATACTGTCTGTGCCGTCATCCTTGCTGTCATCACGGCTTGCAAGATAGAGCCTTGATGTTTCGCCAAAGGTTGGAATACCGTACAGGCTTCGCACACATTCCGTGAGCACCTTCAAAGTATTGGTCATTTCCTTGAGTGCTTTGGTATCAAGCTTATCGAAGCATTTTTCACTTGTCAGCGTCACAGCTTTCCCGTTTTCATCAAGTCCTTTTTCAGAGACAAGATACCTGTTGAACTGAAATTCATCAAAGACCGCTTCCGTTATTTTTTTCGTAAGTATCTCGGAGATCTCTCTCAGTTCGAGAAGCTTTTTTCTGCTCTGAAGACCGTCAAAAAGAACGTTTTTAAATCTTTCGGTATCTATTTCGCCGTCTTCGGTAAATACGGTGTTCAGAAATTCATCGCAGACAAGCTCGGAGGCTATTTCTCTGCGTTTGCTTACGGTCTGCCTTTCCTCCTTGGCTTTTCGTTTCATATACCCCCAGCCTTCCTTTCCGCTTTTAGACAGAATACTGCCCTTGGGGATACAGTATTTTTCGGAAAGCTCTGCAAGTGTTGTGCCCCCTGCAACGTACTCTGCTCTTACCTTATCCCAATCATATTTACTCCTTCTCAAAGCCTACCGTCCTTACACTTTCTCCGTTTTTCTTTTTTGCCGCATCCTTGACCGCATTCTTGCCGTCAAGACCTGAGAACATTCTGTCACCCGGACTGCTTGTTTTAGTCTCTGTTTCCTGCGGTGCAGTTTCCTGCGGCATGGGAATACTCGATGCATAGACAAGAGCAACGTCGCTTATCTTTTCCATAAGATCCTCTTTCCCCTCGAAGTCCATCATTGACATACAAAGGAGAGCCTGCTGTGCCATATCAGGTCTGAAAAAGCCCATTTTGAAAAACTCCTTCGCAAGCTCATTCTGACTCACCTTACCGAAGGGCGATTGCTTCTGTGCCTTGACCTTTATGTCAAAGATAGGAATACGGTCTCCGAGAACAACGCCGAATGCCTCTCCCTGACTCCTTCTGATTATATCGGAGTTACTGTAGGAAACGTAATCAAAGGCACCGTTTTCACCGGTAATTCTGAAAAACCTGGGAACGTCATAAAACTCCCTTATAAGCTCGACTACCATGGAAATAAGCTTTGAGTAAACGTTATATGAGCCTCTTATGGTATCTCTTGAAAGCTTACTTCCCGCTTCCTGCAAAGCGGCAATAGCCGAAGCCGCAGTAATACCGCCGACTGTTCCTCCCGATGAAAAATCTCTGTTACCCGATGTCTCCTTCAATTCTTCAATTTTATTATTGAGAACGGAAACGTAGAGTCCGTCAAGTGCCGAGACCTTTATCTGTCTTAGGCTGTCCTCACCGAGCTTTGAGCCCTGAACGTGAACGAGAGGGACTGTCCAGTCTGCAAACTCCTCCTCATTTACGCTGCCGTCGTTTCTGATAAAATATCTGACGGTCGATGCCATTCTCGCATTCTGCATAATAGCCTCGCCCAGCTCGTCGATCTGCCCCTGTGCTCTTTTCATGACGTCTATAAATCCGAAGCCGCAGGGAGTCCCCTGAACAGGAAACAAAACATCAAGCAGGAAAGGATAATTTCCGTGGGCATAAAAACCGTTTTCATACCCTTCTTCGTTTTCAGACGAAAAGAGGATCTTTCCGTTGCAGAATTTGCAGAGATGAAGAATTTCCCTTGTACCGTTTGATTTTTTATAATACCAGTCGATGACCGCCGATTTATCCGAGGTATCAACAGTATCGTCATAAAGATATTTTGAGCATTCAAAATCGGGACTTGAAAGCACATCCTTCAATTCGGGATAGCGGCTCTCAAGAATTTCGTTATCCCACAATTCAACGTGAAAGAGGTTTCTCGATTTCTGAAGGTCACAGATGCCGCCCTCCCAGAACAGATTAAGCAGATTTATATCTGTTACTTCAATGTCTCCCATTCCTCCCGACAAGAGAGAATTCCAAAAAACGCCGTAGCAGCCCGTACCGTATTTCAGCTTATCGTACCATACTCTTGAATACACCGCATCAAAGCCGTTATACTCAAGAACAGAGGGCACAATTGAGGAAAGCGTCTTTGCGGCGGTAATGTCGCTTTTTTCTCTTGGAAGTATACAAGGCTCAGGGGAGTTATCCATGGCATCGGCGTGCTTGGAGGCTATTGAATTGAACAGCCAGGCAGAGCTGCTTTTTTCATTACCGAGTTCATCGGTATACCTCATTTTCCACCATTCTTCATTTCGGATAATTCTCTGCTCCAAATTGGCTTTTGCCCTTTTATATTTTTGCAAAAGCTCAAGAGCGTGAGCTATCTCATCTTCTCCTATCGGGAGCTTTTCGTAAAAGGACTCATCTGTTTTTACGTCTTTTTTCTCATTTTTCATACACATTCTCCTTTCGTTTCATCGTTTGTTACATATAGCTGTATCTTCCGTATCGCTTTTTACCTGACAGATCAAGGGGATCATCGGTGTATTTTTTCTCGGCATTTTTCAATATTGAGGGTGCAGAAAGCGGCTTTGACATGGCAAAATAGCGAAAACTGTCGGCAAAATGATCCTCTCCGTCTGTGTCAAGATCCTCGGGATTTGTTTTTGAATACTGCAAAAGCGGAAGCGTTCTTATTGCCGCCTTACAGGTATTGAAAAAATACACCATAGGTCTTCCCTCTTCATCAAACTGCAGTCTGTAATGACATTGCATCCAGCCGGGAATGCGTTTATTGTCCCCCGGCGAAAAATGCACGAAATATCTGTCAGCCGTATCTATTATGGCATCTCCTCTTGATGCATCCCATATCGACGGGTCTGCAATACCGATTATATTTTTTCCCTTGAGCCATCTGTGCTCTGTTTCTATCCGATGTATTTCTGCAAACTGTCTGTCGGGTGCCCACTTTACCCCCTCGTTTGCATACTCGGTACAGCCGTAAAGCTGAAGTATCAGATATGCCCGTCCGTCACCGTCTATCGCCCACCAGGAAGCATCAAAGGGCTTTCCGTAACCGAAATCGTAGGAACGGTATATTGGCCAATGAGACGGTATCTCAAAGGGTTCTATCACATGGGTGAAAAGTCTGTCCTTATAATGCTCCGGATCATCACGGAACTCTTCAAAAAACTGTCCTTCAAAAATATTCCAATCCCCCTCAAGCCACGCTTTTCTGAGCTTTGGAGGTAATACCTCAAGCTGTCTTATATATTCGGGATCTGAGTCAAGAAGTGCTTTATTATCTGTCACAAGAGATTTAATAAAGCTGTAGTCCTCAGGCTTTTCTCCCACGTTATATTTTTTGTCAACGAAAAGTCTTTTGACCCATCCGTGTCCTTCCCCGCCGGGATTGCAGGTAAGATAGACCCTTTTGGGAAATGAATTTACACCTCTCACACAGGCTGAAATCATATAAAACATATTTTCCGAGAACTGAGTTGCCTCATCAATAAATATAACGTCGTATTCAGTACCTTGAAATTTTCTGAGATCCGCTTCGTTCTGACAGTAACGGCAAAATATTCTCGATGTATTACGGAAGACAAATTCCTTTTTGCCTTCAATATATCTTGCGACCTCACCAAGCTCAAGCCTCAGAGTATCTATATGATTGGCACGAAGCTCAGGATATGTTCTTCTGACTATGCAAAGTCTTATCCCCGGATACCGCAGTGCAAGAAGCTTCGCCTTCGTTCTTACCGCCCAGCTCTTTCCTCCGCCTCTCGCACCGCCGAAGGCTATATAACGGTGTGTATCCTTCAGAAACAGTTTTTGTCTTTCGCTGGGAGGCTGCATGGTTAATTTCAATCGTTCCTCCTCATTATAAGAAAATCCAATCATTCCTTACGGAATGCTTGAGGGCCCCTTATTCAACAACAAAATCCGAACAGATGTTCGGATTTCGCTAAAAAATTTAACCCCAAAGGGTTCTCTATTAAATTTCAGTATGATTTATTTATCAATCGTATTTGCTCTGCAGAACCTTGCAAAGCTCACATTTTTCGTAATCGAAGGTATTGCAGAATTTTCTTCTGTGCTTTTTCATAGCTCTTACGTTTCCAAAAGATGTGGAAACCTTGGTGTCTTTAATGATGCCTTCACACCGAATGCTGTGGCCTGACAGATCAAAAAAGAAAGGACATATGACCTTATAATAATCATTTTCAGACTTCTTTTTTCTTCTGCCGGCTGTCGGGTTCGGTGCACTCAGCACTTCTCTTGCGTTTAAAATAGCGGGAGCAAGCTCACACTTTTCTCCCTCGGGTCTCTTTACATCTGATGTGTTTTTTCTCAACGGTGTTCATCTCCTATAAGTTAAATTAGTTATCAGAAAAGACGATCCCTGAAATAACAAAAGTTAAAACAAACACCGTCTTTTACCGAAATTTTTATTTCAGTTAGATTTTTCTGTATTAATTTAAGCTCTTTCTCTGTCAGAAAATCCAAATGCCAAAGCAATACGGCAAACTATCATCGCAGGAAGCATCAATGCGTATACTGCTATCTGTGCTGCAATTGAAAGTCCCCTCTTTACCTTATTAATTCTGTCAGCAAAGGACTCACTTTCACATATCATCCCGCCTATTGCAAGAATGACTACTATTCCTATAAACATTAAAACGTATGCGATAAAACTCATTTTTCATTCTCCTTTTTACTGTTTTCTTACACTATGCCGGTAAAATCCGTTCCGTAGGTCTTTACTGCTTCGCTCTTCCATTCATCGTATATGCGGCAGATCTCACTTCTTATTCTTTGGTGCTTCGCCTGCATACCTCCGTGGATCGCCACCGAGATCTCCGGCTCTCTGATCTTCATACCTCTCATACGCATCATATAAGCAAGCTCTTTAAAGGTTATGTCCATAAGCCCGATGCGTGCCTTGTAAATGTTCGGTTTTCCCATTTTAACCTCCTTTATATCATCGAAGTCTGCTTATCCTCGCTCATTCACACCGACAATGAACAAAATAAACATTTGTTCGTTTGTAGCTTTAAGATAACCTCAAACACCGTCACGGCATTTGAGGAACATTTCCGCTTAAAAAACGGAACAGGCTTTAAAGGAAGGATTGCGAACGCTTGTTCGCAGTGCCCGAAAAATTAAATGAACCTGTCCAAAAATGCGAACAACTGTTCATGTGAGATAAATATATCACAAAAAAATGCATTTGTCAATGGCAAAATCAACATTTTATGAAAAAATACCATATTTTCTTCAGTTCCTTCTGAGAGAAGAATTTTCGCTCTATGGATGCACACAGACTTCAGTTTATTTTCATGAACTCAACATTTACCGTACATCTGATTAATTTATAATTTAAGCATAACGTTCAAAAACCGTGGAGGAGCCATGAAAGCATCAAACAACTCCGAAAGCAATTTTATCAGATACGTTGCCGTTATAACCTTATATATTCTTCTGTGTATAATTGACGGAATTATTACGTATATGTACACTCCCGATCTGTCTATGGAAGCAAATCCCGCAGTCACAAGCCTCCGCCTCGGCTGGAACGGTATTTTTATTTCCAATATCATCGGCATATTGATCCTCGCAGCTTTCTCCGTTTTCCCAATCATTAAATACGACCGTTCACCCATTGACTGTGACAGCTTCAAAGATTACGTATCTAAGCTGTATTTTAACAGAAGCGGATGTCTGAGACAAATATTTAAAACGAAGAAACACGAAAACAAAAGCGTAATGCCCGCATCGCTCTGCCATGCGGTTGTTACGGGTGCAATAGTCAGCCGCATTTACGTGATCGTACAAAGTATATTTTATCTGAACGGAATTTCCCCGTGTGTTTTCTGCTTTGCAAACGTTTCGCATACATACTGCAATATGATCACATATACAACAGACAAAGGTACTCAGTTCATTCCCATCGTGATGCTCGCAGTCGTCGGCACCGTAAGTCTATCGTCATGCATACTGTGGCATTATAAGGAATATCGGATAAACCAAAGGCTGCGGCGATCACGCAAATGTGCAGGATAATAAGAAGATCCCGGACTGCTGATACAGTCCGGGTAATTGTCAGTCTTTTATTCTTCTCACCTCAAGATAATAACGCTTACTTGCGGCGTCTCCCATTGAGAAAGTCTTTCTGGGCAGAGGCCCTATGTTTGAAACGTAGGGGAAAAGCTCCTCTTTTTTCATTCCGTCAAAAAGAATACCGACAGAGGTATCGTCTGCACACGCAAGAGTGCGGAGAACGTCCTCATCGTGAATATAGTCGCATTCTCCCTTTGCCTCTTTAAGATATGCATCAATAAAGTCCTGAAGCATACCTACCGCAAGCTCCCCTTCCTTAACGGGAAGCATAAGCTCCCTCTCATACTCCTTCGTAACTATTTTAAAGGAAACGTTTCCGTCACCGAGTCTTTCAAGCTCAGACACGAATGCATTTACGTCCGTATGCTTTATAAGACGGTAGATAGGCTCAAAAACTATTGTTTCATCATACACAGAAACCATTTCAACGGAAGCGTATCTTGCCTTTGTCGCAGCGGCGCCAGGACCTTCGCATCTCTTCTTTTCCTCGTAGCAAGCCTTTGCCGTTGCAAGAGAGTGATTTCCGTCGCCCATTCCGTATATGAGCGTTCCGCTTTCTTTTCCGTAAACCTCAAGTGCGTAAATTCTTTCAAGTGTTTCCTCAAGAAGAGCCTCGCCGAGAAGATAACCCGCAATATGTCCGCCGCCGAGCATCAGATCAAAATCATAGAGACACTTCATTTCACCCTTCCGTTCAGAAAGGGAGTCGATTATTCTGTCCTTTTCATCATTCATAAATACCATGACGTGAGGTGCTTCAAAAACAGCTTTGTTTCTCACAGCAACTCTGGGAGGTATTCTCTCTGCCACGGTGCCCTCGGTAGGTCTTACAGCGGAGGCGGTGTCAGCGGAATAATCGTAGTTTTCAAGGTCAAGCTTTCCGAAAAGTCCTTTTCTGACGTTACCGTCGGACAAAGTCCTTTCTATGTATATCATTGAATGCTTATATCTCGTAAGCCAGCCTGCATCAAGTGTTTTCATCGTTCTTGAGATGCGTGCCTTCTGTGCATCCTCCTTTTCTCCTCCGAGATATGCTTCGGGGAGAATGAGGCCGAAGGTGGTGGGATAACCCTCCACGTTATTTTCAACAGCTTCCCAATAAGAAACGTCGCCGGTATGCTGGTCACAGGCTATGACCGCCCAGCTCTCCCATGCCTTATCATCCTTTTCATAAGGGGGCAGAAGTATGTCGCAGGGTGCAAATATAAGCTTATCTCTGTTTACCATAAATTATCCTCTTTATATTTACTATATGATATGAACAAGTAAAGTATACAATATATAAAGAAATCTGTCAAATGTTTATAGCTAAAATTGTTGAAATATTTATGAAAATAATATATAATATACCATACACAGAAATGAGGTGGATTGTATGATGATGGGACCTCCCTTTGGCAAGGGTCCGAATTACGATAAAATAAAGCCTCCGAAACCAAAAAGCATCAAGGAAGTACCTAAGTATCTTTTTGAAATAACAAAAGGCTTTACGTCAAGACTTTTTTACATAGTCAAGTTGGTTTGGGAAGCAAAGCCCTGGATACTTTTTATGATGATGGGGTATACGCTTATCAACGGTTTTTTGCCGGTTATAAGTGCCCTTATATCCAAGGAGCTTATTAACTCCCTCGTTTACATCGTAACAGGAGAAGCCGAAAGCTTCGGCATAGTTTTCAAATACCTTATATTCCAATTCGGATTTATATTCATTTCGGCACTTATCTCTGCTGTTTACAACATGGTACTGCGTCTTTCGGGTGAGCTTGTAACAAATCATATCAAGCTGAAGATACTCAACAAGACAAAAGAAGTTGATATGGCAAGCTTCGATATGCCGGAGTTTTATGAGAGACTTGAAAACGCAAGCCGTGAAGCAGGTGCACGTCCCATTTCAATTCTCCAGGCAGTATTCAACATCATCAGCACGATGATAAGTCTTGTATCCTTTATCATCATTCTTGCAGCAGTAACTCCTCTTGCTCCTGTTGCAATAATCATATTCTCCGTCCCTGCGGCAATTATTTCCTTTATTTACAGAAAAAAGAACTTTGAATACATGAGACGACGCTCCAAGGACCGCCGTCAGATGCAGTATTACAATGAGCTTATGATAAATAAGGATATTGCAAAGGAAGTGAGAATGTTCGGCCTTGCAGATACCTTCATAGACTGCTACAAAGAAACCTTCTCAAGATATTTTTCAGGTATCAAAAAGCTTATTTATGCCGAAAACGGCTGGAGCATGGGTATTTCTCTCGTAAGCTCCGCCGTCAACTGCACCTTGTTCCTTTATATTGCAAAGCAGGTATATAACGGTCTTATTCAGGTAGGTGACTATACTCTTTACACAGGAGCACTTCAGTCAATTGCAGGAAGCGTTTCCTCGCTTATCTCAACAGTTGCCATGATCTATGAGGGTACGCTTTTCATTGATAACATGATAGCATTCATGAGTGAAGTGCCCACGGTACGTCCTATTCTTGATACACCCTTGAAGGTAAAAAGACACGTTCCTCACACCATTGAATTCAAAAACGTTTCATTCCGCTATCCCGGATGTGAGAATTATGTTATAAAGAACATGAATCTGTTCCTTGACAAAGGCGAAACGGCAGTTCTCGTCGGTCTCAACGGTGCAGGCAAAACCACACTTATAAAGCTGCTCACCCGTCTTTATGACCCCACAGAAGGCGTTGTGCTCCTTGACGGAGAAGACATAAGAAAATATGATACCAAAGAGCTTTACGATATGTTCGGCATTATCTTCCAGGACTTTGGCAAATATGCCTTCACGGCAGGCGAAAACATCATGTTCGGTCAGGTGGACAAGGGTTATTCCGAAGCGGAGATCAAAAATTCCGCAATTATGGCAAATGCTGACGATTTTATAAACAGACTTCCCGACGGATATAACACAAGCCTCATGCGTTATTTTGAAGATAACGGCATTGAGCTTTCCATCGGACAATGGCAGAAGCTTTCTATCGCAAGAGCATTTTACGGCGACTCTGATTTTCTTATTCTTGACGAGCCTACAGCTTCCCTTGATGCCATAGCAGAGCAGGAAATATTCACACAGTTTGAAAAGCTGCGTGAAGGAAAGACCACCATTTTCGTATCTCACCGTCTTTCCAGCGCAACAACGGCATCAAAGATAATCGTAATTGAAAACGGTGAGCTTTGCGAGATGGGCACTCACAAGGAGCTTATGGACATGAAGGGTAAATACTATACTTTGTTCTCAACCCAAGCAAAACGCTATGTTGACGGTGCTGAGGATACGCCCCTTCCTCCTCATACCAAAGGCAAAAAGCCTCCCTTTGATATGACGATGCCGCCACCCATGCCGCAAAGATAATAAAAGCACGAAAACAGTTTATTATCATAGAATTATAAGAGAAATATATCTGTATAATAAGGAGAAAAATATGAACGCAAACAAACCCAAGGTGGTAAAATTCGGCGGAAGCTCTCTCGCCGATGCAAACCAGATAAGAAAAGTATACGATATAATTATGGCAGAGCCCGACAGACGTTACGTTGTCGCCTCTGCTCCCGGCAAAAGGTTTTCAGACGACATCAAGATAACCGACCTTCTTTACAAATGCTTTGAGCTTTCCGAGAACGATGAACCGATCGATGATATATTCGACCTTATCTGCAACCGCTTTAACGGTATCATAGAAGAACTCGGACTTGATCTTGACATTTCGGATAAGCTTGCAAGTATAAAGAATGCCATTGAAAACCATGCGGGCCGTGACTATGCGGCAAGCCGCGGCGAATACCTCAACAGCATCATTCTCGCAAAATTCCTCGGCTTCCACTTCCTTGACGCTGCAAGAGTTGTCAAATTCCGTGACGACGGTACCTTTGATGCCGAAGCAACTCAGGAGCTTCTCTCCAAAAAGCTCTCAGAGCATCACAGAGCAGTAGTTCCCGGCTTTTACGGCTCAATGCCCAACGGTACCATCAAGACCTTCTCAAGAGGCGGCTCTGACGTTACGGGTTCTCTCGTTGCAAGAGCTTCTGATGCGTACATATACGAAAACTGGACCGACGTTTCCGGTTTTATGATGGCTGACCCCAGAATAGTTGACTCTCCTATGCCCATCGACGTTATCACCTACCGTGAGCTCCGTGAGCTTTCCTGCATGGGTGCAGGCGTATTCCATGAGGACGCTGTCTTCCCTGTTCGTATAGCAGGTATTCCCATCAACATCAAGAATACCAATGCTCCCGAAGATACAGGAACGTTTATCGTTCCCAAGGCGGACTCCTTCAACAAGGACAGAATAATCACAGGTATTTCCGGCAAAAAGGGATTTTCCACCATCAACATTGAAAAGGATATGCTTCACAATGAAAGAGGCATCGGCAGAAAAATTCTGGAAGCTGTTGAAAAGGAAAATATGATCACCGAGCATCTTCCCAGCGGTATTGATACCATAAGCGTAGTTATATCCGGTAACATTGATGATACAAAAAAACAGCGTCTTCTCGATACACTTGAAAAGAACGTTCAGCCCGACAGTATGACCTTTGAAGACGGCTTTGCCATTATTGCAGTCGTAGGTCGAGGTATGGTAAAGGCAAAAGGTACAGCCGCAAGAATATTCAAGGCGTGTGCTGAAAACGATATTAATATCAGAATGATCGACCAGGGTTCAAGTGAGCTTAATATCATCATCGGCGTTATGGAAGAAGACTTTGAGAAAGCAATAAAAGCTATATATAACGAATTTGTTCCTTGTAAGTAATAAATAGAAAGCGTTTGTGTCTCCACAAACGCTCAGACCGAAGACAAACTCGGTATAACGCAGATGTGAGCGAAAGAATTTGTATAAAACAAGCTTTTCTTGATGAAATCATCTTATGCTGAAAAGGCGGGCAAAAGCCCGCCACATCTGCTTTTGGCGAGTTTTTCCCTCTA
>JAZSLF010000118.1:0-15052 GCA_045535205.1 Eubacteriales bacterium
TAGAGGGAAAAACTCGCCAAAAGCAGATGTGGCGGGCTTTTGCCCGCCTTTTCAGCATAAGATGATTTCATCAAGAAAAGCTTGTTTTATACAAATTCTTTCGCTCACATCTGCGTTATACCGAGTTTGTCTTCGGTCTGAAGCCCCAAGTCGTAAATGACTTGGGGCTGTTAATACGGTACTGTTAATATTCATTGTTTTTTCTCTTGCTTATTCTTAATAAGCAACGTTCCTATAAACAGAAGTACAGGAAAAATAATACCCGATAGAATGCCTGCTTTAAGTCCTAACTGTTCTGATGTAACACCTATTGAGTCAGCATAAGCAATTCCCTTTTCCGAGGCTGACACAAGATCGGAGACTATTCCCGTAAGATAGGGACCCACAGAGCATCCGATGTCCCCGCCTATTGCAAGAAGGGCAAAGAGAGCCGCACCGCTTTTATATTTTGAAGCTGTAAGAGCGAGCATTCCCGGCCACATAAGGCTGACACCGATACCGCACAGAGCACATCCTGCAAGATTTAAAATAGGACTTGCAAAGAAAACAGCCGCAAGATAGCACAAAACTGTAAACAAGGAGCAAAGCATAAGAGAGCGTCTGAGGTCTATTCTGTCTCCGAATATTCCATAAAAGGTTCTGCCGACTCCCATAAATGCGGCAAACAAGCAAGGACCGAAGATGTCGCCGACCATTTTGGAGACACCGAGTCCCATTTCACAGAACATTGACGCCCATTGTGCCATAACCTGCTCTGCGGCACCTGAACATATCATCATGAATACGGCAAGAAGAAACACCTTGCTTGATATAAGCTCTTTGGGGCTGAATCTTATTTCTTCGGTTGCAGGTTCAACGATCGGAACTCTTGAAAAATTAACGATATTAACGTAAGGGATAAGCGACCACACAAGCGGTATTATAAACCAATACGCTTCACCGAACAGCTTCAAAAGAACTGTTGAAACGATTATGACGAACACCTGACCCCATGAGTAAAAGGAGTGAAGTAGACTCATTGAGGATTCCTTGGCTTCAGACGGCAAGGCATCGACTATGGGGCTCACAACGACCTCGATAAGACCGCCGCCTATTGAATAGGTTATAACAGACAGCATGACGGCAGCTCTCAAATTATCAAGCACCAACGGCAGAACACACATAAGCGTCAAGCCGAAAGCCGAGAAGAACTGCGAGAGTATTGCTGTTTTTCTGTAGCCGAGACGGGAAACATATTTTACGCTGAGTGTGTCAACAGCAATCTGAATAAGGAAGGTGACAAGAACAAGGTTAGCAAGAAAAGTATAGGAAAAATCAAAAGTATCGTTGAAAATTACAAAGAATAGTGGTGCAAGATTGATTACAATGGATTGTGTCACGTATCCAAGATAACATGACAATAAGGTTTTCTTAAAATTCTTCATTTATTTGGTTAATTGATACCTACGGTAGAATAATTTACAATAGTAACGTCAGTATAATAAGCATGAAGCATTTCTTCATACGTATAGCCGAGATTTCCCAAATCCCTTATACCGTATTGGCTGAGACCCACACCGTGTCCATTTCCTTTGCCGACAAAGATAAATTTGCCCGACGAAGTGCTGACGGATGCACTTGCAGACTCTGTTGTATATACAATGTGACCGTTTGAAGTGTTTTCGCCTGTAATTACGTTTGATTTAGGTGAAGAATATGTAACTGTTCCGTCTTTTGTTCTTATCTTTAAATTCTTGGTAAAGCGTGAGAACAGCTCTCCTACCGAAGTAATTACTTTGAAATCCGTAAGATTAAAGGCAGGATAATCTCCGTCATAGGCATTGGCACTTGACTTTATCACCTTATCATAAGTATATGAAACGCTTCCCTTTCCGACTACAAAGTTAGCACTTCGAACCTTGGTCTCTCTCACGCTATCTTTGACACCGAATGCATTTCTTATTTTATCCGAGCCGGTTATCGTTGCAGTCTTTCCGTTATCATCGGTTACTGTTATGCTTTTAACGTAAGTGGAATTTGTACCGTATGAATTAATCTTAATATCAACAATTTTTGTTCCGGTAAGGTTGGTCGCATAACCCTTAACACTCTGAAAAAGCGTTTCTCCCGTAGCCTCGACGATCCAAAGTCCGTTTGAAAATTCGGCATAATGCTCCCAGGGAGTATAAACAGGCTTGAGATACCCGTAATCTGTCACAAATGCATCTCCTGAGCCAACGGTCACGCCGCCGACAGATGAGCTATACATAGCTTCTGCTACTCTACCATTATATGCAATAACAAGCCCTGCGGTGTCACGAACCGCCGCTTCGGTTCTGCTTTCTATTTTGTTGGCGTTACCGTAGACCTGAGCTGTTGAATTAAGATCAAAGCCGTATGAGCTGTATCCGTTCAAATGTGATAAAGCATAGCTTCTGACAGTAATTGCAAAAGCCTTCAAGGTTTCAGAAGGCCACGAAACATAAACTTCATTGGGTATAATACACATAACGTAGCGTTCTATGGGGAGTACGTTTACAAGCTGTACTCCGTCACGGCTTGAGGTAAGATAACGGCTGAATGCCATGACCCCATCGTAAGTTTTTGAATTGTATGAAATAAAACCGCTTTGGGCTTTTACTCCCAAGGCAAGTGTGTCACTTTCAAATTCAATAAGAATTGTTCCGCCGGAGTTATAAACAGTTAAGGTTTTTTCTCCGGGATATGATGCTTCAAAGCTATATTTGTTCGCTTTCGGTGCTACATAATTCATTGCAATTGAAACACCGCTTGACGTGAAGTTACCAACTCTTACCCTATAAGCATTATTGATATAAGCTACAAAAACATTATAATAGCTATCTATAGCATTTCTTATCTCGTTTGCTGCCGCTGAGGCTGATGCGTAGTTACTGAAAGAAGTTTTACATTGAACGTTATAACCGCCAAAAGCAACTCCTTCCGTATTATAACCGTCTGCTGCTACATAAATAGTTCCTGCAGGAAATGACGTTTTGTTTTCATAAGATTTAGAACTATCGGTCAGCGATTGAAAACCTACGTCATATGTTGCTGTAGACGTAATTGGCAGGACCTTTTTCACACTTGAACCGAATACAAGTCCGACTCTGAAATTTATCCCTTCATCAAAAGCAGCCTTTGTTTTATCAAAGCCCAATGAAAAAACTGAACTGAATATTATTACTGCACACAGGAGTATTTTTAAAGCGTTGAACGCAGACTTTTTAATTTTTACGTTGTTCATCGGTTTTCTCCTGAATTATAGATTGAATTTATATTCCCGATGCCAAGAAAGAAATCAGGGAAACTGCACTTCCCCCCACCATAAGCACAGCGAGGAAAATCGCAAATATGCGAATAAAAAGCTTTGTTTTATTACTGTTCAATTCTGTATTCTCCTTTTATCATAACTGTAGAAGCTTCGGTTGAGTCAAACTGAACTCCGTCTTCAAATATGACTATATGCTCGAGGGAAGCAGCACTTCCGCTTGTTATATCCGTCATAGATGTTGAGTCATATCCGCCCGAAGTAAACGTATAAGTACCTGCACCGCTTCTGAGCATAACGGAGCACTTGCCTTCGCACACTACCCTCTCACCTGCAGAAAGCATTACTGTTTCATAACCGTAATTGTTTTCCGAAGGAACTCTTTCACTCACAAGAAGCTCAATGAGTTCTTCATAAGTAGCAATAAGAGTATTTATCCGATCATTACAGCTTTCAAGCTCAGCGGAAACTGAATCAATTCTTTCGGACAAAGCTTTCACGTCAGAATTCTTAGCCGCCTCTTCAGTTAAAAGCTCAAGTGCCGAACGTATCTCTGAAAGAGCTGCTTTCGTCTCATCAAGCTGTGTTTTCACGTAAGAAAGCTCCGATGACTGTGTATTTGACGTGCTTTCAAGTGCATCAAGTCTGCCGTCTATCTCCGAAGTGTCAAAATTTCCAAAGCCCCCCGACTCAATAGTGCTTTCAAGCTGTGACACTTTGTTCTCCGCAGCGGTGAGTCTGCTGCCGAGAGAATTGATCTGAGTGTCTATAGAAGGCTTAAAAACGTTTGTCAGATAGCTGAGTGCAACAAGAGGGTCACTTGCAGAATCATACGCAGCCGCATAAACAACTACAGATCCAAGTATCAGCAAGGATAAAACTATACTGAGTGTAATTATCAGTTTTCTTTTGTTCATTACTATTACCTCCTGACGATGTAAATCAGTATCGCATCGTTATTTTTTTACGGTAACTCCCGTTGCAGGAATTTTTATCTTTTTACAAGAAGTGTACGGATAGCTTTCAAGCTGTTCTCCGCTTACTGCCAGAATTACTTTCTTATCCTTTTTGAGAGTAAAGAGAGTAACTCCGCCCGCAGTTCTCGTTGATTTTTCGGGAATCATCGTTGATTTTATGCAAATAGCCTGTTTTGAATCGTTTTCGATATATACCTCACAGGGTTCGCTTTCATAGATAGCGGCAATTAGAGGAGATGCTCCGCTGTAAGCACCTGTAAGTCTTCTTCTCGTGGCTTTCGTTTCATAGGCGGACACGGGAACCCTGACCCCCTTGCCGTTTTCAAAAATGAAAATAATATTGTGTCCTGTTACGTCATCGGGAATTACCTTTACCATAACAGGCCTTTCATCAGCTTCAAAATTAAGCTTGGGGGCTATAAACTCACCGAGTGCAGAAGCTTTTACGCTTTCAAAATCGTCAAGCTTTGCTTTATACACACGGCATTTATCGGTGAATACCATTATTTCCTTAATGTTTTCGGTATCCTCCATATATACTATTTCGTCGCCCTCTTTGAGCTTCTGTTCATCGTTACCTCTGAGGGATTGGAAGGTTATCTTTTTGAAATATCCGCCCTTTGTGAATACGACACGAACGTTATAGTTTTCTGTTTCTTCAACAACAACGTCATCAGTAAGATCCTCAGCGTAAAGAAGCTGTGTCTTTCTGGGAATACCGTATTTTTTCTTAATTTCGGAAAGCTGTTTTGCTATATAACCCTTCAGCTTGAGCTCGTCACCGATTAGTTCTTCAAGCTCTGCAATTTCATTCTTCAAAGATTCTATTTCTTTAATTCTGTTAATAATATACTCTCTGTTAAGATGACGAAGCTTTATTTCAGCAATATATTCAGCTTGAATTTCATCAATTCTGAATCCTTCCATAAGACGAGGAACTACCTCGGATTCTTTTGCGGTCTCTCTGACTATCTTTATAGCTTTATCAATATCAAGAAGTATTTTACCAAGGCCGAGAAGAAGATGAAGCTTGTCCTTTTTCTTTCCGAGAGTAAAGTTAAGCTCTCTCTTTACACAGCCCATTCTGAACTCTATCCAATGCTTAATTATATCTGCAACGCCAAGCTGCATTGGCGTTCTTCCGATAAGCACGTTAAAGTTGCATTTGAAATCGTCTTCAAGGGTCGTATACTTATAAAGCTTTTTCACAAGAGCCTCAGGGTCAGTTCCTCTCTTTACGTCAATTGCAAGCTTAAAGCCTTCAAGACCGATCTCATCTCTGATTTCTGTTATATCCTTTAATTTACCGTCTCTCATAAGGTCGCTTATCTTCTTCATGATAACTTCAATTGAAGTTGAATACGGAATTTGAAGGATCTCTATACAGTTCTTTTCTTTATCGTATCTGTACCTTGCACGAAGCTTTACGCTTCCCTTACCTGTTTCAAAGATGACCCGCATCTGTTCTTTATCATAAATGAGATAACCGCCGCCTGAAAAATCGGGAGCCTTGATGATGCTCATGAGCTTCTCTGTTGAGGTGTTGGGGTTGCGGAGAAGTGCTATCGTTCCGTCACAAACTTCGGAAAGGTTAAAGGAGCATATATTCGATGCAAGTCCTACTGCAATTCCCATATTGGGAGATACAAGAATATTGGGAAACGTCGTAGGAAGAAGTACAGGCTCTGTAGTTGTATTGTCAAAGTTTGGAACAAAATCAACGGCATCCTTATCAATGCCCGAAAACAGCTCGTTACAGAACGGATCAAGCTTTGCTTCCGTATAACGTGAAGCGGCAACCACCATATCACGACTGTACTGCTTACCGAACGTACCCTTTGAATCAACAAAAGGATGAAGAAGTGCCTCATTTCCTCTTGTGAGTCTTACCATCGTATCATAAATGGTTGCATCACCGTGAGGATGAAGTGTCATAGTCTGTCCTGCGATCTTTGAGCTTTTTGCACGGGGACCCGTCATAAGTCCCATTTTATACATGGTATAAAGGAGCTTTCTGTGAGAGGGCTTGAAGCCGTCAATTTCGGGAATAGCTCTCGAAATCATTACGCTCATAACGTAGGGCATATAGTTTTTTTCTATGGTTTCGGTTATAGGCTGGTCATAGGGCACAGCCTCAACCATTATTCTCTTTTCATCTGACTTTTTCTTTCGTGCCATTATTTACTCCGATATTTATTTTAAAGCGGCATTATTTTATTTCCCGCCGCCCTTATCATTCTGTTATAAAGTGCCAGAGAGACTCCCGTATCATCGGGAAGCGGTGCAAAAAGCTTTTTAACACCTTTGTCATCAGCTTCTCTGAATATGGCAAACAGTCGGTGACAGTATTCTCTGATGTCACCTTTGTTACCGTAGGGGAACACCTCTGCTCCCGTCACCTCTGCTGCTTCCTCTGTACTGACGATAATTCCGATGTTATCCTCATCAAGAGAGTTTACAAAGGCTATCACTTTTCTGCAGTCTGCATCTATGAGAATAAATTCGGCAAGAGGTGAATAATGCTTATATTTCATTCCCGGTGACTCAGGTCTGTCCCCTGCCATCTTGGGATTTTTAACAGCTTCACTTACTGTTACCTTACTGCAGACCTCAGAGAGCTCCTCTGCGGTTACCGCACCGGGACGAAGAATTACAGCCTCCTCGCCTTTAATTGCAATAACTGTAGATTCAAGTCCGTAATCACAGCTTCCGCCGTCTATAACCGCAGAGCAACGGCCGTTCATATCACGCATAACGTGTTCCCCGACTGTTGGTGACGGTGCTCCCGAAAGATTGGCCGACGGAGCCGCTATAGGAACTCCGCTTTCGATTATAAGTCTGTGAGCAACGGGGTGCGAGGGACATCTGACTCCTACGCTGTCAAGTCCTCCGGTAACGCTCATCGGGATAACGTCCTTTTTGGGAAGTATGACCGTTATCGGTCCGGGCATAAATCTTTCGGCTATTTTATAGTACAGCTCCGACGTATACGCCACGCTTTCGGCATCCTCGGGATATGCTACGTGGACTATGAGAGGATTATCCGAGGGACGTCCCTTGGCTTCAAAGACCTTCGGGACAGCCTCTCCTCTGTATGCAGATACCCCAAGACCGTACACAGTCTCCGTAGGAAATGCGACAAGTCCTCCGTTTCGTATCATCTCGGAGCAGGTTTTATAGATCAAATCATCGGCATCCTTACCGACAGTAAAATACTTTGTTTCCAAAATAACCTCGTTTAGTTTTCGCTTGATGAACCCTTGAGCTTTTCAGCCGTATCCGCTGTTGCAAGGGCATCTATCATTGAATCGATGTCACCGTTAAGATAATTCTCAAGTGAATAAACGGTAAACCCTATTCTATGGTCTGTAATTCTTCCCTGCGGATAATTATAGGTTCTTATTCTTTCACTTCTGTCACCGGTTCCGACCTGTGATCTGCGTTCTGATGCTATCTTATCGTTCTGCTCCTGCTGTTTCATATCAAAAAGCTTCGTTCTGAGCAGCTTCATAGCTTTATCTTTATTCTTGTGCTGACTGCGTTCGTCCTGACATTCTATCGTTATGCCGGTGGGCTTATGTATAAGTCTTATGGCAGATTCTGTTTTGTTTACGTGCTGACCGCCTGCACCGCTGCTCTTTATCGTTTCTATGATAAGATCGGAGTTGTTTATCTCGACCTCAACATCCTCCGCCTCCGGAAGCACGGCTACGGTCGCCGTAGAGGTGTGAATTCTGCCCGATGACTCAGTTTCGGGTACTCTCTGTACTCTGTGGACTCCGCTTTCATATTTATAGCGTGAAAAGGCTCCTTCACCCGTTATCATAAAGGTTATTTCACGAAATCCGCCGAGCCCCGTTTCATTACAGCTGACAAGCTCGGTCTTATACTTCTTGGAATCGGCATACATTGTATACATTCTGTAAAGAACTCCAGCAAAAAGTGCCGCCTCATCACCGCCTGCGCCTGCTCTGATTTCAACGATAACGTTTTTATCGTCATTGGGATCCTTCGGCAGCAAAAGTATTTTGAGTTCTTCTTCTATCTCCGAGAGTCTTTGCTTTCCGCCGTAATATTCTTCCTCGGCAAGTGCCTTCATTTCAGGATCCGTCTCCTCTGCCATAAGGAGTCCTGCACCTTCTGTATCTTCCTCACACTTTTTGTACTCTCTGTATTTTTCAATAAGCGGTGCAAGGTTTTTATATTCCTTCATCAGCTTCGCATAAAGCTCCATATTTGAAAGGGCTTCAGGGGAAGCAAGATCTTTTTCAAGAACGTCAAAACGTTCGTTAGCCTCTTTGAGTCTGTTTATCATTTTTTCTCCGAATAAAATTTATTATACATCCGCAAAGCGTTATACTTTGCGGATGTACCGAATTGATAATTAATATTTGCAAAATGCTGAGAATGCCTTATGAGCATTATAAAGGTCATATTTTGAAATTACTTCAAAAGGTGCGTGCATGGAAAGAACGGGAACGCCGACGTCTACGGTATCAATATTATATCTTGAAATATACTTTGCTACCGTTCCGCCGCCGCCTGCATCTACTTTACCCATTTCTGCGGTCTGCCAGATTACGTTTTCTTTTTCAAATATAGCTCTGACCTCTGCTACAAATTCAGCGTGGCAATCGTTGGTGCCGTACTTACCGCCTGAGCCTGTGTACTTCGCAAGTGCTACACCGCATGATGCAACAGCGGAATTTCTCTTTTCAAACACTTCGGGATAACAAGGGTCAAAGGTTGCCGCAACGTCAGCGGAAAGACACTTGGAGCGTGCTCTGACAAGTGCACCATCAGCTCCGAGTACCTTGGCAACAGAGTCAATAATGTCAACCATTATACGACCCTGCATACCTGTTGCACCGTCGCTGCCCGTTTCTTCTTTATCAGCAAGAACGCACATGATTGAATTCTTACCGTCAAGGTTTTCAAGCATAGCCGTAAGCTCTGAATATGCACATACACGGTCATCGTGTCCGTATGCTCCGATAAGTGCTCTGTCAAAGCCGACGTCAACACTTTTTGCAGAGGGGACAAAGCAAAGCTCTGCACTTACAAAGTCTTCTTCTGTTATGCCGTAAAGACGGTAAAGCTCAAGGAGAAGATTGAGTTTTACCTTCTCGTCAACTTCACAGACCTTTCCATCTTCCATAAAGGGAGATGCACAAACGATTACATTCATGCCTTCTCCTGTGAAAGCTGTACCGAGAGTCTTTGCATTCTGATCCTTTGCAAGATGAGGAAGCAGATCCGTGATACAGAATACGGGATCTCCTTCTTTTTCACCGATGTTCACCTCGACCTCTTCGCCGTTTTTAAGAATTACGACACCGTGGAGAGCAAGGGGGATCGTAGCCCACTGATACTTTCTTATTCCGCCGTAATAGTGAGTTTTAGCATAAGCAAAGCCGCCATCCTCATAAATGGGGTGCTGCTTGAGGTCGAGTCTGGGAGAATCAACGTGTGCCGCCAGAATCTTAAATCCGTTTTCAACACCGTCATCACCGATCACAAAAGCGATAAGGCTCTTGTTTCTGTTAATAAAATAATATCTGTCGCCGGGATATACGGGCATGCCGAGTGTATAAGGCTCAAAGCCGTAGGCTTTAAGCATATCAACGCTGTAATCTACCGCTTCTCTTTCAGTCTTAGCGGTGTCCAGGTAAACAGAATAGCCTTTTGCATATTCCATAACCTCGTCAAGATCGCTTTCGCTCATAGCTTCAAAAGCGTTTCTCTTTTTATAAAATAATTTTTCCGCAAGTTCTTTTGCTGTGTTGTTTTCCATGTTTTTACTCCTTAATTTATGTTTAGATTATTTATTTTGAAAAATATAATGTTTTATAAATCTCCGATATTTCAAGCAGCTTCTCCGTGTATTTGCTGCATTCTTTATCGGGAATATCCCGAAGCTTAGGCTTTACGTTTTCTTCAATATCAGAAACATTTTCATCAGCCAGCCATTCGAGAACTGTTTCTTCACCGACGTACATAGAAGCAAATACAGATTTCCATGTGCCCAGCTTTAAATACAGCTTGGAAAGGTGATACGTTCCGTATTTTATATTAGTCTCGGGATCGTAAAGCATCCCTGTATCGTAATTGTCTTTGAGTGATGAATTATATGCACCGAGAAGCTCCGGAGAAACCTGCATAAGTCCTATTTCTCCCGTTTCCGCCAATATACTGCTGTCAAAATTACTGCTGTCCTTGATAACTGCATAAATTATGTATTCGGGCACTCCGTATTCGTCGGAATACTTTGCCACAAATTCAGAAAACTCAATAGGATATTTATTCTTATCGATCTTTACCGAGATATTTTGATATATGATCCCGATGAGTATGGAAACAACCGCTATACTGATGATAACTATGCTCCTTATGACCGCTTTTTTATAATTCATGATATAACCCCATATCAGTTAAAATATTTTTGACTTGAATGAATACATCCGAGTCTCCATCATTATAAACCGTATAATCGCAGAGATCTGTCAGAGTATCGGCGGAAAGCTGATTTTTAAGCCGCAAGACTGCTTTGTCAGGCTCTATTCCGTCACGTTCGGTTATCCGCTTTACCGAGGTGTTATCGGAGCAAACAGTACAAACGGTAAAATCACATATCTTGTCAAATCCGCTTTCAAAAAGCACCGGTGCATCTATGACCGCAAAATCAGCCTTGGAAACCGAAAGCTGCTTCTCCACCTCTCTGAGAATATAGCTGTGTGCTATTTTATTAAGCTCTTCAAGCTTTTCTTTGTCTGAAAAAACTATTTCGGAGAGACGTTTTCTGTCAAGCTGCATATCAGAGCCGACTATCTCAGAACCAAATCTGCCTGCAAGTGCCTGTGTACATTCAGACATTTCACTGTCTATCGGTTCAAGAAGCCGATGATATATTTTATCCGTATCAAGACAAATGCCGCCGTATTTTGCAAATACCCCGGAAACATAGCCCTTACCGCTTCCGCTTCTTCCGCAAAGACCGATGATCTTCATTTTATACAGATCACCTCCGAAAAATCAATAGTATAAGATAGGTTCAAACGTACCGCTTTCATCAGATCTGTAGGCTGCTTCAAGTATGGATTGAACTACGGCACCGTCTCTGAACGACGGCACAGCGTCCTTTCCGCACATAGCACAACGTAAAAAATTATGCATAGAACCGATATGTCCTCTTATCCAGCCTACAGGTGCCTTAATACCCGGAAATCCCGTTGCAGGTGCAGGATAACGTCCCACACATTCAATTCTGACCTCGCCCCTTATCTTTTCGGGAGCAGAAGCATCATAGTAATAAAGCCAGTTGGGTTCCATCAAATTAAATCGAAGACTTCCCTTTGTTCCGTATATTTCAAATGAAAAATCATCATTTGTACCTTGATGTATTTTACTCACGGTAATATGCCCGATTGCACCGCATTCAAGCTGAGCAGTAATATAAAATGCTTCGTCTGCGTTCGTCAGCCAGTTTTCTCTTCCGTCATAGCTTTTACGTGTAGGATATACTATCTGAGACTTTCCGAAAACCTTTTCAAATTCTCCGCACAGATATCTGGTCATATCAACAGCGTGTGAACCGAGATCAAAAAGAACTCCGCCGCCGCATACTGTTTTATCCTGCTTCCAGCCTGTTTTATTAACATCTGTAGCACTGCTGTGCAAAAAAGACACGTCAAACGAAACGATTTCCCCGATCGCACTTGATTCAACAAGCTCTTTGGCTCTTATAACGGGAAGTAAAAATCTTGTGTTGAAAACGACCGCACAGGTCTTGCCGCACTCCTGTGCCGTTTTACTGATCTCAAAAGCATCTTTTGCATTTACGGTAAGAGGCTTTTCGCAGTATATATGCTTTCCGCTTTGAAGAGCAAGCTTCAACTGTTCGTAATGAAATATATTGGGAGTGCATATATCGATTGCATCTATTTCAGGGCAGGCTATAAGCTCTTCCGGTGTGGAAAATGCTTTTAAAAAGCCGTATTTTTCAGCATATTTCACCGAATTCTCATAGGAGGAAGCACAAACGCCGTACAGCACAGGCTCTGCTTCAAGTTCATTATAAAAATATTTCATCTGTGAAATTGAAGCCGCATGTGTTTTCCCCATATTACCGAAACCGATAATTCCAATATTGAATTTTTTCATCACTTACCTCCCGCATTTTTACCAACATACAGTTTAACATAATTAAATAAATATTTCAATAGCAAATAAATATATTATATATTAAAATATAAATTCAAAGAAAAATAATCTGTTTTGTGCCAAATCTTTTTCAGCAATAATGTATTCGGTACTTCCGAAAGGTGCAATTTTATATTTTTCAACATTCTCATCTGAGCTGACAAGGGTACTTTCCACATTTCTTCTGACAAAAAAAGTTTTACTGTTAAGCTTATGCAGAAGACTGTTACCTCCGGTTTTCACATCAATTGCTGCAAATAGAGGAAAATCGTTTTTGTCAAGAGAACAAAAATAATTTTTACCGTATACCCACAGTTCCCCGTCAGCACCGCATGCTGTTCTTCCGCAACCGTTATAAAACATACCTTTGATATACTTTTCTTCCCTTACGTTTTTGAAAGAAGACTCGTTGCATTCGGCACATTCCTGAACACAGGCATTGTAAATTCTCCGTATTTGTGCATAGAATTCATCCTCTTTGTAAATTTTACATTCGCCAAAACAGATTTTGACAGCAATTGAAACGCCCTCTGTATTTTTTACACTCGCATTATTGACTTCATTTTCCACAAACTCCAAAATACGCATCAACCTATATTTATCAATGCTTTTTGCATTTGTGTAAAATATGGTATTTTTGGCATTATAGACACGTGTGCAAATTTCATCACAATTGACACTTGTAGAAATATCATATAACTCTTTTGCCGCAGCATACCATCCGTCCTCATCTTCACGTTCCGAAAAAATCGGCACAAGAAGCAGCAGAGCCAATACAATTGTAAGAAGCACTCCCCTTTTCATAATTATACCTTACCGTTTTATTTTTAGTATTCCTCTCCTCCAAACCGCATTTTCTGAAAATTCATTCCAAAAAAGAAAGCAATTACATTTGACATTTCTATTATATTTTGATATAATAATGCGGTAAAATTAATGCGAGGAAATCAGAGATGAAATTGTTTGACGAATTATACGGTAACGAAAAGCTGAAAAGTACGGTTGCCAAGGATATAATATCCGGCAAACAATCCCACGCTTACATTTTCGAAGGTCCGGAAGGAAGTGGCAAGCACACAGCTGCAATGCTGACTGCCGCATCCATGTTTTGCAGAAGCAGGGGGGACAAGTTTCCTTGCGGCGAGTGCAATTCCTGCACAAAGGTTTTTGAAAATATCTGTACTGATATTATAAAAATCAACAGAGGTGACAAAGCCACTATCGGAGTTTCTGCTATCAGAGACGGCATCAAAAGCACCCTATACTATGCACCGACTGAAATGAACTATAAAGTGTATATTATCGAAGAAGCCGATAAAATGACGGTTCAGGCACAGAATGCACTTTTGCTTTCCCTTGAGGAACCGCCTGAATTCGTGCTTTTCATACTGCTGTGTGAAAACTCCCTTTTACTTCTTGATACGGTAAAGAGCAGAGCTCCCGTAATTCAGACGGAGCTTTTCACAAATGAAAGAGTAAAGGAATATATTTCATCGCATCCTGAATTCAAAAAGCTTTACACAAATGAAAACGAGCTTGAAAGTGCAATACAAGGGTGCTCCGGAACAATAGGCAAAGCACTGTCACTTTTAAACAAAAATGACACGGCAGACGAAAAACTGAGAACAATCGCCTCTGATACAACAACGGCTCTGTGCACCGCATCTGCCGTTACAAGAATTGAAAGTGCTTCGGCATTCCCGCAAAAAAGAAACGAGGCATTGACTGTTTTGTCATATATGAAAGAAGCTTTGAGAGACATTCTATATTTTAAAAAAACAAACGGCAATGACTTTTTATTTTACACAGAAGCAGACATTCCCAAGAACATTTCAAAGAAAGTCAGCATCAGAAAGCTTTCCGAACTGTTCGACAGAATAACAAACGCTGAAAATGATATTAATTCAAATGTAAATGTCAATGCAGTCCTCACGCTGCTTTTGACCTGATTACAGAAAGGCATATTTATGAGCGATAAGCAGTACAATAACATATACGACCCGGCAGACATTGCCGAAGCGTTATCAGAAGCAAAAGAAATATCACCCATCACTCCTGCCAAAGAGCTTCCCGAAGAAATTGAAATAGTCGGCATACGTTTTTCGGAAGCAGGCAAGATTTATTATTTTTCACCCGAAGGTACTGTATGCGAAGCAGGGACAAAGGTAATCGTTAAAACCGCCAGAGGCTCTGAGTTCGGCACCGTTGTTATCGGAAACAAAAAAGTAAACACCTCAGAGATCGTTCTTCCTTTAAGAAACGTGGAGAGAATTGCCACAGCCGATGACGTTGAAAGATATGAGAGAAATCTTGAGCTTGAGAAAGAAGCCTTTGCCATCTGCAATAAAAAGATCAAAGAGCATGGCCTTGAAATGAAGCTCATAGATGCACAATATACTTTTGACAACACGAAGCTTCTGTTCAATTTTTCCGCAGATAACAGAATAGACTTCAGAGAACTCGTAAAGGATCTTGCATCTGTATTCAGAACAAGAATCGAACTGCGGCAGATAGGAATAAGGGACGAAGCAAAGCTCATGGGAGGTCTCGGAGCCTGCGGCAGACCCTTCTGCTGTTCAAGCTTTCTTTCGGATTTTGCACAGGTCTC
>JAZSLF010000021.1:0-6210 GCA_045535205.1 Eubacteriales bacterium
TAGAGGGAAAAACGCTCTCAAAGCAGATGTGGCGGGCTTTTGCCCGCCTTTTCTATGTCAGATAATTTCATCAAGAAATATTTGTCTTATACAAGCTTTTCTTTTCACATCTGCGTTATACCAAGTTTGTCTTCGGTCTGAGGGGAAGCTTTCTTCAGAAAGTTTCCCCTTATCTCCTATCCTTAAAGAAACTTTTTAATATTTCCGAGCATTCGTGAGAGAGAATATCCGTAAAGATCTCAGGCTTGTGGTTTACTTTGTAGGAAAAGAGGTCAAAGAGACCGCCGACAGCTCCGCCTTTAGTGTCGCCGCAGCCGATATAGACCTTAGGAACTCTTGCGTTGAGGGCAGCTCCCGCACACATGGGACAGGGCTCAAGGGTGACAAACATTTCGCTGTCCACAAGTCTCCAGCCTCCGAGGGCACGGCAGGCTTCGGCGATTGCAAGGGTCTCGGCATGAGAAGTTGCTGTTTTATCTGCTTCCCGTCTGTTAGCGGCGGCAGAGATAATTTCGTTGTGACGAACGATGACACAGCCCACAGGCACGTCACCCCACTCAGCAGAGCGTTCTGCCATAATGAGAGCCTGCTTCATAAAGAACTCACGTCTTTCCGTTTCGTCTGTTATTCCGTCAGGAAGTCTGTCTGCGATACCGCAGGGCAGACTTTTATTTGCTTTTATGGGTCGTGTGGGATCAAGAATATATTTAGCCATACAGATCACAAATCAAGTGCAAGGTCACCGTCTTTGATAATGCCCCATTTTCTGAATGCCTTTCCGATAACGGCGGCAAGGATGGCGGGTATAACAAAGCAGACCAGCACTATTCCGATATAATAAAAAGAATTTTTCTCACAGCTTGCCGTAATTATTCCGATAGGACCAACAAGACCGCAGGTGCCCATTCCTGCATTTACGCCTTCGCATTCAAGGCGGAAAAGTGCACTTGCCATAGGCCCCGTAACAGCGGAAATGATTATTGCGGGAAGCCACAGAACAGGCTTTCTTGTAAGATTGCCCATCTGGAGCATTGAGGTGCCGAGTCCCTGAGCGATAAGACCGCCTGTTTTATTCTCCTTGTAGCTGAGAACGGCAAAGCCGACCATGTGAGCACAGCAGCCTGCGATGGCGGCACCGCCTGCCACACCGGAAATGCCTATCATGGCACATATGGCCGCTGAGCTTATGGGCAGAGTAAGAGCGATACCTACAAGAACGGATATTATAATTCCCATAAGAACGGGATGAAGCTCTGCCGCATAGTTGATAAAGCTTCCTATGTAGTACATGGCGTAGGCGATGTAGGGGCAGAGAAGCTTTGAGATAAGAACACCGGAAAGAATGGAAACGCTGGGTGTTACGATAATATCGACTTTGGTTTCCTTAGAAACAAGCTTTCCAAGCTCAGTTGCAATAAGAACGGCAATAAAAGCACCTGCAGGGCCTGCGGTGAGGGATTTTTCAATTCCGTCGATGACGAAGACGTCACCCGTTCCGTAGCCTGCAATTCCCACAGCCGCCGCCGAAAGAAGAACGAGCGGAGGAGCTTCAAGGGAGTAAGCAACAGCCACACCGATGGCGGCACCTGCCGCCGCAGAAGCGAAGGAGCCTGCCTGAACTAAAAGCTCACCTATATAGTTTACGCACTTCCACAAAAATTCAAAGTCACCTGCGGGAATAGTCTCAAGGTTCATATATTTTCCGAGAGTGGAAAAAATAGTACCGATAAGCAGAGAGGCAAAAAGGCCCGTAGCCATTGAACCCATGGCCTTTACAAAATAGATTTTTGGAGAAAGGGTCACGTTTTTCTTTTTAAGAAATCCCTTTTTTTCTTTGTTTTTCTTTTTCAAGATATAACACCGTCCGTAATTAAAATTCAAATGCGGGGTACCCTTGTGAAATAAGAGCAGCCTTTGCCTTTTGCAGCTTGCCGATGTCGTTGAATATTCCGAAAACGGAAGGTCCTGCACCGTTGAGAGTTGCGTTCAGAGCTCCGTTTTTCAAAAGTATTTTTGCAGCCGTATCAGAATAACCGCAGGAAAGGCCGAAAATATTGTAGCATTCCTTTGCTACTTCATGGACTTCACCGTTTATGAGGGCCACGGCAAGCCATGAAGCACTCCTGTATTCTCTTTCGGTGTTTTTATCAACCATGTCGTAAGCCGCACCTGTTGACAGCTTCGTGTCTTTTTCAAGAGTCACTATTCCGTGAAGCTCAGCTTTTGAGGGAACAGTCTTCATAATTTCACCGATACCTGTACAGAAAACCGTTCCTCCCTTGATACAGAAAGGAATGTCAGCACCGAGAGAAGCGGCAATACGGCACAGCTCCTCGGTGGAAAAGGGTTCTCCGAATAAGGTGTTCATTCCCGAAAGCACAGCGGCGGCATCGGCACTTCCGCCTGCCATTCCGCTTTTAACAGGTATTCTTTTCGTTATTTTTATTTTTATTCCGTTATTCTGTGCCGATGCTTCAAAAAAACTTAAAGCCGCCTTGCAGCACAGGTTGTCCTTGGGGTCAAGACAGTCAAAGTCGCTGACTCTTGCACATTCGCTTGAGTCGGACAAAAGAATAATTTCTTCTTTGTTCTCCGTTTTTTCAAGCTCAACCGTGTCACAGAGAGGTATCTGCATCATAATACTTTCAATGTCGTGATAGCCGTTATCTCTTTTGCCTTTCACTTCAAGGAAAAGATTTATTTTAGCGTAAGCTTCTATCAAAATTTTATTCATTTAAGAACACCTCCGTTTTTTTTGAAGCGAGAGCATCACGGTACAGTACGGCAAGATCCCCCGCTATCTGTTTTGGCTCAAAGCCAAGTCTTTTCATGATAAAATCAAGGCTTCCGTGAGAAACAAAGTCGTTTGCGGCACGTATCTTTACCTTGACGTCCGGTATATATTTGCCTGTAAACGCCGCCAGCTTCTCACCGATGCCGCCGCTTTCAATACCTTCCTCTGCAAAATAGAGGACTGAGATCCCGTCAAGCTCCCTTTTAAGCTCCTCCTCGCAAAGAGGGAATATCTTTACAAGCTTTATTATTTTTACGGTAATTCCTGTCTTTTCGCAGAATTCCTTTACGCCTTCGTAAACGCTTTTTGTAATTCTTCCGTAGGTCACAGCGGCGGCTGTGTATTTGCCGCTTCCGACCGTTGTCACACTATAGAAGCCTTTGTTTGTGAAAGCACTTCTGTCATAATCCGTCTGTTCACCCTTGGGGTATCTTATCACATTGAATTTTTTGCTTGATACTGCGTACTCCAGAGAGCTTGCAAATTCCGAATAGGTTTCGGGAGAAAATATATTTATTCCCGGAATACCCGAAAACTCGGATACGTCGAAAATTCCCTGATGGGTAATGCCGTCGCCTTCCACGAAGCCTGCTCTGTCAAGACATAAAATATAAGGAAGGTTCTGTATTGCAACGTCATGCTGAAGCTGGTCGTAAACTCTTTGAGAGAAGGTGGAATACATGGCAACTATGGGAACAAGACCGCCCTTTGAAAGCCCTGCACCGAAGGTAACTGCGTGCTCCTCTGCAATACCCACGTCAAAAAATCTTTTGGGATATTTTTCTTTAAACGGAAGAAGACCTGTGCCCTCCTCCATGGCGGCTGTCACCGCACAGATACGCTCATCCTTTTCGGCAAGGGCACATACGGTATCTCCGAAAACGGAGGAAAAGGTGGCGTTTTTGCCTGTATGAACGATGCCTTTTTCAGTATGGAAAGCACCTGTTGAATGGTACTTTTCGGGAATTTCCTCGGCAGGTGTATAGCCCTTGCCTTTTTTTGTGTGAATATGAATAAGAGTGCAGACACCCTTTGTTTTCGCTTCCTCAAGAACTGTCTGCATTTTGAAAACGTCGTTTCCGTTGACAGTACCGATATAGTCGATACCCATACATTCAAAGAGGTTTTCAGATACCAAAACTCTTTTGGCAAAGTCCCTTATCTTTCTTGCACCGCTTGTGATGGGCTTTCCGACGTAGGGAATATTTCTGAAAAATTTCTTGAAACTGTGCTTTATGGAAAAATACTTCTTGCTTGTGCGTATTTTCGTCAGATAGCTTGACAGACCGCCTACGTTTTTTGAAATGGACATTTCATTGTCGTTGAGAATGATAATGAGCCTTTTGCCGTCGCTTTTGCAGTTGTTTAGAGCCTCATATATCATGCCGTTTGTGAAGGAGCCGTCACCTACGATGGCTATAACGTAGTTTTCTTTTCCAAGTATTTCATTTGATGCCGCAACGCCGAGAGCCTGCGAAAGAGAAGTACCGCTGTGCCCTTCGGTAAAGGGATCGTATTCTGACTCAGAGGCACTTACAAATCCCGAAATACCGCCCTCTGTACGCAGAGTTGAAAAGCATCCGTATCTTCCCGTAAGAAGCTTATGTGCATAGCATTGGTGCCCCACATCGAATATAAGCGTATCACGGGGCGTGTCAAAAACACGGTGTATTGCAACGACAGTCTCAACTATACCGAGGTTTGAACCGAGGTGACCGCCGTTTTTGCTTACCGCCGCTATTATTTCTTTTCTTATCTCCTCGCAGAGTGCGGGAAGCTCACGGCTTTCCAGCTTTTTAAGCTCCGCTGAGGAATTAATTCTTTCGAGCATAACTTCAACCTTTTTTACTATAGGTTATTTGTGTATATAATACTCCATTATATACATAGACAGTATACCACACTACTCGCATTTTGTCAAAAAGAACGCAAAAAAGGGCTGACGTCTGTCAACCCTTTTACATTTTTTGTCTATCAGCTGCGGTCGTCAACGTAAAGAACACGAACGCCGCCTTCTTCGTTTTTCTTTTCTTCCTTCTTTGTGCCGCCTGCGTTACGCTTTTCGAGGAACTTGGGGGCAACCTGAGGGAACAGAGCGTAGGAGAGAACGTCTTCTTCGCACTTTGCAAGGTCTCCCGCTTCCGCACGGTACTTTTCAAGCTCAGGCTCAAGAAGGTCTGCGGGACGGCAGGTGATGACCTCTGCATCGCCGATAGCCTTGCGGCGAACCTCTTCGTTTACTTCACCGGGAAGTGCACCGTATTCACCTCTGAGAAGGCCCTTGGACTCCTTGGATACCATCTTGTATCTTTCGCCCATGAGAACGTTGAGAACAGCCTGTGTGCCGACGATCTGGCTTGTGGGAGTTACAAGGGGAGGATAACCGAAGTCTGCACGTACTCTCGGAACCTCTGCGAGAACCTCGTAGAACTTGTCCTCTGCGTTTGCCTGCTTCAGCTGTGAGAGAAGGTTGGAGAGCATACCGCCGGGTACCTGATAGAGAAGTGTCTTTGTATCAACGTTCAGAACCTTGGGGTCGAGAATGCCTTCAGCTTTCAGCTTGTCTGCAACGTTTCTGAAATGAGCCGCTGCTTCGCTGAGCTTGTTGAGGTCAAGACCCGTGTCTCTTTCGTGACCTGCAAGGGTTGCAACGAGAGATTCTGTTGAGGGGTTTGAGGTACCGTTAGCCATGGGAGAAAGTGCACAGTCAACGATGTCAACTCCTGCCATAGCTGCCATGAGGTTAGTCATGTCGCCTGTACCTGTTGTGTTGTGAGTGTGAAGATGTACGGGAATGGAAACAGCTTCCTTGAGCTTCTTAACGAGGGAGAAGGCTTCAAAGGGAAGAAGCAGGTTTGCCATGTCCTTGATACATATAACGTCTGCACCCATTTCCTGAAGCTTGAGCGCGAGCTTTACGAAATATTCTTCGCTGTGAACGGGGCTCTTTGTGTAGCTGAATGCAGCCTCACAGATACCGCCGTACTTCTTGATGGCTCTCATGGGAGCTTCCATGTTACGAGGGTCGTTGAGTGCATCGAATACACGGATAACGTCGATACCGTTTTCGATGGCCTTCTTTACGAAAGCGTCAACAACGTCGTCTGCATAGTGCTTGTAGCCCAGAAGGTTCTGAGCACGAAGGAGCATCTGGAGCTTCGTGTTGGGCATTGCCGCCTTGAGTGTGCGGAGTCTTTCCCAGGGGTCTTCGTCGAGAAATCTCATGCAGGAGTCAAAGGTTGCACCGCCCCAGCATTCGAGAGACCAATAGCCCACGCTGTCAAGTATCTGACAAGCGGGAAGCATATCTTGAAGCTTCATTCTCGTAGCCGCCTGTGACTGATGGGCGTCACGGAGAATGGTATCTGTTATGTTAAGCTTTTAAGCCATATTTCTAAATCCTTTCTGTGAAGGCG
>JAZSLF010000102.1:0-10088 GCA_045535205.1 Eubacteriales bacterium
AAGAAGGAGGTTCTGAGATCTTTTACTTCGAGAAGTGCCATACTTGATTTACCCCCTTACTTTTTAAGCTTGGGGTCAAATGCGTCGCGGAGTCCGTCACCGAACAGGTTAAGGGACAGAACGATAAGCGAAATGACCGCAGCAGGAATGAGAAGCTGATAAGGATATGATCTGATACCGCTGAGCGCATCGGATGCCAGAGAGCCGAGAGAGGGCATGGGGGCATTTACACCGAGACCGAGGAATGAAAGGTAGCTTTCGGTGAAGATCGCGCTGGGAATCTGAAGTGCCGTTGAAATTACAACTACGCTGATGCAGTTGGGAAGCAGATGCTTTCTGATTATCCAGGAGCCCTTCGCCCCGGTTGCACGGGCGGAAAGCACGTATTCCTGCTCGCGCAGAGAAAGGATCTGACCTCTGATAAGGCGGGACATGGATACCCAATAAAGAACCGCAAATACGATGAAAAGACTGATGATGTTCGTACCGAGCTTTTCAAGGGACGTTCCTCTGATGACAGGCTCAAGCGAAACGTTGAGCACCGATGCCAAGAGAATAACCATAAGCATATCGGGAAGTGAATAGATAATATCGACGATTCTCATTATTATCATATCCACCTTGCCGCCGCAATATCCCGCAATGGAGCCCATGAGAAGACCGATAACAAGAACGATGATACTTGCGAAAAAGCCTACCGCAAGAGATATTCTCGTGCCGTATACCACGCGGATAAAATAGTCTCTGCCTGCGGAGTCGGTTCCGAAAATGTGGGGGAACACCGTTTCGCCCGCTTCAATTCTCTCCTGCTCCGTAGTTCCGTATTCAAAGGGAGCAAGATTTTTAAAAGAGGGGTCAACGGGCTTGCCGGGAATAACGCCCAGCTGCTGTTCGTAAGTGTAAGGCCATACCGCAGGAATTATTATAGACGAAAGGGCAATAATAATAACCACGAAAAAGCTGATAGTTGCTATCTTATTTTTAAGAAGTCTTTTTACGCCGTCTTTGAAAAACGTTGACGACGGACGCATTTTTACCATGTATTCCTTATCCTCTGCAGACGCAGGAATAAATGAATCAACGTTCACATGAAAACTGAAAGGCATTTTCTTCATTATATTTATACCTCCTTATTCCAATGTGATTCTGGGGTCGACAACCTTATAAAGAATGTCCGTTACCAAATTCATTGTTACGATAAGTGTTGCAAGCACGATAGTCGTTCCCATGATGAGAGGATAGTCTCTGTCCGTAATACTGCTTACGAAAGCTCTGCCGATGCCGGGAACTGCAAATATCTGTTCAACGACCAGAGAGCCCGTTACGATATACGCAAGCATGGGACCGAAATATGTGAGAACGGGAATGAGAGAGTTTTTAAGAGCATGGCCGAAAATAACCTTCATACCCGATACGCCCTTTGCTTTTGCAGTACGGATATAATCCTGCCCCAGAACGTCAAGCATCGAAGAACGGGTAAGTCTTGTAATATACGCCATAGGATAAAGAGCAAGAGTGATTATGGGAAGCACAAGGCCGCCCTCAGCCGCACCGTTGGCGGGGAATATCTGCATTTTAACGGCAAAGCACAAAAGAAGGAGTGTTCCTATAATAAATGAAGGCATTGAGACGAAGGCCGTCGTTATTACCATGATTATTCTGTCTATTACTTTGTTACGTCTCAGCGCCGCAACAGAGCCGAGAACTATTCCTGCAGCAGCCGCAGAAAATGCCGCCACAAGACCCAGCTTTGCAGAGGTCTTCATGCCCGTAAAGATAATATCGATGACGTCACGTCCTCTCTGCTTCAGGGAAGGGCCGAAATCAAACTTCGTAACTATATCTTTAAGATAGGTAACATACTGCTCAAACACGGGCTTATCAAGTCCGTATTTTGCTTCGAGTGCCGCCGTTGCCGCTTCGGACAGAGCTTTTTCGCCCATGAAGGGACCGCCCGGAACAAGTCTCGTAACGAAGAACGTTACAGTTATGATCACCCACACCGTAAGGAGTGCCAGTAATACTCTTTTTAAAATATAAAGCAATGTTTTTGTGTTCATACAGATACCGCCTGCCTCAACTCATTATCTTCATTATACGTATTTATTTATCTTAGACTGTTTTTTCAAAATACTTGCAAAAACAAGAAAAAATCGGTCCGAAAACCCATTTTCTCATATTAATGCATTTTTTGCTTAAAACATACTGAAAAAAACAGCAAGATCGCTTAAATTTGTAACTTTTAGATAATCAATTATAACATAATTAAATTAAAACCGCAATAGCTTTTATTAAAAAACAAGCCGTTTTTGCCTTTTAAATGACGGAAATTAATATCAATCCTGCATATTTTCTCACCGTCTGCACAATTTTGTGAATTTAAATGAGGAAGAAAAAGCATATTTTATTAAGTCTGCAAAGGAAAGGAAATCCTACCCGTCGGTATTGACATATAAAACTGTTTTTGATAAAATTAAATGATAAGAATTATTTAGGGACCAAGGCTGTCAGGAGGTGTTCCAATGCCCAAACACGTAAAAATAAGAGGTGCAAGAGTAAATAATCTGAAAAATGTCGATATTGATATTCCCCGTGACAAGCTCGTCGTTCTCACAGGTATGTCAGGCTCGGGAAAATCCTCTCTTGCCTTCGATACTCTTTATGCCGAGGGACACAGACGCTTTGTTGAAAGTCTTTCCTCCTATGCAAGAATGTTTCTCGGTCAGATGGACAAGCCCGACGTGGACTCTATTGAAGGTCTGTCTCCCGCCATTTCGATAGACCAGAAGACAACGTCGAAAAATCCTCGCTCCACCGTGGGCACAGTTACGGAGATATACGACTATTTAAGGCTTCTTTACGCAAGAATAGGCGTCCCCCATTGTCCCGTATGCAACAAAGAGATACGCCAGCAGACCACCGACCAGATAATAGACAAGATCATGTCTCTTCCCGAAGGGGAACGCTTCATGGTCCTTTCACCTGTTGTAAAAGGTAAAAAGGGACGTCACGAAAAGGTCCTTGAAAGTGCAAAGAGAAGCGGCTATGCAAGAGTCCGTATAGACGGTATCATTTATGACCTGTCAGAGAATTTTATTCCCGAAAAAAATCTGAAGCATACGATCGAAATAGTTATTGACAGACTTGTTATGAAGCCCGACATACGAAGCCGTCTCACCGACTCGGTGGAGACCGCACTCAGAGAAGCGGCGGGAGCTGTCATAATAGCCACAGCTCCGAGAGACAGAGACGGCGAGGACTTCTACTATTCAACGAGCTACGCCTGCGAGGAACACGGTGTCAGCATCGGTGAGCTTGAGCCAAGAATGTTCTCCTTCAACAATCCCTTCGGTGCCTGCAAGAAATGTTCCGGTCTCGGAATAATGAGAAGAATATCGGTTGCCAAAATAATTCCCGACCCAGACCTTTCCCTTCTTGACGGCGGTATTGCCGTAAACGGCTTCAAATCCCTCGGCCCTGAGACCTGGTCCGGCCCTCTCTTTGAGGCTGTGGGCGAGCACGTGGGCTTCCGCATGGACCAACCGCTGAGAACATTTTCCGAAAAAGCGATGAACGCCTTGCTCTACGGCACGGGAGACACGGTCTTCGACATTGTCAGAGGCTTTGACGGTTATTTCCGTGAACAGAAGGTAACCTTTGAAGGCATCATAAATATAATCACCTCAAGAATGAACGGGCACAGCCCAATGCACGACAGCGAATACTATGAACAGTTTTTTGAGGAGCTTCCCTGCCCCGAATGCAGCGGAAGCAGACTGAACAAGGAGGCATCCTGTGTAACTGTAGGCGGCAAGACCATAGGAGAATTTTGCAACATGGGAATAGACTCCGCACTTGAATTTGTAAACGGTCTTGAGCTGTCCGAGACCGAAATGCAGATAGGAAAGGAGATAATCAAGGAGCTGAAGGCAAGACTCAACTTCCTTATCAGCGTAGGCCTTGACTATCTGACTCTTTCAAGACGCTCAGGTACTCTTTCGGGCGGTGAGGCTCAGAGAATAAGACTTGCCACTCAGATAGGCTCGTCTCTTGCGGGTGTACTTTATATTCTTGACGAGCCGTCAATAGGACTTCATCAGCGTGACAACTACCGACTTATAAACACGCTCAAATCCCTGAGAGATCTCGGCAACAGCGTTATCGTAGTAGAGCATGACGAAGAAACGATGATGGCGGCGGATTATATTATTGACATCGGCCCCATGGCAGGAGTACACGGAGGAGAGATCGTCGCAAAAGGCACTCCGAAGCAGATATGTGCTGACAAAAACTCAATTACGGGTGCATTCCTTTCGGGAAGACGCACAATAGAGGTTCCCGAAAGGAGACGAAGCGGAAACGGCAGCTTCCTCACCGTAAAAGGTGCAAGAGAGCACAATCTTAAAAACATCGACGTGACTGTCCCGCTGGGATGCTTTGTATGTGTAACCGGTGTTTCCGGTTCGGGAAAAAGCTCTCTTGTAAATTCCGTAATCTATCAGTCTCTCGTTTCAAAGCTTAACCGTGCGGCATCATGTCCCGGAGCTCACGATTCAATTGAGGGCATCGAAGCTCTCGACAAGATAATCGCCATTGACCAAAGTCCTATAGGCAGAACTCCCCGTTCAAACCCCGCAACCTACACAGGTCTTTTCACCGATATAAGAAATCTGTTTGCCAAAACACCTGCAGCAAACATGAGAGGATATGCTTCGGGAAGATTTTCCTTCAACGTTAAAGGCGGAAGATGCGAAGCGTGTGAGGGTGACGGTGTAAAGAAGATCGAAATGCACTTCCTTCCCGATGTTTACGTGACCTGCGACGTATGTCACGGCAAGCGGTACAACAGAGAGACTCTTGAGGTAAAGTACAAGGATAAAAACATTTCCGACGTGCTTGAAATGACAGCGGAAGAGGGTGCTGATTTCTTCTCGGAGATCCCCAAAATAGCAACGAGACTCCGTCTGCTCTGCGACGTAGGTCTGGGATATATCAAAATAGGGCAGTCCTCCACCACTCTTTCGGGCGGTGAAGCTCAGAGAGTCAAGCTTGCAACGGAGCTTTCCAAAAAAAGCACAGGCAAGACAATCTACGTTCTCGACGAGCCTACAACAGGGCTTCATGCCGCAGACGTCGAACGTCTTATTCAGATACTCCAGCGGCTCGTTGATGCGGGAAATACAGTTCTCGTCATCGAGCACAACCTCGATATAATCAAAACCGCAGACTATATCATAGATCTGGGGCCCGAAGGCGGAGATAAGGGCGGAACGGTCGTTGCAACAGGAACTCCCGAAGAGGTTGCAAAATGCGAAAAGTCTTATACGGGTCAGTATCTCAAAAACAAACTGAAATAACAAACGAAGCCCAAGCTGTCACGCAGCTTGGGCTCCTCCGTTTGCGGCTCAGCCGCAACATCATTTAAGAAACTCAAGAGTTTTCAACAAAAAAGTTCTCCAGCTCCATTTTTGACACAGCTCCCGTAAGTCTTTTAATCTCGCTGTCACCTTCAAGCATAATAAGAGTCGGAACACTTTTTACATTGTAAAGCTGTGCTTCTTCGGGATCTTTGTTTATTTCCACCTTGCGAAGAACTGCGGAGTGCTTTTCTGCCGCAAGACTCACCATCGGCATCATGACTTTACAGGGGGTGCACTTTTCCGAATAAAATTCAATTACGGTCCTCATAAACAGTTTTGCTCCTCATTTTTATATATTTTCACTATAATTATTGCCAAAAAGCCGTCTGAATTTTCATTTTTTTATTGACACAGCTAATAAAAAGATGTAAAATATCATTTGATATGTAGTATGGGGAAGTGTTTTGTGTCCCCATGACGATTCATATAAATCTAAAAGAAACGGAGGTGCAAGGATGAACTTTATACCGATCATAATCACCGCTGTGATTTGTCTTGCTGTTTGTATACCCGCAGGTATTGCCATAGGTATCATGTACAGAAAAAAGGTTGCTGAGGCTGAGATAGGAAGTGCAGAGCTTCAGGCTAAGAAAATTCTTGAGGATGCAATTAAAGCTGCTGAATCAAAGAAGAAGGAAGCCCTCATTGAAGCACGTGAAGAAATTCTCAAGTCCAAAAATGAGTTTGACCAGGAAATAAAGGAACGCCGCAACGAGCTTTCCAGACAGGAACGCCGTGTAGCTACCAAGGAAGAAAACCTGGATAAGAAGACAGAAACTCTTGAAAAAAAGGACGAAGCTCTGAGCAAGAAGATCAAGGAAAACGAAGAAAAGGCCGCTGAGATCCAGCGACTCAAGGAAGAAGAGCTCGTAACTCTCCAGCGTATTTCCGGCATGACACGTGAGCAGGCAAGAGACAAGCTCATAGAAGAATTGACCGATGAAGTAAAACACGAACAGGCAATGCGTCTTGCCATGCTTGAAGAACAGTTCAAGGATGAGGCTGACACGAAGGCTAAAAACATCATAGCATTAGCTATTCAGAGATGTGCCGCTGACCACGTATCAGACGTTACCGTGTCCGTTGTAAACCTTCCCAGCGAAGAAATGAAGGGAAGAATTATCGGCCGTGAAGGAAGAAACATCCGCACAATTGAAACGCTCACGGGCGTAGATCTCATAGTAGATGACACACCCGAAGCAATTACAATATCAAGCTTTGACCCCGTCAAGAGAGAGATTGCAAGAATTGCTCTTGAAAAACTTATCTCCGACGGACGCATCCACCCCACAAGAATTGAAGAAATGGTTGAAAAGGCAACCAAAGAGGTTGAGACTGCGATCAAGCGTGCCGGCGAACAGGCTACGTTTGAAACAGGCATCCATGGCTTCAACAATGAAATGATAAGACTTCTGGGAAGACTTAAATACCGTACCAGCTACGGCCAGAACGTTCTTAACCACTCCATCGAAGTATCCATTCTTTCCGGCATCATCGCAGATGAGCTGGGAATAGACAGCACTCTCGCAAAGAGAGCAGGTCTTCTCCACGATATAGGTAAGGCTCTTACCCAGGAGGTTGAAGGCTCTCACGTTCAGATCGGCGTTGACGTTGCAAAGAGATATAAGGAAAATAAAGATATTATCCACGCTATCGAAGCACATCACGGCGATGTTGAACCTCACACTCTTGTTGCCATGATAGTTCAGGCAGCCGATGCAATTTCAGCGGCAAGACCCGGTGCAAGACGTGAAAATCTTGAAAACTACATTAAGAGACTTGCCAAGCTCGAAGAAATTTCAAAGGAATTCAACGGTGTTGATAAGGCCTTTGCAATTCAGGCAGGCCGTGAGATCAGAATTATGGTCAAGCCCGAGGTCGTTACAGACGATCAGATGTGTCTTATCGCAAGAGACATCGTTAAACGTATCGAAAGTGAGCTTGAATATCCCGGACAGATCAAAGTCCACATTATCAGAGAAAGTCGAGTTTTTGACTACGCAAAATAAAACCTTGTTTATCCCCGATAGCTTACCGTCGGCTCAGACGGTTTTACCGTAGTATACGGTTTATCATATAATTTATATAGAGCTGTTAAGGTTACAAGAGCATAGCGCTCTGAAATAAAAAGCAGGAGGTTGCTGACTTCCTGCTTTTTTAACGTCTTTTTTTACTTTTTCCTTTTGTTTCGGCATTTTGCACCGATGAACAAATAAAATTTAGTTTATTATCACCAATAAAAAAATCTACTTTTGTAACAATGAACAAAAAGCAAGGGACAGTTTTGGAGAATATGCCGACTTGTCAAAAGTTTGTCTAAAGGTATTGAAAAAATCCTTCGTTTAATATATAATTATTTAGTAATGTCTGCCGTGAAAGCCCTCGGCACACTATTATTTTTTGTAAAATTTTTATATACCTATACATAAGGAGTACAATTTATGGCTATCACCACCAAGGAAATCCGTAACGTCTGCCTTCTCGGCCACGGCGGAAGCGGTAAAACAACTCTGGCTGAAGCTATGCTTTTCGCAGCCAAAGATATTGACAGAATGGGTAAGACAACAGACGGTAACACCGTTTGTGACTATGACCCCGAAGAAATTGCGAGAGGCTACAGTATCTCTACAGCAGTTGCTTCCATCATGTGGAAAGACCACAAGATCAACATTCTCGACACACCCGGTTACCTTGACTTTGTAGGCGACACAATGGAAGGTATCCGTGTTGCTGATGCTGCTATCATCGCAGTTGACGGCAAGGCAGGTATGGAAGTCGGCACAGAGCTTGCATGGGAATACGTTGAAGCAGCTAAGCTTCCCCGTGCTTTCTTCATCAACAAGTGTGACGACCCCGAAGCAAACTTCGACAGAGTATTCGATCAGCTCTCCGAAAGCTTCGGAACAAGCGTATGCCCCATCTTCATTCCCGTTGGCGGCGGCGTATACGTAAACCTTCTCACAATGGAAGCCTTCACATACAAGGAAAGAGGACACAGAGAGCCTGTTGCTATGACTCCCGACTACGAAGCAATTGCTGCTAAGTATAAGGAAAAGCTCGACGAGGCTGCTGCTCAGACAAGTGAAGAGCTCCTCGAAAAGTTCTTTGAAGAAGGCGAGATCTCCGGTGAAGAAGCAGCTACAGCTCTCCACGAAGGTCTTGTTCACGGCGACATCGTTCCCGTATTCTGCGGCTCTGCTCCTAACCTCTGGGGCGTTCGTGCACTCATGGATTCCATCGTTGACTCCTTCCCCCGCCACACAGCAAAGGGCTCCGAAAAGCTCGAAAACGGCGAAAGCAAGGAGATCGAAGCAAACGGCGACTGTGCTATTTTCGTATTCAAGACTGTTGTTGACCAGTACGGTAAGCAGACAATGTTCAAGGTTATGAACGGTGAGCTCAAGAGAGACACTACTCTGAACAACGTAACAAGCGGCACTTCCGAAAAGTTCGGCCACATCTACATCATGAAGGGCAAGAAGCAGGTTGAAGTTGATTCTCTCGTTTGCGGTGACATCGGTGTAGTTCAGAAGCTCAACGCAACAAAGACAAACGACACTCTCACAACAGGTGCAGAGATCGAATATAAGAAGACAGAATTCCCCACCCCCTATATGTGCAAGGCTATCATGGCTGCTGCAAAGGGCGGTGAAGATAAGATCACACAGGGTATCCAGAGACTTCTTGACGAAGATCCCTCTATGATCTATGAAAACAATGCTGAAACAAAGCAGATGCTCATCTACGGTATGAGTGACATTCACCTCGACGTTATCTTCGCAAAGCTGAAGAACCGTTACGGTGCAAACCTCGTTACAGCAGAACCCAAGATCGCTTACCGTGAAACAATCAACGGTACAGTTGAAATTCAGGGTAAGCATAAGAAGCAGTCCGGCGGTTCCGGTCAGTACGGTGACGTAAGAATTCGCTTCAGTCACGGCGAAGCCGAAGGTCTTACATTCACACAGAGCGTTGTAGGCGGCAGCGTACCCAAGAACTTCTATCCTGCAGTTGAAAAGGGTCTCCTTGAAGCTATGCAGAAGGGCGTTCTCGCAGGCTTCCCCGTAGTTACCCTCGCTGCTGACCTTTACGACGGTTCTTACCATCCCGTTGACTCCAACGAACTCTCCTTCAAGCTCGCTGCAAGAATCGCTTACAAGGAAGGTCTCCCCAAGGCTCGTCCCGTTCTTCTTGAACCCTACGGCAGCCTCAAGGTTTCCGTTCCCGAAAACATGGTTGGTGACGTTATGGGTGACCTTAACAAGCGTCGTGGCAGAGTTCTCGGCATGAACCCCGATGAAAAGAGAAACGGCTACACTATCGTTGAAGCTGAAGCTCCCAAGGCTGAAATGATGGACTACACCATCGTGCTCAAGGCTATGACTCAGGGCAGAGGTAAGTACACATTCAACTTTGACCACTACGAAGAAGTTCCCGGCAACGAAGCTCAGAAGATCATCGCTGCTCACCAGAACGACGACGAAGACTAATATAATTGTGTTGAAAAGCTCGGTTTACACCGGGCTTTCAGACCGAAGACAAACTTGGTATAACGCAGATGTGAAAAGAAAAGCTTGTATAAGACAAATATTTCTTGATGAAATTATCTGACATAGAAAAGGCGGGCAAAAGCCCGCCACATCTGCTTTGAGAGCGTTTTTCCCTCTA
>JAZSLF010000078.1:0-6107 GCA_045535205.1 Eubacteriales bacterium
GTTGCGATGTCCATAAGACAAACGGGCTTCTTTACACCGAGAGCTTCTCTTGTTTCAACGTATCTTCTGTAAGCCTTTTCGAGAAGGGCATCTTCAAACTTAACGTCGTCAATTACCGTAAGGAACGTTGTGTGACGGCAATGGTCGGACCAGTACGTATCTATCATACGGATCTCGGTGATCGTAGGATCGCGGCCTTCTTCGATAAAATACTTCTGACAGAAGGTGATATCGTCGATATCCATGGCAAGTGCGTACGTCTTTACGAACGCTTCAAGTCCTTCTCTGTCGAGACCGATAAAGCCGTCAAGAACTGCAACCTTTTCGGGAATATCGTATTTTACCATGAGTGTTTCGGGCTTTTCAAGGGCCGCTTCTCTCGACTCAACGGGGTTAATGACGTACTTTTTGATCTCTGCGATATCGCTGTCGCTGAGAGCTCCGTACAGTGCGTATACCTTTGCGGTACGAACAGTAGGACGCTCGCCCTGAGAGATTATCTGAATACACTGCGCCGCAGAGTCAGCTCTCTGATCGTACTGACCGGGAAGAAATTCAACCGCGAACACGTATGACGCGCCGTCAAGGTCAGCTTCTGTCGCGGCAACGTCAGTCTGAGGCTCGGAAAATACAGTGTTTACGGAATATGCAAAAAGCTCCTCCGTAATGTTTTCCGCATCGTAACGGTTTATAACTCTTACGTCTTCAAGACCCTTGATGCCGAGAAGGGAAACGAAATCGTTAAGGAGCGCTCTCGCCTCGCCTGCAAATTCTTTTTTCTTTTCAACAAATATTCTGTATACCACTCTTTATTCCTCCGTTGCGGCAAGTGCCTTTTTGCCTATATCCTTGCGGTAGAAAGCATTTTCAAAGCTTATCTTTTCAACCTTTGCATAGGATTGGGAAATTGCTTCGGAAAGCGTATCTGCAACAGCCGTTACACCGAGAACTCTGCCGCCGCTTGTTACGTGCTTTCCGTCTTTTATCTGTGAGCCTGCGACGTATACGCTGTCAAGCTCGCTTTCGGGGATCGTAATTTCAAATCCCTTGTCGTATTTTACGGGATAACCCTCAGATGCCATAATTACACAGCAGGCACTCTTGTCTGAGAACTTAACTTCCGTTTCAGAAAGAGTTCCGTTGGTTGTAGCCTGCATTACTGTGAGAAGGTCGCTTTCAAGCAGAGGAAGAACTACCTGTGTTTCGGGATCGCCGAAGCGGCAATTGTATTCAATTACCTTGGGACCGTCTTTAGTTATCATAAGTCCGAAGTACAGACAGCCCTTAAAGGTTCTGCCTTCCGCATTCATCGCATTAACTGTGGGAAGAAAAATTTCCTTCATACAGCGCTCTGCAACCGCTTCTGTATAATAGGGGTTAGGAGCAACTGTTCCCATGCCGCCTGTGTTAAGACCTGTGTCTCCGTCGCCTGCTCTCTTATGGTCCATTGAGGAGACCATAGGACAAACTGTTTCACCGTCTGTGAAAGCGAGTACGGAAACTTCGGGTCCTTCAAGAAATTCTTCGATAACTATATGGTCACCCGATGCACCGAACACCTTATCCTCCATCATGGATCTTACGGCATCCTTTGCTTCCTCACGGGTCATGGCGATTATAACGCCTTTACCGAGAGCAAGACCGTCAGCCTTGATTACTGTGGGAATGGGTGCTGTCTCAAGATAGACAAGTGCAGAATTCATGTCATCGAACACCTCGTATGCCGCTGTGGGAATAGAGTATTTCTTCATAAGGTTCTTTGAGAAAACCTTACTTCCTTCGATGATAGCTGCATTTGCGCGAGGTCCGAAGCAGGCAATACCCTTTTCGTTAAGGGCATCAACCGCACCTAATACAAGGGGATCGTCGGGTGCTACTACTGCGTAGTCTATCTGATTGTCTACTGCAAATTCGACAATTGCAGAAATGTCCTTTGCTCCTATATCAACGCAGATTGCGTCCTTTGAGATTCCCCCATTACCGGGAAGTGCGTATATTTCGGTAACGTTTTTATTTTCTTTTATTTTTTTAATGATGGCGTGTTCTCTGCCGCCGCCACCTACAACCATAATTTTCATATTTGATCTCCGCAAAACGAATTAATGGTGGAAAAGTCTCATGCCTGTAAATGCCATTGAAATTCCGTACTTGTTGCAGCAGGAGATAACAACGTCATCACGGATAGAACCGCCGGGCTGTGCGATATATTTAACACCGCTGCGGTATGCTCTTTCGATATTGTCATCGAAGGGGAAGAAAGCATCTGAACCGAGAGCAACATTCTTTACTGTTGCAAGATAAGCCTTTGCTTCTTCTGCTGTGAGAGGTGCGGGCTGCTCTGTAAAATACTTCTGCCAATTTCCGTCTGCACATACGTCTTCTTCGTTCTTGTTGATGTAACCGTCGATAACATTGTCTCTGTCAGCTCTGCCTATGTCTGCCTTGAAAGGAAGTGAGAGCACCTTTTCATGCTGACGGAGGAACCATGTATCAGCCTTTGTTCCTGCAAGACGTGTGCAATGAATTCTTGACTGCTGTCCTGCGCATACCCCGATAGCCTGACCGTCTACTGCGAAGCAAACGGAGTTGGACTGTGTATATTTAAGCGTAATGAGAGCTACGATAAGATCTCTTACAGCTTCTTCGGGAAGCTCCTTTACGTCTGTTACAACGTTGGAAAGAAGCTCTCGGTTAATTTCAAAATTGTTTCTGCCCTGTTCAAATGTAATGCCGTATACCTGCTTCTGTTCGATCTCAGCGGGTACGTATTCAGGGTCAATCTTTACTATATTGTAATTTCCGCCTCTCTTTGATTTAAGGATCTCAAGAGCTTCGGGCTCATAGCCGGGAGCTATAATACCGTCGGAAATTTCTCTCTTTATCATCTTTGCGGTCGTCACGGCGCAAACGTCTGAAAGTGCCACCCAGTCACCGAAGGAGCACATTCTGTCAGTACCTCTTGCTCTTGCGTATGCACAGGCGAGAGGAGACTCGTCAAGACCTTCGATGTCGTCAACGAAGCAAGCCTTTTTGAGTGTGTCGGAAAGAGGAATACCGACAGCCGCAGAAGTGGGACTTACGTGCTTGAAAGATGTAACTGCAGGAAGACCGAGTGCCGCCTTCAGTTCTTTTACAAGCTGATAGGAGTTGAAAGCATCAAGGAAATTGATGTAGCCGGGTCTGCCGCTGAGTATTTCAATGGGAAGCTCGCTTCCGTCTGCCATAAAGATCTTAGAGGGCTTCTGATTGGGATTACAACCGTATTTAAGTTCAAATTCTTTCACTTGTTTTTCTCCGTTCTGCATTACTGATGCTTGTTTATAATGATCTGTTCCACGTCACGTGTTTCAAGATCTGTATATCTCACGTAAAGTGATATCTTATTATCTTCATTAAGATTTGTCCAGAGCTGATCTGCAAATTCGTCAATGGTATCGGGAATTGATACTCTTTCGGGTTCACCCATAAACGTGGGGATCACGGGGTTTCCGTCACAAACATAGGTGTGGAGGAAGTGACCGAGACCATTTGTTGCAGGATATTCATAGAAGTATCTTGCACAGGCATTTCCTTCAGGGTCAGCCGCTTTCAGAATGGACATTTTATAGCTTCCGTCACGAGCCTGAATACCGGAAATACGGGGAGTCCAGTTGGGCCCATCGTCTTCAAACTGACGTGTACGCAGAGCCGCTTCCCAGCTCTCGCCTTTTGCGAGGTATTCCCAGATAGTATCTGTCTGGTCGCCGTTTGTAACGATAAGACCTTCGCCTACTTCACGAACGGGATGATAGATAATGAGGTGGGGGTCAACCATAAGACTTGGGTCAAAAGCTTCTGTACGAATACCGTCGGGCTCTTCGCAGAACACACGGTTACGGCTGTTTACACTTCTGCCCATAATGAAATATGCACATACTGCTTTTGTTCCGTCTGCTGTAACGCCGAGAACTATTCCTCTTCCGGGATATGTATTGTTTTCAAGACGCTGTGCCATTGTCTTCGCTTCATATACGTTCATTTATTTTTCCTCCTTAACAGATGAACAAACCTTTTCAACAGCCATGGGAAGTATCTTCCATTCTGCTTCTTCCATTACTCGTCTCTGGAGTATTTCGGGAGTGTCACCATCTTGTATCTCTACTGCTTTCTGCATTATTATTTCACCGCCGTCGGGCACCTCGTTCACGAAATGCACCGTTGCACCTGTTACCTTCACCCCGTATTCAAGAGCAGCCTCATGAACGTGAAGTCCGAAGAAGCCTTTGCCGCAGAAAGACGGAATAAGAGAGGGGTGAACGTTTATTATTTTTTTAGGGTATGCACTTGTGAAATTCTCGCTGAGAATAGCCATAAAACCTGCAAGAACGATAATATCAATTCCGTTTGTATCAAGAAGCTCCATTATCTTCTTTTCAAAAGCTTCTGCACTTCCAAGCTCTTTTCTGAGAACTACCTCTGTAGCTATTCCGGCCTTTTCTGCTCTTTCAAGAGCATAAGCATCAGCTTTATTAGAAATAACAAGCACAATTTTTCCGCTTTTGATTATTCCGCTTTCGACGCTGTCGATAAGTGCCTGAAGATTTGTGCCGCCGCCGGAAACAAGAACGGCTATCTTTGCAAGTTTTTCAGCCATTTCATACCTCTTTCTTTTTGTGATGCGGGATGTAAAAATCAAAAAGCTTTTTACATCCCCTGTTTCTTAATTATTCAAGGATGATCTTAGTTTCGTCATCCTTGATTATTTCACCGATAACGTAAGCATCTTCCCCAAGGCCATTGAGAAGCTCAAGGGCTGTTTCAGCTTCTGCAGCAGGTACTACAATGCTCATACCGACACCCATATTGTAGGTGTTGAACATATCACGTTCGGGAATGTTGCCTTCTTTTGCGATAACGTCAAAGATGGGGAGCACTTTAACTGAATCCTTATCAATTCTTGCACAGAGCCCGTCGGGAATGCTTCTGGGAATATTTTCGTAGAAGCCGCCGCCTGTGATGTGGGAAATACCCTTAACGTCAACCTTTTCAAGAAGGGCAAGAACAGGTTTAACGTAGATCTTTGTGGGGACAAGAAGTGCTTCTGCTACTGTCTTTCCGCCGAAATCTTCACGGGGAACGTAAAGTGCAGGATTGTTGTTATCAATATCAAATACCTTGCGGCAAAGGGAAAATCCGTTTGAGTGGATACCTGTTGATGCAAGTGCGATAACAACATCGCCTTCTGACATTCTTGTATTATCTATTACTTTTTTCTTATCAACAACACCTACTGCAAAGCCTGCAAGGTCATATTCATTTTCGGGCATCATGCCGGGATGCTCTGCCGTTTCACCGCCGATAAGAGCCGCCCCTGACTGAACACAGCCTTCTGCAACACCTGCAACAAGCTCTGCAATTCTTTCGGGGACATTCTTTCCGCAAGCAATATAGTCAAGGAAGAAAAGAGGCTTTGCGCCAACGCAGATAATATCGTTTACACACATGGCAACGCAGTCGATACCGATTGTATCGTGCTTGTCTGTGAGAATAGCAAGCTTCAGCTTTGTACCGACACCGTCAGTACCGGAAACGAGCACAGGTTCTTCTATACCTGCGAGATTGAGACCGAAGCAACCGCCGAAGCCGCCAACATCGTCAAGACAGCCTTCGTTTCTTGTACGTGCAACGTGTCCCTTCATAAGTTCAACAGCTTTATATCCGGCTGTTATATCTACACCGGCTGCTGCGTAGCTTTCGGATCTTGATTCTTTCATAATTTTTATTCCTTTCCGTTCCAACAATATGTACAAAGATTTGAGGGATCTATGCCGATAGCTTTAATTACGCCTTCGACAGTCTGGAATTTAAGTGAGGCAAAATGGAACTGTTCACAGATCGTGTCGCAAAGTTTTTTACCTCTTTCTGTGGAAAAGTCGCCGTATTCATCCATGTGCTTGAAACCCTCTTCTCCTTCAAGCTCCATGATAGTACGTCTTGCAATAAGCTCCATTTCATCTGTGGCTCTCGTAAAGTTCAGATACTTACAGCTGTACATGATTGGAGGACAAGCCGAACGCATATGAACCTCTTTTGCACCGTTTTCATAGAGGAAATCAACAAGTCGGAGG
>JAZSLF010000156.1:0-5959 GCA_045535205.1 Eubacteriales bacterium
TGTAACAGTAGGTCTCGGTCTTATCACAAGTATCGGTTATTACGTGATGCTCAAGGCTAACAGCATCATCACAGAAGATGGTAAGACCTTCTTCGGTGCTGTTATCATCGTTGCATGTTACTGCGCAGGTTCCGCACTTGTTATGTGGCTTGCTGAAAAGATCAACGATAAGGGTATCGGTAACGGTATCTCCATGATCCTCTTCGCAAACATCGTATCAAGAGGTCCCGCAATCGTAGGTTCTATCTGGAACTTCATCACAGGTAAGAATACAGAAGTATCCCACGTAGTAGGTATCATCATCGCAGTAGCTTCTATCATTATCGGTCTCGGCATGGTAATGTTCATCATCTTCATGAACGACAGTGAACGCAGAATTCCTGTTCAGTACGCGAAGAAAGTGGTTGGCCGTAAGATGTACGGCGGCCAGAGCTCCAACCTTCCCATCAAGCTTAACATGACAGGCGTTATGCCCATCATCTTTGCTAACTCCATCATCTCTATCCCCGCAACCATCGCAATGTTTGCTCCCGGTAAAGAAGGCGGCGTATGGCAGAAGTTTGTTGGACTGTTCGACTCAACAAGCTGGCTCTATGCAGTTCTTACACTGGTATTTATCATCGCATTTGCTTACTTCTACGTAGCAATCTCCTTCAACCCCGTTGAAGTTGCGAATAACCTCCAGAAGAACGGCGGATCCGTTCCCGGTATCCGTCCCGGCAGACCCACATCAGAATATATCAGAAAGATCACAAACCGTATTACTCTTATTGGTGCTATCTTCCTCGGCATAATTGCAGTTCTTCCTCTCGTAATCAACCTCTGTACAGGTAATATGATGAGCGAACTTGCATTCGGCGGAAGCTCAATCATCATCGTAGTAGGTGTTGTTGTAGAAACAGCAAGAGAAATCGAAGGCCAGATGACAATGCGTCATTACAGAGGCTTCCTTGAGTAATCGGCGAGGGCAAAGTATGACACGGGAAATTAAACTTATACTTCTGGGCGCTCCCGGAGCAGGCAAAGGTACACAGGCTGAGATAATCTCAAAGGACTACGGTATCCCCGCTATCTCCACAGGTGCAATAATCAGAGAAGCCGTTAAATGCGGCACGGAAATGGGACTCGCTGCCAAGGAATATATGGACAACGGTTCCCTGGTTCCCGACTCCGTTGTAATCGGCATAATCAAGGAAAGACTTGCGATGTCCGATTGCAAAGGCGGCTTTATACTGGACGGTTTTCCCCGTACTGTACCTCAGGCGGCAGCGCTCGATGAAATGGGCGTAGAGATAACCGATGTTATCAGTATCGAAGTTGCAGACGAAAGAATACTCGAACGCATGGGCGGACGCAGAGTGTGCAAAGCGTGCGGTGCAACCTACCATGTAGTATTCAACCCTTCACCCAACGGCGACAAGTGTGCTTGCGGCGAGGAGCTGACGATCCGTTCCGACGATAAGCCCGAGGTTGTTAAGAGCAGACTCGAAACTTATCACGAACAGACAGAACCCCTTAAAGACTTCTATAAGGAAAAGGGAATTCTGAAGATTGTAGAAGGCCAGGAGAAACTGGAAGATACAACAGCTCTTACAAAAGCAGCACTCGAAGCATAAGGTTGAAGGTAAGCGCAGATCATGATTATAATTAAAAATCCCGAACAAATCAAAAAAATGAAGCTTGCAGGGCGAATAACCGGTGAGGCACTCGCCCTTGCAGGTGAAATGGTAAGGGAAGGAGTTACGACCGAACAGCTGGACCGAAAGATAAGAGCCCACATTGAAAAATGCGGTGCAAAGCCTTCGTTCCTCGGTTATAACGGATTTCCCGCCAGTGCTTGTATCAGTATAAATGACGAGGTCATCCATGGAATACCTTCTTCAAAGAAGTATCTTAAAGAAGGTGACATCGTAAAGATCGATGTCGGTGCCTATATAGGCGGATTTCACGGAGACAGTGCCAATACATTTCCCGTCGGAAAGGTCAGCGATGAAGCGTTGCGGCTGATTGAAGCTACTAAAGAGAGCTTCAGAAAAGGCATCGAAAAAGCAGTAGTCGGAGGTCGCATAGGCGACATCGGCTCAGCAGTAGATGCGTACGTAACTTCGCAGGGCTTTTCGGCAGTAAGGGAATTTGTAGGACACGGAGTAGGCATGGCACTTCACGAGGACCCCAGCGTTCCCAATTACGGAACAGCAGGACGTGGAGCCAAGCTGACACGAGGTATGACAATAGCCATTGAACCCATGATAAATCAGGGAACGTCAAAGGTAATTATGCTTCCTGACGGATGGACCGTAAAAACAGCAGACGGCAAGATGAGTGCACACTATGAGCACACAGTTGCAATAACTGAAGACGGGCCCATACTTCTGACTGAGATAAAATGAGTTCACAAATAAAAACTTCATCGGTGGTCATCTCAACGAGAGGACGTGATGAAGGAAGAGTAATGGCAGTATTGTCAGCAGAAGGCGTGTATGCTCTGGTGGCGGACGGAAGAAAGCGAAAGGTACAAACTCCGAAGCGGAAGAAACTCTGTCACTTGAGACTTCTGTCTGAGGACGCTTGTGTGCCGGTCGATGCTGGACTGACAAACAAGAAGCTTTGGAGAGAGCTTGCACCTTATCGCAAACAGATACAGGCCGGTTCGGAAACATGATCAGAGGTAAGTGTTAAGCACAATGTATTAGGAGGATAATATCTTGCCCAAGGATGATGTAATTGAATTTGAGGGAGTCGTAGTAGAGGCTCTCCCGAATACAACATTTAAAGTAAAGCTTCCCAATGATATGATCGTAACAGCGACAATCTCAGGAAAGCTCAGAATGAACTATATAAAAATTCTCCCCGGTGACAAGGTAACAGTGGAAGTATCCATTTATGATCCCACCAAGGGCAGAATAACTTGGCGTACCAAGTAAAATTTATCGGAGAAAGCTCCGAAGTACGCAATAAATTTACTATGAAAGGTGGTCTATTACTTTGAAAGTAAAGCCTTCCGTAAAGAAAATTAGCGAAAAGTGCAAGATTATCAAAAGACATGGCCGCATTATGGTTATCTGCGACAATCCTAAGCACAAGCAGAGACAGGGCTGATAAAGAACCCTGTTCACAACGGCAAAAAGCCTAAAAGACTTAAAAAGTCAAAAATCTAAAGCAAAGAGGTGAAATAATCACATGGCTCGTATATCCGGTGTTGATATTCCGAATCAGAAGCGTGTAGAAATCGCCCTCACATATATCTACGGTATCGGTCTCAAGAGCTCCAAGGACATCCTTGCGAAGACAGGCATCGATCCTGATAAGAGAGCAAAGGACCTTACTGAAGACGAGATTTCCAAGCTTCGTGACGAAATCGAAAACAACTATAAGGTTGAAGGTGAACTTCGCCGTGAAGTAGCCCTTAACATCAAGAGACTTGTTGAAATTAAGTGCTATCGTGGTGTAAGACACAGAAGAGGCCTCCCCGTAAGAGGTCAGCGTACAAAGACAAACGCAAGAACACGCAAGGGTCCCGCAAAGACAATTGCTAACAAGAAGAAATAAGAAAGGAGTAACTTGATCTATGGCAAAGGTAGCTAAGAAGGTTATTAAGAAGCGTCGTGACCGTAAGAATATAGAAAAAGGTGCGGCACACATCAGCTCTACATTTAATAACACTATCGTAACAATTACCGACGTAAACGGTAACACAGTATCTTGGGCATCTGCCGGAGAACTCGGCTTCAGAGGTTCCAGAAAGTCTACTCCTTTTGCAGCACAGATGGCAGCTGAAACAGCAGCCAAGATTGCAATGGATAATGGCATGAAGACTCTTGAAGTATATGTTAAGGGCCCCGGTTCCGGACGTGAAGCAGCAATTCGTGCTCTCGCAACAACAGGACTTAACATTACACTTATCAAAGACGTAACAGCCATTCCTCATAAGGGATGTCGCCCTCCCAAGCGTCGCCGTGTATGATATACTGAAATAGGAGGATTAAGTTTATGGCAAGATATACTGGCCCTTCCTGCAAGCTTTGTCGCAGAGAAGGCAGAAAGCTTTTCCTTAAAGGCGAACGTTGTCTTTCTGAAAAGTGTGCACTTTCCAGACGTGCAACAGTACCCGGTCAGCATGGTGCAGGCCGTAAGGCAGTAAAGGAATACGGTCTCCAGCTCAGAGAAAAGCAGACCGCACGCCGTTACTACGGAGTACAGGAAAAGCAGTTTAAGAAATATTATGTAGCAGCGGACAAGAAGGAAGGTATCGCTGGTGAAAACCTTCTCTCTCTCCTCGAACGTCGTTTTGACAACGCTGTATACAGAATGGGTATGGCATCCAGCCGTAAAGAAGCAAGACAGCTCGTTCGTCACGGACACTTCCTTCTCAACGGTAAGAAGGCTGACATTCCTTCAATCATCCTCAAAGTAGGTGATACAATTACACTCAAGAATAAGAGCCGTGATTCTGAAAAGCTCAAGGGTCTTATCGAAACAATGGCAGATATCAATGCTCCCAAGTGGCTTGATGTAAACACAGAAGCAGTATCTGCAAAGGTAATTGCTATTCCCGACAGAGAAGACGTTGACTTTGACTTCAACGAACAGCTTATCATCGAGCTCTATTCCAAATAATAACCTGTTGAGTGTCCGACGAAAGAATGGAGCCGCAAGGTTGATTTGGAGGTTGGACATCAATTTGCGAAAAGAAAATAACTCTGCCTCATAGGTTATGAGACGAAAAAAGATTTTCATAAATTGAAAACAGGAGGGTTTACTAAAAATGATTGAAATAGAGAAGCCTAATATCGCCGGAATGGATCTGAGCGAAGACGGCACAAGCGGAAAATTTGTAATCGAACCTCTTGAAAGAGGCTATGGCATTACACTTGGAAACTCTCTTCGCAGAGTGTTACTGAGCTCACTTCCCGGAGTAGCTGTAACAAACATCAAGATCGACGGAGTTCTCCACGAAATTTCCACAGTAGCAGGCGTAAAAGAAGACGTAACAGAGATCGTAGTAAATGTAAAGGGCATCAGAGCGAAGCTCTACAGCAGCACACCCAAGACAGTTATTATTGACGTAACAGGTGCTTGTGACGTAACTGCGGGAGACATCGCAGGTGATGCAGATATTGAAATTCTCAATCCCGATTGGCATATCGCAACAGTAAGTGAAGACACAAGATTCCACATGGAGCTTACCTTCTCACACGGACGCGGCTATGTATCAGGAGAAAGAAACAAGCAGATCTATGCGGAAGAAAATCCTGATTCATCTGCTCCTATCGGTACGATCTTTACAGATTCTATTTATACACCCGTATACAAAGTGGATTATACAGTAGAGAATACCCGTGTAGGAAATATAACAGACTACGATAAGCTTACACTTGAACTTCTGACAAACGGAACTATTTCTGCAAAAGAAGCGGTTTCCCTTGCAGCCAAGATACTCAACGAGCATCTCAACTTGTTCGTAGATCTTTCGGATGAGGCAAAACACGCAGAAATCATGGTAGAGCGTGAGGAAACTATTAAAGAAAAAGTCCTTGAGATGACCATTGAGGAGCTTGAAATGTCAGTACGTAGCTTCAACTGCTTGAAGCGTGCAGGCATTAACACAGTTGAGGACCTTACAAACCGCACCGAAGAAGAAATGATCAAGGTGCGTAACCTCGGCAAGAAATCGCTTGATGAAGTTATTAATAAGCTTCACTCACTTGGCCTTGAGCTCAAGAAAGAGGAAGAATGACCGAAGTTTGCGGTCAATAAATGCGAATGATATTCGCCACGAATAAATTTTGCAAAGGAGGACATAAGACATGCCCGGTACAAGAAAACTCGGCAGAACCACAGCTCACAGAAACGCTATGCTGCGTGGACAGGTAACATACCTTCTTGAGAATGGTTCTCTTACAACAACAGTAACCAGAGCAAAGGAACTTCGCAGTGTAACTGAGAAGATGATCACTCT
>JAZSLF010000120.1:0-20413 GCA_045535205.1 Eubacteriales bacterium
AGTACTCCCACACAAATTATAACAAATAAAACTGCAATTATACAAACGGGTTTAAGAAAAAAAGGTAACTTAACTTTATTCTTTATAGGGTTGTTGATTTTTATATTCATATCTGAATTTCCTTTATTTAAAGTTATAACACAAGCGCTCTTACATAAAAAGCACAAGGGTATCTCCTTTCGGAATACCCTTGAAAATTAATTTGAGTTATTTTGCAATATACTTATTAACAGTATCGGATGCTTCAGCAAACTCAATGGAGGAGGTAATGACACATTCAACTCCCTTGGAGTTTACAAGCTTGTCAAGCTTTGCGATCATTGCGTCAAATTCTTCAACGTTGTTGTTGATGATCTTGAGAGCAGAGTCGATAAACAGATGCTTAACGTCATTGTTACTTGCGAGAATGCCTGCAACAAAACCGTAAAGAGATTCGCCGTTGTCGATTGAAAATTCTTCCGCTTCAATAAGTCTGCACTGATACTTTATATCAAATCTCAGCTTGTTACCCTTTTCGATGCATACTACATCGCCGTTTGTGGTATCAAGTGAGGAATTAACAAGTTCGATAAGCTGTTTTGTTTTTCCGGCACCTTTGCCGCCGATAATAAGTTTTAACATAAAAAAACCTCCGATGAAAATCTGAAGGGGTTTCCTTCTGTAAATATTATACATGATTTTTTCAGATATTGCAATATCAAAATCTGTTTTTTAGGTGAAAACTAATAAAATTATCGATGATTTTTTTATGTTATGAGTATTTTTTACAGCAACGCCTTCAGAGCTTCTATATCTTTGTAATCGGTCGCCCAGCTTGTAGCAAATCTCACTACCGTATGATCCTTATCATATTTTTCCCAATAGCTGAACCTTACATTTTCGGACAGCTTTTTAAGATGACCGTTTTCAAGTATAATAAAGATCTGATTTGTCGGAGAATCAATAAAAAACTGATAATTCTTCTCTCTGAATATCTTTTTAAGCTTTTCCGCACACTCTATGGCATGACGGCTTATCGTGAGATAAAGTCCGTCTGTAAACAGAGTATCAAACTGCACTCCGTTAAGTCTTCCCTTGGCAAGAAGTGCTCCGCTTTGCTTGATATGAGTAAGAAAAAAGTCGGGACAGTTGTTTTTTGTAAAAACCACAGCTTCTCCGCAAAGAGCACCGACCTTCGTTCCGCCTATATAAAACACGTCGGTATACTTTGCAATATCGGCAAGAGTGAGATCCGTTTCATCGGATGCCAGAGCGTAGCCGAGTCTTGCACCGTCCATAAACAAAGGCAAATTATATTTCTTACAAATACTGTATAATGAAGAAAGCTCCTCTTTGGAATATAGTGTACCGTATTCCGTCGGATGCGAAATATACACCATACCGGGCTGCACCATGTGAAGATGGGTTTCGTCTTCGTAAAATACCTCAAGCTCCGCTTCCAGAACCTCGGAAACAATTTTCCCGTCTCTGTGAGCTGTTGTTATTACTTTATGTCCCGTTGCTTCAATTGCACCCGCTTCGTGAAGGCTGATATGACCGCTGCAGGCAGAAATCACTCCCTCATATGATCTGATAAGTGAGGAGATCACCACTTTATTTGTCTGCGTACCGCCCGTCAGAAAATATATCTCAGCATCGGGACATTTGATCTCGTCTTTTATCTTCGCTTTTGCACTTTCGGTAAAATCGTCACTTCCGTAGCCTGTCTGCTTTATAAAATTCGTTTCCGAAAGCCGTTCAAGTATACGGGGATGTGCACCCTCTGAATAATCATTTTCAAAATAAAGCATAATAAACTCCATCAAATATTTATTAAAATGCGTCGAAAAATATTTTCGACGCATTAAAACTATTCTGCTATTCTCTTTTCAAGCTCTGCCTTCATTTCTTCATAACCGGGCTTGCCGATAAGAGCAAACATATTCTTCTTGTATGCTTCAACACCGGGCTGGTCGAAGGGGTTTACACCGAGTGTATAGCCTGATACTGCACAAGCAAGTTCAAAGAAATAAACAAGATAACCGAAGGTTTCAGCAGATCTGTCTTCTACTTCAAGAACTATGTTGGGAACGTTGCCGTCTGTGTGAGCAAACAGCGTTGCTACCATTGCGTTTGCGTTAACGGAAGCAAGTTCTTTTCCTGCAAGGAAGTTAAGTCCGTCAGTATCGTTTTCATCAAAAGGAATTATAACGGTATCCTTAGATTTCTTAATATCAATAACTGTTTCAAATATGTTGCGAAGACCTTGCTGAATATACTGACCGAGAGAATGAAGGTCTGTTGAGAAGATAACTGATGCAGGGAAAAGACCCTTGCCGTCCTTACCTTCGGATTCACCGTAGAGCTGCTTCCACCATTCGCACATCATCTGAAGTGCAGGCTCGTAGGAAACAAGAATTTCCGTTACCTTGCCCTGTCTGTAAAGAACGTTTCTGTATGCAGCATACTTGAGACAAGCATTAGTGTTTACGTCAGCATTGAAAAGAAGCTGTTCTCTTGCTTTAACGGCTCCTGCCATCATTTCATCAATGTTAATTCCTGCAACCGCAATAGGAAGAAGTCCTACCGCTGTGAGCACTGAATATCTGCCGCCTATATCATCGGGAACGACAAAGGTTTCGTAACCCATTGTATCAGCAAGGCCTTTAAGTGTGCCCTTGCACTTATCAGTTGTGGCAAAAATTCTCTCTCTTGCACCTTCAACACCGTATTTCTTTTCAAGAAGCTCCTTGAAAACTCTGAAGGTAACCGCAGGCTCTGTTGTAGTTCCTGACTTAGATATGATATTTACGCAGATATCCTTACCTTCGCAAATTGCGAGAAGGTCGCTGAGTGATGAAGAACTGATGGAATTACCTGCAAAATAAACATCAGGTGTATCCTTCTTCATATTATTATATACAGGGCTCTTTACGTATTCAATAGCAGCTCTTGCACCGAGATAGCTTCCGCCGATACCGATAACAACAAACACGTCACAGCTGTTTATAATTCTTTCAGCAGCTGCGTTAATTCTTGCAAATTCTTCTCTGTCGTAGTTTTCGGGAAGATTTTTCCAACCGAGGAACTTGTTTCCTGCACCGTTTTCTTCCATAACTGTCTTGTGAGCAGCTTCGATCTCGCTTTTAATACCGTTAAATTCGTTTTCTGAAACGAACCCTTTTAAAAACTTTTCGGATATTCTTACGTTCATAATTGACTCCACTTATAACTTGCAGACCCCGTCTGCGATGATTTTACATTACAAGTTAATATGTTACACCATTTCGTTAATTTTTGCAAGTCATTTAAAGAAAAATTTTATCAAAACGTCTCATATTTTATACAATCAAATCAAATTTTTAAGCATTTGAATAAAAACTCCGAAAAAATTTATTTTTTCTATATTTTCCGAGCATAAAAGCGGTATTTCCCCAACCGTGTTTTCACCTGAAACAAATTTTACGGTGCCGACCGTATCACCTTTATTTATCGGTGCTGTCAAATTTTCAAAATATTCAATCGTAATACCTACGTTTTCAGCCTCACCTTTTCCGAGAAGTACGGAATAAGGCTCGTACTCCGTACCGCATTCTCTGACTGTTCCTCCCGTAATTTTTACATTTTCCCCGGTTCCGCCTTCACAGCTGTAAAGTGAAAAATTAGCAAAACCGTAATCAAGCAGAGTCTTTGCCGCTTCGTTTCGTATATCCCTGGTGGGTGCACCCATGATAACTGCGATCAGATGGAGTCCGTTTCTTTCTGCGGTTGCACTTATACAAAACTTTGCCTTCGACGTTGACCCTGTTTTCAGCCCTGTTGCACCGTTGTAGAATTTGATCAGTCTGTTGGTATTTGACAAGCCGAACTCACCGTTTCTTACAGTATCCATCCATATTGTAGAATACTGAAGAATAAGGGGATAGTTCATAAGCTCTCTTGACATTGCCGCAATATCACGTGCACTTGTAACGTGATTTTTAACCGTATCATCAAGTCCCGTCGCATTTTCAAATATCGTGCTTGTCATTCCCAGCTGCTTTGCTTTTTCATTCATCATTGATATAAAGGTGGTTTCAGTTCCCGCTACCGCCTCGGCAAGAGTTACAGCCGCATCATTTGCCGAAGCAACGGCAACACATTTTAAAAGTTCGTCAACTGTCATTTCCTCACCGGGTTCAAGATAAACTTGAGAACCGCCCATTGATGCGGCGTATTCACTTATACTTATCTTATCATCAAGTGCTAATTTTCCCTGAGCAATAGCTTCCATTGTAAGAAGCAGGGTCATGATTTTTGTAACTGATGCAGGGGGAAGCGGTTCTGCGGCATTCTTTTCATATAACACCGTTCCCGTAGCATGATCCATCAAAACAGCAGATGCACAATCAAGGTCAAAAGGCATCAGATTGTCGATATTAACTGCTGCTTTTACTTCCGTATTATCATAAGAAGCCGCCTGCACGTTTCCTGTAGCAAGCATTATACAAGCTACCAACAAGGATATTATCCTTTTAATATATTTCATAGTTCATCACCTCAGTACAATCTATGCTCCTATGACCTGAGATAATACCGTTTACTTAATTTTATTGTTCCTCAAGCTCAAGAAGCTGCGAAACAGTTACAAAGGTAAATCCCCTTTCGATCAGCTTAGGTAGCATAAGCTTTAACGCCATTGGTGTCGGCGAAGAACCGCCAATAAAATCATGCATCAGTATAATATCGCCGGCGCATACGTCTTCAAGCACGTTTGCACTGATGTTTTCTGGAGTCGGGTGATTCCAGTCACAAGTATCAACAGACCAGAGAATTATTTTATATCCAAGCTCTGAGGCAATTGTATTAAGTCTCTCATCGAAAAGTCCGCCGGGCGGTCTAAGATATTTTGTGTTATACTTTGTTATCCCCGCAATAACACATTGATTTTCCATCATTTCCTCTTTGATCGTGCTGTCACACACTTTTTTTAAATACGTATGATTATACGTATGGTTTTCCACCTCATGTCCTTCTGAAAGCTCTCTTTCTATAATTGAAGGATATACGGCGGCATTTGTCCCGACAACAAAAAAAGTTGCTTTCACACCGTATTCGGCAAGTATGTCAAGTATTTCCTCCGTATATTTACCGTGAGGACCGTCATCAAAGGTGAGTGCGATCTTCATTTCATCGTTGGGAACTTTTCTGATGACCGCCCCCTCCTCAAGCTTTGCCGCAGAACACTTACAAACAGGCACGACCATCACCGCCGTTATAACAAATATCAAAATCCTTTTAAAATCAAGGTGCAAAAATATCACTCCTTGCCGCACAATTCATCAAGAGTACCGAATGAATATCCGTCTTCTCTCCATCTGTCAATAAGCTCACCGATTATATCGGCATTTGTAGCCGATGTGGGATGAAGAAGAATTACTTCACCGTTATGAGTTCCCTCCATAATTTTTGATATAGCCGCATTTCTATCCATCTGATTGTTATTGTCCCAATCGGCATACGCAAAGCTCCAGAATACTGTGCTGTACCCTGCCTCCTTCGCCCATACCAAGTTCTGCTCGTTGAACTTGCCTTCGGGAGGTCTGTAATAAGGCGCAATTTCAATACCCAAATTATCCATCAGAACATTTTTCAGCTTTAACAGTTCTTCTTCAAAACCGGCTCTGTCAACGTTCATCGTCATGTCCTTATGGCTTGCCGTATGATTGCATATCAAATGTCCGTCATCATACATTTGCTTTACAAGCTCGGGATTTGCATTTATCAGATGTTCAAGAATAAAGAAAGCTCCCGTAACGTTTTTTTCCTTCATAACGTCAAGTATTTTCTTTACGTTTCCGTTTTCATAGCCTGCATCAAAGGTGAGATATATTACCTTTTTTTCACCTGCTTTTCTGTCGATATAATACCCGTCATAGTTCTCGATGAATTTCATCTGAGGATCTAACTCCGGTATTTCTCCGTTTTTTGTATGCTTGCAATACCAGTTATAAGGTGTTGTTTCAGTATGTGCAGATACATCCTCAAGCTCTTCAAGTGCATCTTCCGTGTTTGGCTTCAACGCTGAACAAACAGCAGTATCTTCATTTTTATGCATATATAATACTGTAATACAAACAGTTAAAACCGCAAAAAATAATATTGATAATTTATATTTTTTCATCGTCGCCTCCATAGCTTATTTTTAATTATTATTCACTTGAAAGCGACAAAAAAACATGACATTTTCTGCAAAAGAAAACTTGAGAACCACATATAAAAAAGAAACAACCCGAATTTTAAAAAAATCGGGTTGCACGCAGAAAAAAACTCCGTCGGAGCTTGACGGAGTTTTTAATAATTACATATTGTTGAGTGCTTTTGTGAACTGGCTCTTCTTGTGAGCAGCTGCATTCTTGTGCATAATGTTACGGCAAACTGCGTGATCAACCTTCTTTACAGCTTCCTTATACATTACGTTTGCAACAGCCTTGTCACCGGCCTCGATAGCTGCGTAAAACTTCTTAACGATTGTACGGAGCTGAGACTTAAAGATCTTATTCTTGAGAGTCTTTGTGGCTGTAACCTTTACACGCTTCTTAGCTGACTTAATGTTAGGCATTTTAATTCCCTCCTTCAAAAAACAATAATAGGCGGTGTCCTCGCCTGAGAGGGTGCAAGGAGACCTCATTTCACATACTCTTGGATTATATCATATATTTTTTTCATTTGCAAGTAGTTTTTTATATTTTTTTCATTTTTTATGTTTTTGTACCGATAAATCAAAAAACGGTGCCTTTTGGACCGCTTTATTGGTAAGATATACCATATTGATATTAAAAAATACATTCAAAAAAAATACCAAAAAAACTTGTAACGTCCTGCATATTGTGCTATAATATTAAATATTATAAATATTTTAGGAGCTCTTATGAAATATTTCGTGCTTATACCCGACGGAATGGCAGACAGACCCCTTCCCGTCTTCGATAATAAAACACCCATGGATGTTGCAAACAAGCCTACTATGGATATGCTCTGTAAAAAATCATTGTGCGGAACTGTTTCCAACGTACCCGAAGGCATGGTTCCCGAAAGCGATACGGCAAATCTTGCAATACTCTCTTACAACCCTAAGATTTATTCAAAAGGAAGATCTCCTCTTGAAGCTGTCAGCATGGGAATTAAAATGTCTGAAACAGATACGGCGATCAGATGCAACGTTGTAACCGTATCTGAGGACTGTGATTATTTTGATGCTACAATGATCGACCATAGTGCTGATGAAATATCAACCGAGGAAGCCTCACAGCTTGTTGCCGCCCTCAACGAAGCACTGCCCATGAAAAACAGAAAGCTTTATACAGGCGTCAGCTACCGTCATTGTCTCATCTGGGAAAATGCATCTGAAACCTATAATTTTATGCGTCCTCATGATATTATCGGTCAGAACATAAGAGATCATTTGCCTTCCGCAGAAAACGGCGGTGCAGAATTTCTTGAATATATGTACGAAGGCTACAAGATCCTGAAGGATCATCCCGTAAACGTTGCCCGCAAGGCAAAAGGGCTTCGTCCTGCAAACTCCCCTTGGCTCTGGAGTCCCGGCAAAAAGCCTGCCCTTCCGGATTTCAAAGAAAAATGGGGTATAAACGGTGCAATTATTTCCGCAGTAGACCTTATTAAAGGCATAGGCATCTGTGCCGGCATGAAGGTGGTAAACGTCGAGGGAGCCACAGGCAATTATCACACAAATTACGAAGGCAAGGCAAATGCCGCTGTTGATTGCTTTGAAAGCGGCTCTGATTTTGTTTACGTTCACGTTGAAGCACCCGATGAATGCGGTCACAGAGGAGAGGACACCGTAAAAGTCAAATCTATCGAAAAGATCGATGCACTCGTATTAAAGCCTGTTCTTGATTATCTTGAGAATTGCGGTGATGATTTTAAAATAATGGTTCTTCCCGACCACCCCACTCCCATTGAGATCAGAACTCATTCAATGGAAAGCGTTCCCTTCTTCATCTATGATTCAAGAGCAGAAAAGCACGGCTGTGATAAGTTCTGTGAAACAGAAAACGAAAAAGCCGACAATTACATACCCGACGGAAGCACGCTTCTCGATATTCTCATTGAAAAATAGTCTTTCGGTATGAAAGGAATTTTATATCATGAACAACAAATCAACTCTTAACAGCACAGAGCAAGCTAAAAAATCGCCTGAACAAAAAAAACAGGAGTTTTTATATGAGATTTTCAGCTCCATTGAAATGTTCTGTATTTGTATTTGTGCAGTTATTCTTCTGTTTACATTTGTATTCAGACTTACCGTCGTAGACGGAATATCAATGGAAAACACTTTAAAAGACGGTGAATATCTTGTGGTAAGATCAGCCTTTTATGAGCCTAAGCAGGGAGACATTGTAATTGTACACGATAAGTCTCTCTCAGGCATTTACAGCGATCCGCTTATCAAACGAGTTATTGCTGTCGGCGGTCAGACAATAGATATTGATTTTGACACCTGGACTGTTACTGTTGACGGTCAGGTACTGGATGAATCATATATAAAGCTTGACCCTACAAAAAAAATCACCTCCACGTTCACATATCCTCTTACAGTGCCCGAAGGCGAAGTGTTTGTAATGGGAGACAACCGAAACAATTCAGGCGACAGCCGAAGTGCTTCGGTAGGAACTGTTGACGAGGAGTGTATAGTTGGAAAAGCTTTTCTCAGAATACTTCCCTACGACCGCTTCGGTCTTCTTAAAAATCCTTTAGAAAATAATTAACAGAAACAAGGATAAAGTTATGCCCTCACAGATCATACAATGGTTTCCGGGACACATGGCGAAAACCCGCCGTCTCATCAAGGAAAATTTAAAGAACTGCGACATTGTGATAGAGCTTCTTGATGCCCGTATTCCAAAAAGCTCAAAGAATCCGGAAATTGCATCTCTCGTTGAAAGCAAGCCGGTACTCACTTTACTCAACAAAGCTTCTCTTGCCGATCCTAAGCTGACAAAGGAATGGATCGACTTTTACAGAAACAACGGCGGATATGCTATTGCCGTAGACTGTGTCAAAAACGACAATATCAACGCAATCGGTAACGCAGTACGGGATATTTTAAAAGAAAAGATCGAAAGATACGAACAGAAAGGAATGCACGGCAAACAGCTTCGTGCCATGATTGTCGGTATTCCAAACGTTGGTAAATCTTCTCTCGTAAACAGGCTCAGCAAATCAAAAAAAGCAAAGGTTGAAGACCGTCCCGGAGTAACGCTCAACAAACAATGGGTCACAACGGACATGGGCTTTGAGCTTCTTGATATGCCCGGTGTTCTTTGGCCCAAGTTTGAGGATAGGATCACAGGTGAAAATCTTGCTCTTACAGGTGCTATCAAGGACACCATCCTTGACACAGAGGAGCTTGGCTCCATTCTTTGTGCAAGACTTACGGAAACAGCACCTGACCGATTTGCCGAAAGATACAAGCTTGATAAGGAAAAGCTCTCTGCACTTTACAACAATGCTGAAAACAAGGTGATTGCAGGTTATGAAATTCTGCAGGCTGTAGGTAAAAAAAGAGGTTTTCTTATCTCAGGCGGTGAAATCAATACCGAACGCTGTGCACTTATGCTTCTTGATGAATTCAGAGGCTGTAAGATAGGCAGAATTACGCTTGAAAAGCCCGAAGACACAGTCTCAAAAGAAGCTGAAATCTAAAGAGGAAATTATGCAATCATACGATTTTGACAACTCATATATAAATGATACGGTAAAGCTTCTTGCGGGTACGGATGAAGCGGGACGAGGGCCTCTTGCGGGTCCTGTTGTTGCCGCAGCCTGCATTCTGAAGCCGGGGGTCATCATAGAAGGACTTGACGATTCAAAAAAGCTTACGGAAAAGAAGCGTGAAGCTTTATTCGACATTATAAAGGATAATTGTATCACGTATTGCATCGCATCGGCATCTCCGGTTGAGATAGACGATATAAATATTCTAAACGCTTCGCTTTCGGCAATGCGACGTGCCGTCGAAGGCCTTGAGCTGACACCTGATCTTCTTCTTGTTGACGGTAATAAATGTAAAGGCTTTCCCGTTCCTGCAGAAGCAGTTGTTAAGGGTGACTCAAAGAGTCAATCAATTGCCGCCGCCTCTGTTCTTGCAAAGGTAACAAGAGACAGGATGTGTGAAGCACTCCATACAGTTTATCCTCAATATAACTTCAAGAAACACAAGGGTTATCCCACTAAGGATCACAAGCTTGCCGTATATAAATTCGGTCCTTGCCCCGAGCACAGACTTTCTTTTCTGTCTTTTTTGCAAAGGGACAAAGAAAAGCTTGAGGCTTTACTGAAAGAAAACGGCAATGTTTGAATTTTTTAAAAAGAAAAAGAGAATTCCAAAGCATCTGACAACCGGTATGATGGGAGAAAACGAAGCTGTCAGATACTTAAAAAAGAACAAATATAAAATAATCGGCAGAAACGTACATATCGGCAAATCGGAAATTGATATTATTGCCCGAAAGGAAGATTATCTTGTATTCGTTGAGGTCAAAACGAGAACTGTCAACATGGATATTCCCATGTACTCCCGTCCGGCAGATGCTGTCAATAAAACCAAAGCCGCATATCTTATAAGAGGAGCAAACGGCTTTATAAGAGATAATTACGATAAATATTCAAATTATTACAAAAGGTTTGATATTATTGAGGTATACGTGACAAAAAATGACACCGGCACGGCATACTATGAAATCAAGCATTTTGAAAATGCAATTCATTAAGAAACAAGGAAGGTAAAAATGAAATACATAAGCACCAGAAATACAAATTCAAACGAAAATCTTGTAAGCTCTGCTGAAGCAATAAAAAAAGGTCTTGCCGGTGACGGCGGTCTTTATATGCCTACCGAGATACCCACGCTTTCTCTTGAAGAAATCAAAAAGCTTGCGTCACTTCCCTATGAAGAAAGAGCCTGTGAAGTTTTATCAATGTTCCTCACCGATTATGATAAAGAAATTCTTCTTGAAGATTGCCGTACCGCTTACAGCGAAGAAAGATTTCCCGGAGGAGCCGCACCTCTCGTAAAGGTTACCGATACTCACTTCTCTCTTGAGCTTTGGCACGGCCCCACCTGTGCTTTCAAGGACATGGCACTTCAGATCATGCCCCGTCTTCTGTCAAGAGCACTTATTATGACCGAGGAAAAGAGAAAGGCACATATTCTCGTTGCTACCTCGGGTGATACAGGAAAAGCAGCTCTTGAAGGCTACCGTGACGTTCCCGGCATCGATATTACCGTTTTCTATCCCGTAGACGGTGTCAGCCCCATGCAGAAGCTGCAAATGGCAACACAGCAGGGCGAAAACGTTAAGGTCTGTGCGGTTGAAGGAAACTTTGACGATGCACAGAACGGAGTTAAAAGAATATTCTCCGATGCCTCCCTTGCGGCTAAAGCTGAAGAAAACGGCTTTTTCTTCTCAAGTGCAAACTCTATCAACTGGGGACGTCTCGCTCCTCAGATAGTATACTATATCTCAGCATACTGTGACCTTGTAAATACAAATGAAATATCACTCGGAGACGAGATCAACGTTTGTGTTCCCACAGGTAACTTCGGCAATATTTTTGCAGGCTATATAGCAAGAGAAATGGGGCTTCCTATAAAAAAGATGATCTGTGCCTCCAACTCTAACTGCGTACTTACAGATTTTATAACAACCGGCACTTACGACAGAACAAGAGATTTCTTCAAAACAATGTCGCCCTCCATGGATATTCTTATCTCCAGTAACCTTGAAAGACTTCTCTGGCTCCTTGCGGGACCTGAAAAAACAACTGAATATATGGCTGAGCTTTCAAAGAACGGTAAGTACACGATCTCTGCAGACATTCTTGAAAAGCTCAGAAGCGTATTCTACGGTTACTGTAGTGATGAAAAGGAAACTGCAGCTTGCCTTAACAAAACGCTCTCAGATAACAAATACCTTATCGATACCCATACGTCAGTTGCCGTTGACTGCTACAACAAGTACGTTAATGATACAAACGACCTTACAAAAACAGTTGTCGTATCAACAGCAAGTCCTTATAAATTCCCCTATGACGTTTGTTCCTCGATCGGCACAGTACCCGAAAACGAAGAACCCGCATATCTTCTTGAGCTTCTTGAAAATGCAACAGGTACAAAAGCACCTGCAGCACTCAAGGCTACTCTTACACTTCCCGTAAGATTTAGCGGGGTAGTTGCAGCGTCCGACATGGACAGCGTTATATTCTAAACGGTTCAATAATATATGTCGATATTCTCGATCGCTGACCTGCATCTTTCTGAAAGCACTAAAAAACCAATGGATATTTTCGGTGCACGGTGGAAGGATCACACGGAAAAATTAATAAAACGATGGTCTTCAATAGTAACGGACGAAGATACCGTAATAATTCCGGGAGACATATCCTGGGCGATGACATTAGATGAGGCTGTCGCCGACTTTAAGCTTATACATTCTCTACCCGGCAAAAAGCTTATTGGAAAAGGAAACCATGATTTCTGGTGGGCAACTCTTTCAAAAATGTATAAAATGCTTGAGGATAACGGAATAGACTCTGTAAGGTTTATGCAGAACAATGCTTTTGAGGTGGAAAACTACATCGTATGCGGAACAAGAGGTTGGTTCATTGACGAAAAGCTTCAGAATACCGTAGGCGAAGTGGATTATCAAAAGATAGTCGACCGAGAGGTTTTAAGACTGAAAATGTGTCTTAATGAAGCAGTTCTGCTGAAGGGTGATACAGACAGACAAATTCTTGTCTTCTTTCACTTTCCTCCCGTATTTAAAGAATTTGTATGCAGGGAAATTGTAGATACTCTCAAAGAATACAACATCAAAAACTGTTATTACGGCCATATTCACGGAACCTACAACATTCAAAGGACCATTGATTTTGAGGGTGTTTCAATGACCCTTATTGCTGCAGATTTTCTCGATTTTATTCCGATGATAACCTGTCCGACTGATTTTTAACGGATTTATCGTCATTTTACATATATTTTTTACTTTATTTTTATATAAATAGTCAATTTCATCATTGACAAGCGACAAAAATAATTGTAAAATAATGAGGATAATGTAAAAATAATCTATCTTGGATTTTCAGATAGTTTGGAGGTTTTTAACATGAGTTTAAAAGAAGTAAAACTTATCGAAACAAACAAGTATCAGCTTTCTATCTCTTTTGATAAAGCTACATTTGAAGCCGCTGTAAACAAGGTTTACAAGAAGCAGGTCAAGAACATTACAGTACCCGGCTTCCGTCGTGGCAAGGCACCCCGTGCGATCATCGAAAAGATGTACGGTACAGGTGTATTCCACGAAGATGCTATAAACGATCTTCTTCCCGCTGCATATGAAGAAGCAATCAAGGAAAGCGGTCTTGACATCGTAAGCCGCCCCGAATTTGACATTGAAACACTTGACGAAAACGGTCTCGTTGTAACAGCTGTTGTTTTCGTAAAGCCCGAAGCTAAGATCGACGGATACAAGGGTATCAAGGTTGAAAAGGCTCCTGTTGTTGTTGAAGACAGCGAGGTTGAAGCTGAGCTTGCAAAGGTTCGTGAACGCAACGCAAGAATTTCCGACATTGAAGACAGAGCTTGTGCAGACGGCGATATTGCAAACATTGACTACGAAGGCTTTGTTGACGGCGTTGCATTTGAAGGCGGTAAGGGTGAAGGACACGATCTTGCAATCGGCTCTCACAGCTTCATCGAAGGCTTTGAAGAACAGATCATCGGTCACTCCATCGGTGAAGAATTTGACGTAAACGTTACGTTCCCTGCTGAATACCACGCTGAAGAGCTTGCAGGCAAGCCCGCAGTATTCAAGGTAAAGCTTAACGGTCTCAAGGTAAAAGAGCTTCCCGAAATCGACGATGAGCTCGCTTCCATGGCTTCCGAATTTGACACACTTGATGAATATAAAGCTGATATCAAGGCTAAACTCACAGATAGAAAAAATCATGCAGCTGACCACGAAGTTGAAAACAAGCTCGTTGAAGAACTTGTTGAACTTCTTGATGCTGATATTCCCGAATGTATGTACGACGAAGAAGCAGAAAACTGTCTCCGTGACATGGACAACAATCTGAGAATGCAGGGCCTCGATCTTAAAACTTATCTCCAGTACACAGGCATGACTCTCGACGCAGTTCGTGAAGACATGAGACCCCGTGCGATCAGCCAGGTTAAAACACGTCTTGCTCTCGAAGCTATCGCCGCTAAGGAAAACATCGAAGCAACAGATGAAGATGTTGAAGAAGAAATCAAGAACACCGCTGCTGCTTATGCAATGGACATTGAAGAAGTCAAAAAGTATATGCCTGTTGACGGCGTAAAGGCTGATATTAAGGTCAAGAAGGCTCTTGATCTCGTAAAAGCAGAAGCTGTTATCACAGAAAAGAAGGCTGCCGCTAAGAAGAAGACAACAACTAAGAAGGCTGCTTCTGAAGACGGTGCTGAAGAAAAGAAAGAAACAGCTAAGAAGACAACAACAAAGAAGACAACAACAAAGGCTGCTGACGGCGAAAAGAAGACAACTGCAAAGAAGTCTACAGCTAAGGCTGCTGACGGTGAAAAGAAGCCTGCTGCAAAGAAGACTACAGCAAAGGCAAAAAAGGAAGAAGCTGAAGGCTGATTTCAATAATACAGACTATTATACCGCTACTCCTACAGTAGCGGTATATTGGGCATTAAGGCATTTTTCGATAAAATTCATTCATTATTTATATTATATACGGCTCTGCTCCACGAAATTATGCCGCAAGTAATATTAGTTAGTATACAATTACATTTATATCGGAGGTTATAATGTTTAATTTTAATGATCTTACCCCTCAAAATAATCTTGTTCCCATGGTCATTGAACAGACCAACAGAGGTGAACGTTCCTATGATATTTTTTCACGTCTCCTTAACGACAGAATTATCTTTCTCTCGGAGCCTGTAAACCACGTATCTGCATCCCTCGTTATCGCACAGCTTCTTTATCTTGAAGCACAGGATCCCGAAAAGGATATTTCCCTTTATATCAACAGCCCCGGCGGAAGTATCTCTGACGGTATGGCTATCTACGACACAATGAACTATATCAAATGTGACGTTGCAACAATTTGTGTAGGCCTTGCGGCAAGTATGGGTGCTTTCCTTCTTTCTGCAGGAGCAAAGGGCAAAAGAATTGCTCTCCCCAACAGCGAGATCATGATCCATCAGCCTCTTATTGCAGGCGGCGGAATTACAGGTCAGCAGACAGACGTACAGATACACGCTGAATTTCTTATGAAGACAAGAGAAAAGCTTGAACGCATCATGGCAGAAAACAGCGGTCACACATACGAAGAAATGCACGCGGCTTGCGAAAGAGACAATTATCTGACAGCTGAAGAAGCTCTCAACTTCGGTCTTATCGACAAGATTTTTGAAAAGAGAGCTTAAAGCCGAAAGGAACTATCGATGAGCGACAACAAAATTGCAAAGTGCAGCTTCTGCGGTAAAAGTGAAAAAGAGGTCTCATTTCTCATTCCCTCCCCCACAGGTGCGTTTATCTGTAATCAATGTGTTGACGTATGCAATTACATTATAGATGATGCACTCGGAGAATTTGAAGAAGATAAGGCTTGCTCCAACGGCAAAACCGATATTGAAAAGCTTCTCACCCCGGAGGAGATCAAAGCTACCCTTGACGAATACGTGATCGGTCAGGATAAGGCCAAGATCGCTCTTGCCGTAGCTGTTTACAACCATTACAAAAGACTTCGCCACAATTTTGACAACACTAACGAAAGCGGTGTCGAGATACAAAAGAGCAACGTGCTTCTTATAGGACCTACAGGTGTCGGTAAGACCTTCCTTGCACAGTCTCTTGCGAAATGTCTCGGTGTTCCCTTTGCTATCGCTGATGCAACCACTCTTACAGAGGCGGGTTACGTAGGTGAAGACGTCGAGAACATTCTTCTTCGTCTCATTCAGGCGGCTGATTACGACATTGACAAGGCAGAACACGGAATTATCTATATTGACGAGATCGACAAGATCGCAAGAAGAAGCGAAAACCGTTCCATCACCCGTGACGTATCAGGCGAAGGTGTTCAGCAGGCACTCCTCAAAATTCTCGTAGGTACTGTTTCCACCGTTCCCCCTCAAGGCGGCAGAAAGCATCCCAATCAGGACTTTATCCAGATCGACACCTCAAATATTCTCTTTATCTGCGGCGGTGCGTTTGATACAATAGATAAAATGATAGAAAAGAGAAAAGGCGGCAGCGTTATCGGTTATTCGGGAGAAATCAAGACAAAGAATGAGAAGTCAAAGTCCGAAATATTCCGTGAAGTAACCCCTCACGACATCGTTAAGTTCGGTCTTATTCCCGAGCTTGTGGGCAGACTTCCCGTAATTGTAGGTCTTGACAATCTTGATGAAGAAGCTCTTGTGAGAATTCTGAAAGAACCGAAAAACTCTCTTGTAAAGCAGTACACCGAGCTTTTCAAGATGGACGGTGTCGAGCTTATATTTGACAGCGAAGCCCTTTCCGCTGTAGCTTCTCTTGCAATAGAGAGAAACACGGGTGCAAGAGGCCTTCGATCAATTCTTGAGGAAACAATGACGGATATTATGTTTGAGATACCCTCAGATAAAAATATTACAAAAGTAACTATTACAGAGGGCTGTATCAATAAAAGCGAAAAGCCTAAGATCTCAAGAAAAAGAAAAAAAGCTGAATAAACAAAATCGACGGTTAATTTGCGAAAAGCATTTTACCGTCGATTTTTATATTAAAATTTAGAGTTGAAAAACATTCAGATATATGATATAATTTTCTTGCGACGTAAGTGAATATTTTTCAAGCCAAGTGTGTATTTTTAAATTGATAAAAATGCATGCTCTTTCGGAATTCCCAAATTTTTTCGCAAGAAAGGTTTGGGTTCTTTCTGCATACTTGGTTTGAAGTGTGAAAAAAACTTGCGTCGCGGCAGTGAGTCATGTATTTTTTGTGCGTGGCTTATGCTGCGCACTTTTTTATTTTATTATATTATATTTTTGGAGGCTTGAATGAAAAAAAGAATTCTCTCGCTGTTTTTAACCCTATTGATGATAGTTTCATCAATTCCCCTTACAGCAACACCGATATTTGCCGCAACAAGCGGAACTTGCGGTGATAATCTTACGTGGACACTTGATGATGAAGGAACGCTTACTATTAGCGGCATAGGCTACATGACGAATTATAGAAATTATTCTTATGTACCTTGGTATGAGTTGCGAAATAGTATTAAAATAGTTACAATTGAAAGTGGTGTTACAAGTATAGGAAACGAAACGTTCTCTAATTGCTCCTCCCTTGCAAGTATAACTATCCCTGACGGAGTAACAAGTATAGGAAACTCTGCGTTCTCTAATTGCTCCTCCCTTGCAAGTATAACTATCCCTGACGGAGTAACAAGTATAGGAAACTCTGCGTTCTTTAATTGCAGCTCCCTTACAAGCGTAACCATTCCCGACGGTGTAACAAGTATAGGAACCCATGCGTTCTATTATTGCAGTTCCCTTACAAGTGTAGCTATTCCCGACGAAGTAACAAGTATAGAAAACTCTGCGTTCTTTAATTGCAGTTCCCTTACAAGCGTAACTATTCCCGATGGTGTAACAAGTATAGGTGGTTCTGCGTTTTCAGGTTGCACTTCGCTTACAAGCATAAGCATTCCCGATAGCGTAACAGCTATAAAAAAATATACATTCGATGGTTGTACCTCTCTTACAAGCATAACGATTCCCGATAGCGTAACAAGTATAGGAAGCAGTGCATTCGAGGGTTGCACCTCTCTTACAAGCATAACGATTCCCGATAGCGTAACAAGTATCGGAAGCAGTGCATTCGAGGGTTGCACCTCTCTTACAAGCATAACGATTCCCGACAGCGTAACAAGTATAGGAGATTATGCGTTCGGTCATTGCACCTCTCTTACAAGCATAACGATTCCCTACAACGTAACAAGTATATCAAACGGTGCGTTCTATAATTGCAGCTCCCTTGTCAGCTTAACAATCCCCGACGGCGTAACAAATATTGGAAATAGTGCATTTTCAAACTGTGAATTACTTGAAAGTGTTACTATACCCGACAGCGTGACAGCTCTTGGTAATTCCGCTTTTCGTGACTGCGACTCCCTTTTAAGTGTTGCTCTCCCTAACGGACTAATAAACATTGAAAGCTATTCCTTCTACGGTTGTAGCCAGCTTGCATGCATTGTCATTCCCCAAAGTGTCACAAGTATTGGCACATACGCTTTTTACTATTGTTCATCACTAAATCATGTATTATATGAAAAAAACGAAAGTGATTGGTTGAATATTTCAATTGACAATAACAATGATGAATTAACAAATGTAACTCGTCATTATAATACCACCGGAAAAGATATTGAAGCAAAAGACATTATCATGTTATCTTGTTCAAAGGTTGGTATAACTAATAATTTTTGTAAAATATGTAATGAAAAAGTATATTCATATACCACCGCATCACTACCTCATAAATTCGCAGATGGCACATGTACAGTGTGTGGTAACTTAGCAGAAGATTTAATTGAATCTGATCATCCGTATCCCGATAATTGCGACGAAACAAAAACTATTGTCAAAGAAGGGGCAAAATGGGTACAGGTGGTATTTTCAAAAGAAACAGAAACAATAGATGCCGGAGATAGAATTTATATCTATGATAAATATGATAATGAAGTTGGTCAATATTACGGAACACGACTTTCCGGAAAAATGATTGCAGTTATTGGTGATACAGTTAAGGTAAGACTTATCTCCTCCAATAATTATAAGAAAAAATATGGTTATAAAGTAATAGACGTAAAAGCTCACTATGACGATTTAGTGTATTTACAAGCAAATGAAACAATAAGTATTATAGATTATTTAGGCAGTGCTACGGAACTTGAGATACCGTCTAAAATAGAAAATCTGGACGTTACTGAAATTGCATACGCAGCATTTAAAGATTGCACTTCGCTTGTAACCGTGGAAATCCCTGATACTGTAATATCAATCAAAAGATGTGCGTTTTATAATTGCAATTCGCTTGAAAATATCATTATAGGTAAAAATGTTGAAACACTCGGTAATAATGCTTTTTATATTTGTACTGCTCTTACAAGCATTGATCTTCCAGATGGAATGACAACAATTGGAAACTATGCATTTTATGGTTGTAGTGCACTTGAATCTATAACAATTCCTGATAGTGTAACAAGTATAGGAAGCTTTGCATTTTACGACACAGCATATTATAATAATAATGAAAATTGGGTAAATGGAGTATTATACATTTCAAATCACCTTATAGAAGCAAACGACTCAACAACTAGTAAATATAGTGTTCGTCACGGAACAAAATGTATAGCTGATAGTGCATTTTTAGGTTGCGAATCACTTTTAAATATTAAGCTTCCTGACAGTTTAACCAGCATTGGAAGTTACGCATTCGAACGATGTTTCCTACTTCAATCTGTCGTTATACCGAGTAGTGTGTCATATATAGGACAAGATGCATTTAATAATTGTAAGAGTCTTACTAATGTTAGTATTCCTAAAGGTGTAACAAGACTTGATGGCTTATTCAGTTTCTGTACTGCTCTAAAAAGTATTGTAATTCCGAAAAGTGTAGTAGATATAAGCTACATCATTGATGGATGTTCGTCTTTTGAAACAATTTATTATGAAGGTTCAAAAGATGACTGGGCTGCAATTGATATATTTGGTATAAATATCAGACGTGCAAATGTGGTATATGACTATATTTATGTTGATCCCGATAGATATGTTGAAACCGAAAACGGTGCTTCTCTTGAAAAGTACAACGGACAGGAAACGGAAGTAACAGTTCCTTCTGAAAACGAAGGCTCACCTGTTGTTGCAATCGGTGAAAACGCATTTAAGGGTAAAGACAGTATCACGTCAATTACTATCCCCTCAAGTGTAACGGAAATTGCCGAGGGTGCATTTGACGGCTGTACCTCCCTTGAAGAGATCATTTACGAGGGCGAAATGCTTCCTTGTCCCATTGACGAAAGTGAGCTTTCAGAATCGGAAAGCATCGGCTTCAGCGGTAACGGCAGAATTTCAGTTGACTTTGAAGACGGAACTGACGAAACTGCAGTTCTTGAGTTCACAGCGGAAAAGACAGGCTCTCACTATATCTTCACAGAAGGCACAAGCCTTGATGCAGTCTGGGTTTATGATAAAGACGGAAATCTTATCGACTATGCCGACAGCCTTGACGGAAGCGGTGAGGTTAAGCTCCATGCCGACTGCGTAAGCGGTGAAACATACTACGTTGTAATAAGATGTATAAATCCCAAAACAACAGGAGCAAGAAGTGTT